>NZ_JABLUU010000001.1:0-452418 GCF_018491655.1 Komagataeibacter oboediens | reverse complement strand
TGCATTATCCATCTGATAAAGATCATTAAACCCGCCAAAAAGGCGGGTTTTCTGCGTTCAGGACAAGGTTGCCGCCATAGCCAAATGCAGCCCTGCCTAACGATTTTGCGATCTCCTGCTGTGCTTTTCCTTACAGTATCCTAACGGCAGGTATGTGTGGGAAAGGGGAAGCCACATGACGCAGACATGGGGGGACTTTCAGGCGGTTGTCCAGCTATCGGCAGGGCTGAATGTTGCTATTCTCAGTTTCGTGGACATCAGTCTGCCCGCCATAAAAGAGCGTCGGCGCGTATTCGCCAAGGCCCAGCAGGAACTGGACATGCATCGGTCCGCGCCGGGCAAGGTGACCAGTGCTGCGCAGCTTGAACATGACTGTCAGGTCGATGAAATGAACCAGAAGCTGTATATGCTGTGGAAGGAATCCTCAGCTTTCAGCAATGAAGAAGATTCCCTGATTCATTCAACAGGAATCCTTGGTTTTCTCGGGGCTGTGCTCAGTATGTTCCTGTTGTGGTATTCCGCAGAATATTACGATGCGATCATTGGCGTGACGGGAAAGGTTGTCATTTCCCTGTCGTTCTGCTCACTGGTCGGGGCCTTCATCATCAATTTCATGACGGCATCGCAGGCCAGCGTATTTACCAAGAAATGCAATGCGATCCGGCAGGAAATGCGTCAGAAACTCTGAAATCCTCAGCTTGTACCGGGGCTGGCAGTGTCGACGTGCTCCTGCTGGAAACCAGCCAGGAAGATCCGTGCGGCCTTGTGAAAACGCGGGCGCATGTTCTGTTCAATCCATGCAGTGCCGGATGCGCAGGCCAGACTCTGCAACATCATGTCGCCGATTGTCATGCCAAACAGCATGTTACTGTATATGTAGATATCGCTGACTTCATAATGGTGCTGACGGACATAACGGTCCAGCCAGCCGGTCAGTACGTTTTCCTTTCCCCCCGCACGCAGGCTGGTCAGGATCTGACGGATATCGGCGGATTCCTGTGATTCGGTAATCAGTGCGCGGATCAGGCTGATACGGTCCGGCCTGAGGATGATGCGGCCAAGGTTCATCAGCAGTTCCGTCAGTTCCTCCGCCGGGTTATCGCGGTAATGACATTCATCCGGCGTGACGTTGAACAGGCGGGTGTTGATCAGGGTATGGAACAGGTCCTGCTTGGAATTGAACATCTGGTAAAGCGTACGTTTGGACATGGCGGAATGCTGCGCCACCTTGTCCATCGACGCAGCATGGTAGCCGCATTGCTGCAGCACTTCGCTGGCGGCATCCAGAATGCGCTCCCGGCGTTCGCATTCCTCCATTTCTGGTGGTCTGCCGGGCCCCCGTCGCCGGTTGTCGCAATCGTGCGGCGCGGGCGTGGGGTCGCCATGTCCATTCTTGCTCATTCGTAATATGCTCCGCCCGCTTTTGTGTGGCCGTGCTGCTTGACCGGCTTATGGAGACGATATAGTTTTCTATTCATTGAAAACCAAATGGTTTCGTTATTTGGCTTTCTTATGGCGGCTATGTGCGGCAAACGACACAGCCGTGATTCAGAAACATTTTTATATATAACGGCCTGCAAGCCGGTTGGTGACCATGATGCATTATTCCCGTGTCGTAGCCCCGGCGGCTCTGATACTTGCTCTGGCAGCGTGTCAGCGGCATGCGCCTCCTCCCAAGCTGCCGCCGCAGCCGGTCAAGGTCGTAACACTCCGGGCCGAGCCGGTAGAAATCCATACGATGCTGCCCGGCCGTACCGAAGCCTTTGAAATCGCGCAGGTCCGTCCGCAGGTCAGCGGCGTCATCCAGCAGCGCTTGTTTGTCGAAGGCACCGACGTGCAGGCGGGACAGCAGCTGTACCAGATCGATCCCCGCGTCTATCAGGCGGCAGTGGACAGCGCGCAGGGCCAGCTGCTGCATGCACAGGGTAACGAGGTCACGACCCGGGCCAAGCTGAACCGCTACGGGCCATTGCTCAAGGCCCATGCCGTCAGCCAGCAGGAATATGATGACGCGCTGGCCGCTGAACGCGCGGCACAGGGCGATGTCCTGAGCGCGAAAGGCCAGCTGGAGCGCGCCACGGTCGATCTGGGTTATACCCATATGAATGCGCCGATTACCGGACGTATTGGCCGTTCCATCCTGACCGTTGGTGCGCTGGTGACCGCCAACCAGACCAACAATGTCGCCATCGTCACCCGGCTTGACCCGATTTACGTGGACGTGAACCTGCCGGCAACCGAACTGCTGCGCTTCAGGCGCGAACTGGCGCAGGGACGGCTGACGCGCGCAGGCGATAACGCCGCCGCCATCACCATCACGCTGGAGGACGGCACCACTTACGAACATTCCGGCCGGATGGAGTTTTCGGAAGTCAACGTTGATGAAGCCACCGCCACGGTTGTGGTGCGTGCCGTCATGCCCAATCCGGATCGGCTGCTGCTGCCGGGCATGTATGTCCATGCCCAGCTGGCCGAAGGCACGGACCCAAGGGCCCTGCTGGTGCCGCAGCAGGCGGTGCAGCGGAATTCCCATGGTGACCCGCAGGTCTGGGTGGTCGATGCCGATAACAAGGTGACGCTGCGTCCCATTACCGTTAGCCAGGCCATTGGGACAGACTGGCTGGTGACGGACGGGCTGAAGGGCGGCGACCGCGTGGTGGTTGAGGGCCTGCAGAAGATTCACTCCGGCGATACCGTGACCCCGGCGGATGTGTCCGCCCCGGCCAAGGCAGGATAAGCCCCCATGTCTCTGTCGCGCTTTTTTATCGACCGGCCCGTTTTCGCCTGGGTGATCGGACTGATCATCATGCTGGTGGGCGGGGTGTCGATCTTCCGCCTGCCCATCGCCCAGTATCCCAGCATCGCCCCGCCACAGATCGCGATTTCGGTCACCTATCCCGGCGCTTCGGCCGATACGGTGAACGATACGGTGGTGCGTCCCATCCTGCAGCAGATGTTCGGGCTGGATCATCTGGAATACATTTCCGCGCAGTCCTACGCATCGGGGCAGATGGAAATCGACCTGACCTTCGCGCAGGGAACCAACCCCGACATCGCGCAGGTGCAGGTGCAGAACAAGCTGCAGCTGGCGCAGCCCAAGCTGCCGCAGGAAGTGACGGCGCAGGGGCTGAGCATCACGAAGGCCGTCAAGAACTTCATGATGGTCATCGCCTTCATCTCGACCGACAACAGCATGAGCGGCGCTGACATCGCCGATTACGTGGCGTCCAACATCTCCGATCCGCTCAGCCGCGTGACGGGCGTGGGCGACCATACGCTGTTTGGTGCGGAATATGCCATGCGCATCTGGCTCGATCCGTCCAGGCTGTACAAATACGGCCTGACGGTGGGCGATGTGCAGACCGCAATCCAGACGCAGAACATACAGGTTTCGTCTGGTGAACTTGGCGGTGTACCCGCCGTGAAGGGCGCGCGCCTGGACGCCACCATCATCGGACCGACGCGCCTGCATTCACCCGAGGAATTCGAAAAGATCCTCCTCAAGGTGCAGCAGGATGGCTCGCAGGTGCGCATCCGTGACGTCGCCCATGTGGAGCTGGGGCCGCAGACCTACAACACCCATTCCTTCTACAACAACATGCCCGCATCCGGCATGGCGCTGAAACTCGCTCCCGGTGCCAACCAGCTCCAGACCGAAACGGCAGTGCGCGAGCAGATCAGGGAACTGGAACAGTTCTTCCCGCCAGGGCTGAAGACCGTCTATCCGCTGGATACCGCACCCTTCATCGTCCTGTCGATCAAGGACGTGATCATCACGCTGATCGAAGCGATCGCGCTGGTGTTCCTTGTGATGCTGGTGTTCCTGCAGAACTTCCGCGCCACCCTGATCCCGACGATTGCGGTGCCGGTGGTGCTGCTGGGCACGTTCGGCATCCTTGCCGCGCTTGGGTTCTCCATCAACACGCTGACCATGCTGGCCATGGTGCTGGCGGTTGGCCTGCTGGTGGATGACGCCATCGTGGTGGTGGAAAACGTCGAGCGCGTGATGACGGAAAAAAAGCTTTCCCCCAGGGAGGCCGCCCGTCAGTCCATGGACGAGATTTCGGGCGCGCTGGTCGGCATCGTGCTGGTGCTGACGGCGGTGTTCCTGCCCATGGCCGCCTTCAGCGGGTCAACCGGTGTGATCTACCGGCAGTTTTCCATCACCATTGTCGCGGCCATGTGGCTGTCGGTTCTGGTGGCCATGGTCATGACGCCGGCCCTGTGCGCCACCATGCTCAAGCCAGGCAGCCACGAAAAGACCGCAGGCTTCGCTGGCTGGTTCAACCGTCATTTCAGCCGCCTGACCAATGGGTACCAGAAGGGCGTGACCCGCGTGCTGGGGCATGCCGGCCTGTCCATGCTGGTGTTTGCCGTGATCACGGTGGGCGTGGGCTGGCTGTTCATGCGCCTGCCCGGTGGCTTCCTGCCCGATGAGGATCAGGCCCTGATCTTCGGGCAGGTCACCATGCCCGCGGGCGCCACGCTGGAGGAAACGGCAGCCGTCAACCGCAAGGTTGCCGACTATATCCTCAAGACCGAAGGTAGGAATGTCGAATCCGTCTATTCCATGAACGGATTCAACTTTGCAGGGCAGGGGCAGAGTGCCGGCGCCTTCTTCATCCGCCTGAAGGACTGGGATGAACGGCCTGCCGCGTCGCAGTCCTCGGCTGCGATCGCCATGCGCATCATGATGCATTTCTGGATGGATCCGGTGGCGCAGATCTTCGCCATCAACCCGCCCGCCGTGCTGGAACTGGGCAATGCCACCGGCTTCGACCTTGAACTGGAGGATCGCGGGCATCTTGGCCATGCCAAGCTGCTGGAAGCGCGGAACATGGTGCTGGGCCTGGCGGCAAAGGACCATCGCCTGACCGCCGTGCGCCCCAACGGCATGGAGGATGCGCCGCAGTTTCACCTGAACATCGACCGTGAAAAGGCGAATGCGCTGGGCATCACCATTGCGGACATCAATACCACCATCGAGGGCGCGCTGGGGTCGATCTACGTCAACCAGTTCCTGCGCGATGACCGTGTGAAGCAGGTCTATATCCAGGGCGAGCCGGATGCGCGCATGATCCCTGATGACCTGAACAAGTGGTATATCCGCAATATCACGGGGGGCATGGTGCCGTTCAACGCCTTCGTGTCCGGTGAATGGATCATGGGTCCGCAGAAGGTGGAGGATTATAACGGCCTCAATGCCTTCGAAATCCTTGGCCAGCCCGCAGCGGGTTACAGTTCGGGTGACTCGATCGCCGCGATGAAGGACATCCTGACCAAGTTGCCCAAGGGCATCGGCTATGAATGGACGGGCCTGTCCTTTGAACAGATGGCGTCGGGCGCTTCCACCGGGCCGCTTTATGCGCTGGCCATGATCGTCATCCTGTTCTGCCTTGCCGCCCTGTATGAAAGCTGGGCCATCCCCTTTGCCGTGCTGCTGGTCATTCCTCTGGGCGTGCTGGGCGCGATTGTCGCGACCCTGGGGCGTGGGCTTGCCAATGACGTGTATTTTCAGGTCGGCCTGCTGACCACGGTGGGGCTGGCGGTCAAGAACGCCATCCTGATCGTGGAATTCGCCAAGGCCTTCTTTGAAAATGGTGCAACGCTGGAGGAATCCGTGCTGGAAGCCGGGCGTGAACGCCTGCGGCCCATCCTCATGACATCCATTGCTTTCGTGGTGGGTGTGTTCCCGCTGGCGATCGCAACGGGGGCGGGGTCGGCCGCGCGTATCGCGATTGGCACGGCCGTGGTGGGGGGCATGGTGACGGCGACGTTGCTGGCTGTCTATTTCGTGCCGCTGTTCTTTGTGGTGGTGCTGCGCCTGTTCCGTGTGCAGCGCATGTCCGAACGGACAAAGGGAGAGTAATGCAGATGACCGTTCTCTCCACATTCAGGCGGGTGACAACGGCTGGCCTCGCGGCGACGCTGCTGGCAGGCTGTACCATGATCCCGCATTACAAGCGTCCTGCCCCGCCACTGGCCACGGCGTGGCCCGCCTATGCCACGACCGGGGACGCCGTGGTGGAAAATCCGCTGGCGGCGGATCTGGGGTGGTCGGAATTCTTTACCGATCCCCGGTTGAAGGCGTTGATCGCCATTGCGATTCGTGAAAATCGCGACCTGAGGGAGGCGGCCGCCGACATCCGCCGGGCGCAGGGGCAGTTTGATATCCAGCACGCCAGCCTGTTTCCCGCCATCAATGGCGGTGGCGAGGCAATATTCCAGGGACCATCGGACGCTGCTGGTCTGAGCTTCGCGCCGGGTCTGGATACCGGGCATCCGCCCATGTTCAAATATTACCAGATGGGCATTGGCGTCTCGTCGTACGAGATCGACCTGTTCGGGCGTATCCGCAGCATGTCGCGGGAGGCCGCGGAACATGCGCTCATGCAGCGTGAAAACGCCCGCGCGATGCTGATCAGCATCATCTCGCAGGTTGCCACAGCCTATATCTCGTGGCTGGGCGATCAGGCGCAACTGCATCTGTCGGACGAGACGATGGCGTCGCAGCAGCAGACGCTGGATATGGTCAAGGCCCGTTTTGCCCATGGTGAAACGGATGAGATGACCGTACGCCAGACCGAAACACAGGTCGCGCAGAGCGGCGCCTTCCGTGATGAATCACGCAGGCACGTGGCGCAGGACGAAAACCTGCTGACGATGCTGATTGGTCAGCCAATTCCCGCCAACCTGCCCCCGGCCCGCCCGCTGGGGCAGCAGACCATCATGCAGGATCTGCCGCCGGGCCTGCCGGCGGATGTGCTGGAACATCGGCCCGATATCATGGCGGCGGAACATGACCTGCTGGCGGCCAATGCGGATATCGGTGCAGCCAAGGCGGCGTTCTATCCCCGCATTACCCTGACGGCATCTGACGGGATCAGCAGCCTGCAGCCGCATAAGCTGTTTACTTCGGCTGCGACAACGTGGGGGGTGTCCCCGCAGTTGCAGGTGCCCCTGCTGAACTGGGGACAGAACAGCGGTAACCTGAAGGCATCGCGCGCCATGCGGGCGTACAAGGCGGCGGCATATGAAAAAACGGTGCAGTCCGCCTTCCGCGAGGTGGCGGATGCTCTGGCCGCACGCGATACCTACCGTGATGAAACCCGACAGATGGACAGCTATGTCTCGACAACGGGCGATGCCTACCGTCTGGCCATGCTGCGGTACAATGCGGGGACGGATTCCTATCTGACATCCCTTGTCTCGCAGCGGAATTATCTGCAGGCGCAGCAGTGGCAGATTTCCATTTCGGTGTCGCGGTACCAGAATCTGGTGACGCTGTACCGCGCCCTTGGCGGTGGCTGGACCGAACATACGCCAACGCCCCAGCCCGCGAAGGGGCAGAAGACCGTGCGCAAGGGCTAGGTGCCCAGTGATATGACCGGCGCATGATGGATTGCGGCCCGACATGCAGGAAGCATGATCGGGCCGTAATCGTGTTTAAGGGAATGAAAAATATAAAAGTTTTCGGGTATCGCGGTCTGGAAACAGCCCTGGGATCACGGGCATGTTCCATGCATGGAATCGCGCAGTAATTCATGAGTAAATTTAAAGAATAACAATAGAAAACCCGCCAGATTCAACACCAATATCAAATGTAAATATTAAATAAATTTAAAAATGCATTAAATAATAAATATATTTCATCATTTAATGGGTTACGAAAAAATGTAAATTTTGTTCTTTCAATATCAAAAATCATCCCATATCTATAATGCATGGCTTCTGGCGCAATATGTTTTTGTTTCGGCGTGCAAGAAGTGCATGAAAGGTAGGGTCTGAACTTTGAATTTACATAGCAAATCCGATAATCAACTGCCCGCTGCCGTGCGTCCCGATGGGAAGTTGCGTATGGTTATTTTCGATTGTGATGGCGTTCTGGTCGATGGGGAATATCTGTCCACCAGCATCATGGCGCAGGAAGCCCGGAAATACGGCTGGAACATTACGGACGAGCAGGCGAACAAACTGTTTACCGGCGGTGAACTGGCCAAGATCCGTGACCGGATCGCCAAGGAAAGCGGCAAGGAACTGCCCGCGGACTGGGACATGCAGGTCCAGAACCGTATCGTCACCATGATGAAAACCGACGCCCAGACCGTGGATGGCGCGGAAGACATGCTGAAAGCCACACTCGATCTTGGTCTGCCGGTGCGGATCGGATCCAATTCATCCATGGCTGAAATGGACGCGAAGTTCAGCAGCACGGGCCTGGACCAGATGCTGGATGAAGACCGCATCCATTCCGGGCGCGACCTGAACATGCCCAAGCCCCGGCCCGACCTGTACCTGTATGCGGCCGAGCAGGACAATGTCCCGCCAGGCAACTGTATCGTGCTGGAAGATTCCGATGCCGGTGCCGAAGCCGCCCGCCGTGCGGGCATGGCCTGCGTGCTGCTGCGTGACCTGTCGCGTCCCGCGCCGCAATGGCCGGGCCTGATCCGCATCGGGCACCTGTCTGAATTCGTGCCACTGCTGCAGCGGATCATGACGAAGCAGAAGCAGGCCGCTGCGTAGGCAGCCGCGACACGGGCGGGGTGGCAGTGCGTTTCAGTCGGTATACCGACCGCTGCGGCCCTGCTTGACGCGACTGCGATGCTGTTTGTTGTCCATCCGCTTCCTGCGCTGCGTGCGTGAGGGACGGGTGGGCACGCGATAGGCCTGTACCGCGCTGGCCTGCGCGATCATGTCATGCAGGCGGGCGACCGCGTCCTCGCGGTTGCGGATCTGGCTGCGAAAGCGCCGGGCCGTCAGCACGATCACGCCATCGCCGGTCATCCGGCTGCCCGCCACGTCGATCAGCCTGTGCTTGATCCGGCCCGACAGGGTGGGGGAATTGCGGGCGTCAAAACGAAGCTGGGCCGCAGTGGCGACCTTGTTGACGTTCTGCCCACCGGGGCCGGATGCCAGTATGTAGGTCACATGTAATTCATCATCGGGTATGATGGGCGGTGACATGGCGGTTTACGGTCCTGTCGGGCGGAAGGTATATCGTAGGCTTATGGGCCGCCCTGCATGGGCGGCATTGCTGTGCTGGCCGTTTGCTATCACCATGCCTGTCGCATGATGACAAGAGCGGAGTAGCACAATCATGAATGATGAGGTGGTCACGGAGCAGTTGCGCAAGGCCCTTGCGCAGGCAGCGGGCGATGCGGCGCAGGCCAAGGTGATGCCCGTGGTCAAGATGATTGCGGCCCAGCAGCTTGTGATCATGGACCTTATGCAGATGCTGGTGGATGCAAAGGTCCTGCATGCGGATGAAATCGCGGCGCACATGCGTCACCATATCGAACATACCGATGCAAAGGACATGGCGGCGCGAACCCTGTTTGACCAGGTGCGTGCCCGTTTCGATTCCGGTATCAAACCCTCCTGATATCATAAGGAAGTGTGCAGATGGCTGATCATCCCCCCGCCCTGCGGGCTGAAATCGCGGCGCTGAAGGCGGAACTGGCGCGTATGCGTGACGAACTGGCCGTGGCGCGCAAGACGATACAGGCGCTTAACCTGCAACTGCGGCGCGAGCAGACGCGCCCGCCCACGGCGCGCTAGCCCGGGCGCATGACAAGGTATGTCCATCATGAATGAAGAACGCGATGCAGCCGGTCGGGCTGTGGTCTATCCCACCGTCAGTTGCGGGGCGGAAGCCGTGCAGGATTCCATTGTGGTCATGGACCTGTTCATGGCGACCGCGCCCGAACACATGCCCAAGGGCAACAGGCGCGTGGTGACCGTGCTGCCACCCGAACTCGCCCTCAACCTTGCCGAACAGCTTCGCAGTGCTGCCGAGCGCGTGCAGGCGGCCCGAAAGACCGGGTCAGGGGCCGCTGGCCCTGCGTGACAGGCCGCGCATGCCGGCGTAACGCAGGTTGACCGCCGCCGTGCCGCCCTGAATGGTGGGAATGGCCATGGTATTGTCCAGTGCGCTGCGCATGGCCTTCTGTGATGCCATGTGGACGATGCCAATGGGTGCATGGGGAAAGAACAGATTGGCCAGTTGCCCCGTGCGTTCATCCAGCAACCACGGGCCAAGGTAATTGTGACTGTTGTCAAGGAACGTGACGGGCTGGTCATCCACATACACTGCCAGCGCCATGCAGAGCTGATCCTGGGTGAAAGCCATTCCGCGACGGGGCAGGATCCGGGCCTGCCACCGGCGCAGTACGGGCCAGATCGTAGCATTGCGGTGCAGGCAGAATACCCCGGCATTCAGCAGTGGCTTTGCACCAATGCGCGTGCGGATATGGAACGGCAGGCGGGCACGGCTGGCGTTCTTATATAGAAAGGACCGGATCTGCATCCACCCCGGACAGATCCAGCGCACCCCCAGCAGGTTGGCGATCTTGGCACCGATTTCCGGCACGATGGCCAGCGTGCCGCTTTCCCCCGCGGCGAACATCTGTTCAAGCGCCCGGCCATCCTGCACCCATGTATCGGCATCCAGCCACAGGATCAGGTCGAATTCCGGTAGCATCTGGTCCAGCCACAGCTTGCTTATGTTGATGGCAAGGCTGGGCCGTTTCCTGACAGCCCGTTTCGGGGCGTAGTCGGGAATATGGGGTGTGATGATCCGAATGCCCCGCGCCGTCAGTTGCGCGACCTGGTGTGGCGTCATCCCGCAGTCGATGACCCCGATGGGGGTATCGGCATGATCGCGTACGGACGCGATCAGTTCGGTTACCAGATGGAAATAGGCGTGATCGCATCCGGTTACGATAATCCGGCGGCTGGTCGCGGGTAGGGGAGCACTGGGCGGTGTCATGCCCGACATCATAGGGACAAGCCGGGAAGGCGGAAATATCCCTTTGTTATGCCTTTACGTCGGGGGTGGCCAAAAGGTAGCGCGCAGTCAGTTCAGGATGGCGGAACGCCATGATGCCGCGCAGGCTTTCATGGGCGGCCCATGCATCATTTGTGGTGCGTGAATTACCATGCATGCGGTAGCGGCACAGGATTTCGGGTACGTAGCCTGCTTCAAAGCCATGGTCGATGAATTTCAGCCAGAAATCATAATCTTCCCAGCCTTGGTCAATATGGCTGTAGCCGTCCACGTCAGCCCATGCCTGCCGGCGGATCAGGGCCATGACATCAACGTAGTTTTCCCGCGTCATCTGCGCGGGGTCCCATATGTCGGCCGACCCGATACGCTGCTCCCGGTCGAAATATTCCAGCTGACAGTACGTGGCATCAAACCCGCCATCGCGGGCTGCTTCATGCAGTCGGGCGATGGCGCGGGGGTAGATGGTGTTATCGGCGTCTATCACGAACACGAACGCACCCATGGCATGCCTGAAGGCTGTGTTCCGGGCGGCGGACGGTCCCTGGTTACGGGTATGCACGATCAGGGTGCAGCGCCAGAAACGCTGGTGGTTTTCTTCCATCCACGCAGTAATCAGGGCGACGGAGTCATCCCTGTCCGAATGGTCGTCCACCACGATCAGGTCAAGGGGTGCGTGGGTCTGTGCGGCGATGGCGTCCAGGGCATCGGTAATATAGTCGCCATAATTGAAATTCGTGACGCACACGCTGACCAGATCCAGCGGTTTCTTGCGACGGCTGCGGAAGGTGAACGCGGTCTGGCCCGTGGCCATCCATGGGGCGGTGATGCTCATGTTTCCGGCGTGCTCCATACATGCGAAATGAACCCGCGGATCCGCGCGCAGCGGGCCCGGTTATGGGCGGGGGTATCGATGGCCCGCATGGCGTTCAGGCGTACCTCTTCCGCCTTTGCCCGACCATCGGGCGTATGCAGCAGCCATTCGATCAGGTTGGGGATATGGCGGCCGCTTTCTTCCAGGAAGTGTTCATTGGGGCGAAAGACCGGATGCGGCAGGCAGGGTTCGGAGACGACCACACTGCCATTGGCCATCGCGCCCTTGACGATGCGGTGCCATTCAAAAAAACCGTAGTCGTCGCGGTGGATGTTCAGCGCGATGCGTGAATGTCCCGCCACGTGGGACGCCAGACGCGACAGCGGGTTATCGCGGGGGCTGCTGTCTATCGGCGTAGTGAACTTGCGATAGTAAAAGTAATTGCGGAACTGCGCGAAGAAGGCGGCATTGCGGGCAAAGAAGGCCTCCCGATGGGTCGAGGCGCCGCCAAAGAAACTGATGTCCAGCAGCCGGTCGGCAAACGGCGTGTTCCGGTCCGGGCGCCTGCGGCATGCAGGAGGCAGAATCCGCACCATGGCGTGCTGCATGTCGCTTTGGTGCAGGTACGTGGTTTCAGTGCCGATATTGGGCGTGAAATGGATGGCGGGCAGCCCGGCCTGCCGGAAGCTTTCCGCCATCTGGTGGCAGATGTCGATGACGCCCGCCGCCATGAGCAGGAAGGGAATGCCGCGTTCGAACCATAATGTCTGGGGCTGTTCGGTGTTGAACATGATCGCGTCACGGATAATCGCCCCCGTGGCCCAGTCCTGCCCCCGTCCCAGATGGAAGAATTCATGCGGGGCAACAAAAATGCACAGTTCAGGCCGGGTGTCGGGATCGCTGTTTTCATCCAGCAGGGCGCAGTTCAGTCCTGCATCGCACAGAGTTGCGTGCAGGTCGGATGCGATTTCATGAATGAAGACATTGCCGTTGGAATTGTAATAGATCCCGATACTGTCAGGTACCGCGCCGTCAGGGACGATATAGTCCGCATCATCCAGCCCTTTCGCTACGCACAACGCGCCAAGGGTGCGCGAGACATGCAGTGCGCCGAAAATGCGTCGGCCTTCCGGCACGCCATACAGCAGGGCATGTTCGGCCATGTCGGTTGTCGCGCGTTCAAGGTCGCGGTTGATGTCATGGTACAGGTCAGGTTCAAAAAACGGGAGCTGTTCCAGTGTCCGTGCGCCAACGCTCAGGTCTTCCAGGTGGAAGCGGGGCAGCAGCCCGTGATGGGCGATATGACACCCCCCATGCGTCCTGATGAAATGGATGAAGGGATTGCGGTTGTCCGCACCAGCATCGGGATACTGGCGCAGGTATGACGCGGGACGGAAATTGCGGTTGGGCTGGCGTCCTTCCCGAAAGCCATATTTGATGTAGTGGACTAGGGGATCGATTTTCGACCCGGCGACATCCCGATGGACCGAAAGGTAGAAATCAGCGTCGAACAGACCTGATTCCTTTACTGTTTCAAGGTCCTGTTGTTCGGTCGGGGTCAACGTCAGCAGCGGGTCCGCGGGCACTGTCTTTACCTTGGCTGAGGCGGGAAGGAATAACGGGCGGCAATGCCGCCTGTCGGGCGTGCACACACATTCTGCTAGGGGAGATCAATTAATAATTGATTATCCCGCAGGCTTATTTTCAGTCAGGAGTGCAGGTAAGGCAGGGGATGCAGGACGTATCCTGTACCAGCGTTACATAAATCACGCCGTGTCCTGCACAGGGCATGGGCGCGTTATCCTGCACATGGTGCGGATTGCCCCGTCTCGGCGCTGGCATGATCCGCGAGCAGGGCGAAGGCTGCTAGATGACAATCAGGCCAAGGGAGATGGCCTTGAGTACGGTGGTCACGCGGTTGGTGCAGTCCAGCTTGCGCTGTGCGTTCTTGAGATGGAATTTGACGGTGTTCTCGTTCAGCATCAGCCGGTCCGCGACCTCCACGGTGGTCCTGCCATTGGCTACCCATGACAGACATTCGCACTCGCGTTGTGTCAGTGCGGGTGGCTGGGGTTCGGGTGGCGTCGTCAGGCGGCAGTACTGCTGGTAATACTGCATGGCCAGCATTGTCAGCACGACCTGCATGCGTGGTGATACCATTTTGCGCGCAAGCTGTCCGAAATTGACCAGAAAGACCGAGCCATCCGGCCCATGGATTGGTACGACGAACCCGTCATGTATGCCAAAGTCATGCATGTCGGTCACCAGCGCCTTTTCCTGCTGTTTCACCGGGTCACATGCATGCCATCCAAACCCTGTGGCACTGGTCATGGCACGGCGCAGCACCGGGTCCACCCGCCCGTATTCGCTGCCCATGTAATGGCGGGTCCACGATGTAGGATAACTGGATGTCGTGGGGCGCAGGCCGCCGGGCTGGAACTTCTTTATGATGCCCGCGACACAGTAAAAATCCCCGATCAGGCTGACGGCTTTATGGAACCGGGCGGCCAGTTCATCCAAAGTGCGGGTGTTCAGCATGGCCTCAAGCGTATCCATGGCCATGCTGTCAAAGAGATCGCGATTCAAAAAAACGTATCCTGTATCAATGTCGTTATGAATTGCAGCGGGCGGAAAATATCATATTCACAGATAATGTACCATATATGGCAGAAAATGAACAATAATAATGACCAGTAACATGCCCATTCTGGCGACAGGTTACTTTGATAAATTATTAAAAATCACTATAATATCATTTAGTTAAATAAATGTTATTTATATAATAAATATAAATTAAATGTATATATTTGTGATCCTTCCGGAATGACCTATTTGACGCGGAGAATACCTGTGAAGTTGTCGATCTGGTCAGGATGGATGTCTGGACAAAAGATGGAAATGCTATCATAATTATATGTATTAAGTTTATATTTATTACCATCATTATTCATGATATTTTATAAATATTTATATTTTTATTATGATTTTCATTGTTAAATATTACCATGTCTATTCATGATGTTCACTGCACGACGCAATCCATAAATCCGGAAAACGTTTTTGGTGAAGCTTTTTCCAAAAAGCTTCGAAATAGATTGCTCCCTATGAAAAGCAATATCTGAAAACATTTCTCTTATTTATCGATGGATTGTTTTCAGGTTCTCTCTCATTCCAACGCTGCCCGATCAATGTGATGCTCAATACAGGCACAGGCGACGTTTCATCCGTGACCTGCGGCCTGATGGATAAGGGGAACTGTGTCTTTCGGTTCAGGTGGAACGGCGACAGGTACCTGACAATGCGGTTGCGATGCCACGAATGGCCCGGTTCATCATGAAGTGCCGCGCGTAAGGCGGAGGCAGCGCTTACAGCCGGTCCGTATGACGCACATCTGCTGCGTTTGCGGCGGCGGTTGGTACGGGATGGAATTGCTGCGTTGCAGGTGGCGATCGTGGTTTTCCTCGGTCTTGCTGGAGACTGCCCTGCCTATCATCTGTAGCGATGGGAATCCGTTGGCAGCCCATATGTCAGCAGGACCTTCCAGCAAGATAGTGTGCCTGCGTGAGGTCGTATCGGGCGCTGTGTATCGCAATTGGGGATAGCCGCATGATCCGATGGGGCGTCATGCGCCGCGGCGGGATTTCCGGGCGTATGAGCCGGATTTTCCTGCGTGCAGGTCTGTCCGGCTTCAGTCTGTCAAGGTATTATCAATCATAATGTATATGGAAAATGCCCTGTCCAGCACTGCCCTGACCTGCCGTCTTTCCCTGAAGGGGCGGATTGCGGGATAGTGGGGCGGCATTATGCAGGCAGGGACGGAGGGCACGTGGCCACGCTGGAATGGGAGGGCAAGCACGCCGTCACCGTTTATCTGGAACGGATGCGTCGGGGCGTGCTGCAGGTTGACCCCGCCCTGTCCCGTGGGGCGGCGCAGGGGGGCGACAGGATCATCCTGGGGGACAACCTTGCGGCGCTGGATGCGCTTGTGCCCGATCATGCGGGACGGGTGGACATGGTGCTGACCGATCCGCCCTATAATACGGGCCGGCGCGACTGGCTGTATGATGACAGCGCCAGCACGCCCGCGGGCCTGCACTGGCTGGATGCGGCGCTGGGTCCGGCGGTGGCCCGCGCCCTGTCCCGGCAGGACCGCTGGCTATGTCTCATGTATCCGCGGTTGCTGTACCTGCGGCGGCTTATGGCTGAACATGGCGTCATTGCCTGCTGCATCGATGACCGTGAATACCCTCGCCTGCGTCTGTTGATGGAGGAGGTGTTCGGGGCGGAGAATTTTCTGGCGACCTTTGTCTGGGTCAATACCGGCAATATCGATAACCACAGCCGCATCAAGACCAACCATGAATATGTGGTGGTGTTTGCGCGTGATGCCCGGCGTTTCGTTCCCGGGCGCGTGCTGGCCCCACAGGTCGGCGCCCGCAGCAAGCTGCGGCGGCCGGTCATTCGCAACACCATTGTCAAGAACGGGCCACGCAACCCGGTCCGTGATCTGGTGCTGCCGGCCGGTTTTCCCGCAAGCTTTGACCACGGCGTCATTCCCGTCCCGGTAGATCCCGCCTTCTGGCCACGCTTTACCGCGCCGATGGAAGTCCGCGCGGGACGGCTGGTGCATCCCGTTACCCTGCGCAGCGGATGGAGTTCGCGGCGGCAGTGCGCGGCGTTCATTGCGGCGGGATTTAAGGATATTACCGACCGGCAGGGACTGAAAACCCGGTTTTACCTGACCGCCAGCGGGGCGGTGTTCATGGAAAAGGACCGTCAGGACCAGCCCAGCCATATCCTGACCGTGCTGCAGGGCATGGGGACGGTGCAGCAGGCGTCGGCCGCGCTGGCGCGGTGCGGTGTCCGCTTTGACTATCCCAAGCCGCTTCCGCTGGTGACATACCTGCTGCGGGCGTTGTGTCCCGATCCGGGTGCCGTGGTGCTGGATGCCTTTGGCGGATCGGGCACGACAGCGCAGGCTGTCATGGACCTGAACGCGGCGGATGGGGGAACGCGCCGCTTTGTGGTTATGGAAATGGATGAACGGATTGCCACAACCGTAACCCAGCCCCGTCTGGCGCATGTGCTGGCGCGCCATGCGCGCGCGGGTACGGGGTTCCGGTTCTGCAGGGTGGTCATGCCGCCTTCGGCGCAGGATGCGGAGATGGCCATTCCGGTCGGGCACGAAGCAGCCCGCGAAAACTGAAATAGGGTCCGGGGATGCCTTTTTCCAGCAAGGTAACCTTTCCCAAGGCTTCACCAGAAACGTTCCCGGAACTCGTGGGCTGTTTCGTAAACCGGGTTGTTCAGGCAGTCGCCAGCAACGGTTTCAGTCCCGCCGGTATGCCGAAAGGCGGCTGGTAAAAACCCGTGTGAAATCGGCCAGCGTGCAGCTTCCATCTGTTTTGGACTGACAGGCGGGTAGGGGCAGGATGTCAGGCTGTGCCGTGATGGCGTGCTCCGTGCGGAGTGCATCAAGCCCCTGGTGGAAGATGACTGCGCGTACCCGCTGCTGCCCATCGGGCATGTGCCATGTCTCGAACCCCAGCGTGGTGTCGGGGCCGGTCGGGTCAGGCATGTCGGCAAAGGACCAGTCCAGGCCGAAGATCGCCGCCAGCATATCCAGCGTGCTGTCATGGCCTGCAAACAGGACAACCGGCGTGCCGGCCGCAATCATGTCGCCATCCGGTTCGCGCACGGCATTGCCCGCCACCAGTTCCGTTATCATGGCCGCCAGCACATGCCCGCGTGGAAAGGCCAGCGCCGGCAGGCGGCGCATCAGGCGGCTGGCATGGTCATGGGCGGGCATGAGGGTATCGATCGTATGACGGATGTCCGGCTGTCCCCACCCGATCGCGTCATCGGGCATGCCCTGCGCATATTCCAGCAGCATGTCTTCCGCCACGTCGGCGGATTGTGACAGGCCACCGGACAGCCTGGGTGCGTTTTTGTGCCACGTGGCCCTGTCCGGCCCGGTAAAGCAGGGCGTGCCCATGGCGCATCCGTTAGGCTGGACCACGGCCTGCGCTGTGGCCTGCGCCAACCGTACGTCGGCGGGACGGCCGTCACGGTCATGCGCCAGTGCGGTGGACAGCTCGGTCATGATCGTCTGCTGCAATGCAGGCGTATCGTATGCATGCAGGTCGTTGAAAACCGGATCATGCGAACCCGCGGGCAGGCTGTCCGTAACGACCGGGCAGCCGGGCGTCAGGGCGTGGCCCATGATGTCGCCGGTCTGCAGCGTGCGCTGGTCCGTCGCATCCGACCAGACCGCGACTGCCCCCGCCCTGCATCCCTGCGTGGGTAGCACGCCGGCCTGCCGGTAATACCGACCCAGTGCCCCCCCCATCAGGGCCAGGTCGCGTCTGCCGTGGTCCGTCAGGGCACCGGGGGCGACGGGCCAGGTCTGCCAGTGCCGGTGGGTATGTGCGTCCAGTTCCGCGATGGGGTGGGTGGGGCTGCGTATGCCGTGACGCGCGACCAGCACCACACGTTCAATGACTGGCCCGGCCGTAGGAACCGGTGGCAGGGGTGTCGCCGCCCGCGTGCCCGAGACCGGCAGCATGATGCATGACAGGATGGCAAGATGCAGGGGCAGGCGGGACATGCAGGCGCAACCTGTGCTGGGGGCAGGGAATATCTCCCTGCATGACAGGAACAGGCCTGTTCTGCTAGTATGACGGGCCAGAAAAACGGCCCTGCCCGCAGGGGGCAGGAAACCGCCTGACGCATGGTACATTCCTGTTGGACGGGCATACAGTCAGGGAGACCGGTGGATGATGTATCATCCGGCGCAGACGCTGGAGCATACGGGCGTGCTGGCATTTGCAAGGCGGCACTGGTGGATGTGCATGGCCCTGCCTGTCCTGCTGTGTGTGCTGGGCGGCTTTGCGGTGTACCTGAGCCGCGACAGCCAGAGCGACGCGAACTTCGCTAGGCATAACATCCTGATGAAGCATTCACAGGAAGAGGCGGCCTACGCCAAACAGCTTGCGGAATATGACGCGACAATCATACGCGACCGCCGTGTTTTCCTGGACATTACCCGCGCCGAATTCGCCCGTATCGCGCCACCGGCCCAGATGGCGTGGCTTTTGCAGGAATATCGCAAATTCGATATCAGCCGCGTCAAGGTCTATGACGGGCATGAAATACGTCCCTTTGTGCCCGCGCCCTGTTCGGTGCCGTTATGTTTCGTCCCGATCTTTGTCGAGGAACTGCATGACGATCCCGTGCACCACACCAAATACATACAGGTTGGTGCACTGGAGGACATGTCGCGCACGCTGATTGTCGATGCCGAGCAGTTCTGGCGCCTGCGCAAGCTGGTCATTCATGTGGACGCCATTCTGTTCGCGGACCGGCGCCAGCAGATCGCCGATTTTGAAAAGGCGATGCAGCTGCGCGCCTCGCTGGATGTCCTGCGTATGTCGGGGCAGCAGGTTCATTAAAGGTTTTTACCGGTTTTCTTCTGTACAGCGCCGGTTTTTCAGGAGTGAGAATGGTCGTTTCCGTCACGCATGCAACATCGCAGCATCCTACCACGCCAGTGATACCGGTTATCCTGTCTGGCGGCAGCGGCAGCCGGTTGTGGCCCGTCTCGCGCAGTTCGTATCCCAAGCAGTTCTGGCCGCTGGTCTCCCGGCGGACAATGGTGCAGGAAACCGCCCTGCGCAGCCAGGGGCCGGGATTTGCCAACCCGATTATCGTCTGCAACAACGAACATCGCTTCGCCATGGCCGAGCAGCTGAGGGAAGTCGGCATTACCGCGCCGCGCATCCTGCTGGAACCGGTTGGCCGCAATTCCGCCCCTGCCATTGCCGCGGCGGCCGTGCTGGCGGCGGAAACCGATCCCGATGCCGTGCTGTGGGTCATGGCGGCCGATGCCGCGATCCAGAAACCCGAAAATGTCGCGCCCGCGCTGGATATTGCGGTCAGGGTGGCGCGCGCGGGGCGCATCGTGACATTCGGCATGACGCCAACCCGGGCGGAAACGGGGTATGGCTATATCGAAAAGGGCGCCCCGCTGGCCGGGTATGATGGTGCCTACAGCGTTGCGCGCTTCGTGGAAAAACCCGATGCCGCGAATGCCACGCGCATGCTGCAGTCAGGGCAGTTCCTGTGGAATTCCGGCATGTTCGTGTTCACGGCCCGCACCATGCTGCAGGAAATGGAAAAGTGCGAACCCGCCATCCTGACCGCCGTGCGGCAGGCCGTGCAGGACCGTAAGTCGGATATCGATTTTGAACGGCTGGATGCGGCGGCGTTCGCCAGTTCGCCCGATATCTCCATCGATTACGCGGTGGCCGAGCGCACCGGCCTCATGACCGTCATACCCGGTGATTTCGGCTGGTCCGACGTGGGAAGCTGGGACGCATTGTGGGAACTGGGCCCCAGGGACGGCCACGGCAACGTGACCATTGGCGATGTCGCGGTGTTCAATACATCAAACAGCTATGTGCGTACCGATGGCATCCTGACTGCGGTAACCGGGGTGGAAGATCTGCTGGTGGTGGTCAGTGACGATGCGGTGCTGGTGACACACCGTGATCACGCGCAGGACGTAAAGGCCATTGTGTCGCAACTGAAGAAGGATGGCCGCAAGGAAGCGACTGCCCACAGCCGCTGTTACCGCCCATGGGGGTTCTACGAGACCCTGATTGTCGGCAACCGTTTCCAGGTCAAGCGGATCGTGGTGGAGCCGGGGGAAAAGCTGTCGTTGCAGAAACACTATCACCGTGCCGAACACTGGGTGGTGGTGGAAGGCACGGCGCAGGTCACGCGCAATGAGGAAACGATCCTCGTACGGGAAAACGAAAGTGTCTATCTGCCGCTCGGGGCCGTGCACCGGCTGGAAAATCCCGGTCGCATTCCCCTGACGCTGATCGAGGTCCAGTCCGGCCCCTATCTGGGGGAAGATGACATTGTCCGGCTGGAAGACGCCTACAGCCGTTCCTGATCCGCTTTCGCGTTACGGCACGATCATATGCAGGGCATGGAGTGGCTGCGGCCATTTCATGCCCTTTTTTATTTCATGGCGCAGGAAACACGACAGGACAGGCAGGGTAATTTCATAAATCCTTCATAAAACTGTCATGCACATATCATTGTTATTTGTTTCGGCAGTTTTCTAATGTCCGCCCATGTCTGAGACATAGCCAGACACGTCTGTCTTCTTCATGTCGGAGAACATGAGTATTATGTATTTTCCTGCTCGAATGCTTACATGTGCCCTGTTGACGACCGCGCTGCCGGTTATGGCGCATGCCGCGGATATTACAGGCGCCGGCTCCAGCTTCGCTGCGCCCATTTACGGGGCATGGGGTGCTGACGGGCGCAGTGCTGCTGGCGTCAGCCTGAATTACCAGACCGTAGGCTCCAGCGCCGGGCAGAACCAGATTCTGGCAGGCACGGTTGATTTTGGCGCATCCGACGTGCCCATGGATCGCCAGAAGCTGGAAAACGCCCACCTGTTCCAGTTTCCGACCGTCATGGGCGGCATTGTACCGGTTATCAACCTGCCGGGGGTTGCCGCCAACCAGATCCAGCTTGATGGTCCGACGCTGGCCGCCATTTACCGTGGCGAGATCGAGCAGTGGAATGATCCGAAGATCGCAGCCCTCAACCCCGGCATGAAGCTGCCCGATACCCCCATCGCTACCGTGCACCGTGCGGACGGGTCTGGCACGACGGCGGTTTTCACCGGCTATCTGGCCCGTGTTTCCCCTGAATGGCGCGAAGGGCAGGGTGCTGGTGCATCCATTTCATGGCCCGGCGGGATCGGCGCGCGCGGCAATGATGGCGTGGCCGCGTCCGTGCGGAATACCGAAGGGGCGATCGGTTATGTCGAATATGCCTTTGCCGCCAACGCGCACATGACGACCGTCAAGCTGAAGAACCACAGTGGCGCCTATGTCGCACCGGGCATGGACAGCTTCAGCCGCGCGGCGGAAGCGGCGGACTGGAAGGATGCATCGCATTTCGCTGTTGACCTGCTGGACACAACCGGGGCTGGCGCATGGCCGATTGTCTCCCCCACCTATGTACTGGTGCCGGTACCGACGGGTAAGACGGACCATGGCCCGGCAGTGCGCAAGTTCTTTGGCTATGCACTGAAAAACGGGGATGCCGCGGCCCTGCGCCTTGATTACGTGCCGGTGCCTGCGAATGTAAAAACCGATATCCTGCAGCAGTGGGATAGCGCGAAATAATATAGCCGACATATAATAACATATAAGTAATAACATTATGAAGCCGCCCGGTGTCCGGGCGGCTTCTTTGTATTCCGGACTGTCATAAATCCTTCATAAAACTGTATTCGAAACATAACACACAAGATTGTGCGCGCATTCTAAATGAACTCACCCTTCATTACGGAATGATTAATATGATCCGCCGGTCCGCTGTTTCTCTGTTGCTTGGTTCATCTGCCCTGTGGGGCGCATCCTCCTTCCATCAGGCCCATGCAGCATCCGCGTCGGATGCCCAGCAGATACAGGCCCTGCAGCGTGAGATGCAGGAAATGCGCCGGGAAATGTCCGGTCAGATCAGCGTGCTGCGCCAGCGCCTGGTCCGTGCCGAATCTCGCAACACCCCCGCCGCCAACGCGGCGCAGGCCCGTCGGGTTGCCGCAAGCAAGGGGCAGCCGCTGCCTGAAAGCTACGCACGCGATATCCATATCGGTGGCGATAGCGGCATGGGTGGCGGGATGGGCAGCAGCCTGGGCAGCGCCATGCAGAAGGCTGACCTGGGCACGCCGCCGTCCGACCGTGGTGTTTCCTCTTCCTGGGCGTCGTTCCGTGCGGCGACGGAAAAGGAAGAAGCCGTGCACATGGGCGGCATGATCGTGGGCTTCCCCGGTGGGCGTCCCACCATCTCGTCTGAAGACGGGATGTATGCCATGTCCATCGGCCTGGCCTTCCATGAGGATATCGGCGGATTCATGGGCATGTCCCCCCGTGCGGGTGAGGTGAAGGGTGACTTCGCCGGCCTGACCGAAAATGCCCGCCGCCTGCGTATTCCCATCTCGTTCCGTTACAAGAACTGGATTGCCAACATCACGCCTGATTTCGGCGCCTCCAGTTCCGATAGTGCGGCCACGCTGTATGAAGCGAACCTGAACTACGCCGGGTTCCACAATACGGTCATCACCGCCGGTTATTTCCAGCCGCGCGTGACGGAAGAAGATTCCGAAAGCTCGAACGAATTCGAGATGATGGAACGCCCCGCCATTACCGATATCGTGCGTAACATCGCGGCAGGTGATGCGCGCATGAGCGTCGGTGCCCTGCATTATGGCAAGCGCTGGTGGATTGCCGGTTATCTGACCGGACAGAGCTACGGCGCGCGTGGTGGTTCGAATGCGGCAGCGGTTTCCAGTTCTGGCGTGACGAGCGGTGTGACCGACAGCCAGAGTGGCGGCACCTTCCGTATCGCGGGTCGTCCCTACATGTCCAAGGATATTGACGTGCATGTGGGTGTGTCCGGTATCGCCGCGTTCAAGGTGGCGGAAAAGAATGGCGTGCGTAGCGCGAATTTCGCCGAAGGCCCCGAAGTTGACCTGACGACAACCAAGTTCCTGAACGAGACGGTGGGGAATGTGGGCAGCGTCTGGTCCGCCGGCCCCGAACTTGGCTTCCGCTGGAAGCGGCTGGTGCTGAAAGGTGAATACTACCACATTGGCGTGACGCGCGGCGACAACTATGCCGCAGGTGCAAGCAGCCGGGGTTCGGTTGGCTTCCAGGGTTTCTACGGTGCGGCCAACTATACCATCTTTGGCAAGGCGCGTTCCTACAACATCAAGGAAGGCGCATTTGCCGCCCCCGGCGTGGATCACGCATTCGATCCGGCCCATGGTCACTGGGGCGCGCTGGAAGTTTCGGCCCGTTACAGTGTGGCGGATCTGAACAGCGGGCTTGGCACGGCCAATGCAATCCGTGGTGGGTAGCAGACGGTCTGGTCCGCGGGTCTGAACTGGTATCCCAACCGGCATTTCCGTTTCATGCTGGATTACAACCACATCATCGTCAGCAGGGACAGCTTCCTGTATGACGCGGTCGGTCGTGACGGCAACTCCGTCGCCGGTCGTATCCAGGCGGCTTTCTAAGGCGCGGACTTTTTATCTGATGATGTCATGCCTGCCGGTATCGCAGGAATACCGGCAGGCTTTCCCATCCTGATTTTCATAATTCAATACAGTAACAGGTCATTTAATAAACAGGCACGACAGGCGGTGCGTGCGCTATGTGGAACATTGAATGATGCAAGATAGTCCTGCACAGGCTGGCCAGTCGCCGTTCCTTACCATGGGGGATATTGCCCGGAAGGGACCGCTCCTTCGGCCGTCAGACCCGGGGGAAAGCCTTTTTGATCTGTTTCACCGCAACGCGGAACTGATGCTGGTTGCGGTTGTGGATGCGGATGATGTGCCTGTCGGTCTGGTTGAGCGACAGGCCTTTTTTCTGAAAGTGTCAGGTAAATTCGGCCATTCCCTGTTTAATCGTCGCCCTGTTTCATTATTGATGGATACAGCCCCGGTCATGATCGACGCCCGGGTTCTGGCATCCGACTTTACCGCCCGGACCCTGATGGGGCAGGCAGATGACCTCCTGCGCGGCTATATCGTGACCGAGAATGGGCGCTATTGCGGGACGGGATCCGTTCTGGACCTGATGAACGCGTCCCACTCCCATGCGATTGCATCCGCCACCCGCCTGGAACAGGCGGCGGAAGACCTGCGCCGGGCAAATAAAAGAATATTACGCGACAAGCTGTTCATCGACACGATTGTAGAAAACATCCCGTCCGCGCTGGTTGTCCGGTCCGTGCGGCATGAACACCTCGTGCTGGTCAATCGTGCGGCCGAGGACATGATGGGATGCAGGCGTGACCTGCTGATTGAAAAGGATACCGCGCAGGTCTTTGGCGCGGACGAAATCGGCCACCTGCTGGTCAGCCGTCCGGCCGCCGGGCAGCAGGGCGTGCGCGAACAGGTCCTGTGTAACCAGCATGGGGACCCGCGCGCCATTGCCACCCGTCATGTCATGATTGCGGATGAACGCGGGGGCGCGCGCTGGGAACTGTGCGTGGCCGATGATGTCACGGAACAGCGTAATGCCCAGCATCAGGTGGAACGGCTTGCGCATTATGATCCCCTGACCGGCCTTGCCAATCGTGCGCTGTTCAGTTCGCGTCTGGATACGGTCTGTACTGTCGGGCAGGATGCGACATTACTGTGTATCGACCTGGATTACTTCAAGACGGTCAATGACGTTTATGGCCATGCGGCGGGGGATGCATTGTTGCGGCTGGTGGCGGAGCGGCTGCGGGCATGCAGTCGGCCCGAGGATCTGGTGGCGCGGCTGGGTGGTGACGAATTCGCCATTATCTGGCCCATCGTGCCCGCACAGGCGGAACTGACGGGACGGGCGCGTGAAATTGTCGAAACCGTAAGTCGTCCCTACATTATTGACGGCCACCATATTGTCATTGGTGCCAGTGTGGGTTCGGCGCTGTATCCGCAGGATGCCGATAACGCGGAAACCCTGCTGCAATATGCTGATATTGCGCTGTATCGCGCCAAGTCACAGGGGCGCAATGGATTCCAGTTCTTTGACGCCGCCCTGCGTGATGAAATCCAGACGCGCGCCCGTCTGGGCAATGAACTGCGCACGGCCATTGCCAGCAGCGGACTGACCTTGCATTTCCAGCCTCTGTATTCAATGCCGACCAACCGTATCAGCGCATGTGAGGCCCTGGTGCGCTGGCACCATCCCACGCACGGCATGGTTCCCCCGGACCAGTTTGTGGGGCTGGCGGAAGAAAACGGGCTGATCCATGATCTGGGGGAATGGGTTTTGCGGGCTGCCTGCCAGGAAGCGGCGGACTGGCCCGAACAGGTCAAGATCGCGGTGAACGTGTCCCCCATCCAGTTGCGGAACCCACGCTTCCTCAGCATTGTCGAAGGGGCGCTGTCCTGTTCCGGTCTTGCGCCGCATCGGCTGGAAATCGAGATTACGGAAAACATCTTTGTCCAGAACAGCGCAACCAACCGCCATATCCTGCAGCAGCTGGGGCGTATCGGGTGCAGTATCGTGCTGGATGATTTCGGAACGGGGTATTCCTCGCTGGGGTACCTGCGGTCCTTTCAGTTCCAGAAAATCAAGATCGACCGTTCCTTCGTGCAGGAACTGCCCGAACGCAGCGCGTCAGGCATCATTCAGGCCATTATCAGCCTTGCGCAGAGCATGGACATTCCCATCACGGCGGAGGGCGTTGAAACGCATGACCAGTGGGCGCACCTCAATGACCTTGGATGTAATCAGGTCCAGGGCTTCCTGCTTGGCCGGCCCCAGCCTTCGGACGTGATCCGGCAGTCCATCCTGTCCTACGCCTGATCCCCGGATGTCCCGTTTGCGGGATGCATCAGGCAGCGCCGCCCTTTTCGGGAAAAGGCGGCGCCTGCAGACAACAGCCGGTTTTCATCAGCAGCGGACCCACACTCTATTTCTTACAGGGTGGCCATGGGCATATCCGTGACCATACCTGTCTTCAGCAGGGTGGACAGTTTGCCCAGTGCCTCCCCCCGATCCACGGATTTGCCATAGGGCATGTTGGGTCTCAGCCGTTCTTCCAGCCGTGCGACAGATCCCCGCCGTGGCCACGGACGGCGCAGCAGTTCCTCCACCAGTTCAGGATAGCGCCATGGAATATCGATCCAGGCGGAGGCATTCTTCATCGTATCGGGGTCGGTGCGCAGGATCTGCGGGAACAGGGCGATCAGGGTGTGTTCATGCAGTTCCATCGCGGCGGCGGGCATGGGCACCTGCGCCCTGCCGCGTACATGCTGCAGCAGGCGACGGATCAGGGTATTGCCACCATGGCACAGATGGCCAATCTGGGTCAGGCGGGGATTCATTTCAATAAAATGATAGGTGCCGGTTTTTGCGCATCGTACAAAATCCAGGCCAAAAAAACCCGACAGCTTCAATGCCGCGCAGGTGACCCGTGCCGCGCGTTCCATATCGGCCGACTGCGTGATCTCGATCACCGTCGCCGCCCCCGTGCGTCCCTGATAGGACACGACATTGACCCCCAGCGTGCCGATCACTTCCCCTTCCCAGCATGCCACCATGATATTGGCGGGCATGCCGGTGACATGCGCCTGCGCCATGACGGGCAGGGGACGCCGGGCCGTTGCCTCCATGAAGGAATAGATGTCGCGATCCGCCAGCAGCACGCGCAGCGCACAGATCATGCGCACCGGCTGCGACAGGCGATGGAAACCGCTTTCGGCTTCCTGCTGTGTATCCGCGATCACCACGCCAGAGCCGCCCCAGCTCCGGTCGCGTTTGAGCACCCACGGGCCGGGCGTGGCCGCGCACCAGCGCCTGACATCCTCCAGGGTGGCGAGGTTGGTTGCCGCAGGGGTGGGAATGCCCTGTTCGCGCAGGACATCGATAAGCCGGAGCCGCGTCTGCGCATAGGCAAAGTATTCGTGTCGCCCGAGGGATCTTTCGATGGTGTCGCGGCATAACCGGCCCGTGGCGGTCGAGGGGTCGGCCTCGCTGAAAACCTGGTGCAGGGTCACAACGACCCGGTCATCCGCCGGGATGATCAGGTCGGGGCGGAGCTGTGTAATGGCATCAGCCAGCGCTGCGGTCGGCGCGACATACGGATAGGTCTGTATGCTCCTGATCGCACCCAGGCAGCGCAGGGGATGGCCGGCCGGGCAGATGGCATGGACTTCCACCCCGCTTTCCAGGAATTCCACCGCAGCGCGTGTGATGGCCGACCACCACACGGAGGAGACGATAAGAACCGTAAAATCGTTTTTCATGATCCGCAACTTTCCAGCTCGGGTCGGGATTCAGGATGAGGTGCAGGGGAAGTCAGGACGCAAAGGCGGCCTGCGGGACCGGGAACGATACGGGTTGTCGGCCCAGTCGGGCGCTCAGGCGGCGCGCGGCAAAGCGCGCACCCCAGGCAAAGCGTAAAAGGGGACCAAAGCTGCCCGCCGCCATGGGGCCGATGAAGTACAGGCCTGGCACGCTCGACTCAAAACTGTGTGACAGGGCGGGCATGTTCTCCTCGGTGCGGACGGCGCGCGCCAGCACGGGGTCAAGGAAGGGGATGCGCTGCATATCCACCCGGACGCCGGTGCCCAGGAATACATGGTCAACATCCACCGTGCGCGGGCGCTCGGCCTTTGTATCGCGAAAGACAAGATGGACGGCGTTATCGCGCATCTGCGCGGATTGCAGGTCGAGATTGAGCCAGATCGGTACCCTGTCCCGGACAACCTGACCTGTTACCCATCCCGCCGCCGGCCCCAGATGGCCACGTGTGATACGCAGGCGCAGGCGGGCGGGCAGCATGTGAAAGACATCGGGCAGGTCACAGGCCATGCGCGACCGCCACCCCGTCCCCAGACCGGAAACCGGCTTCTTGATCCGGGTCCACAGCAGTTTCAGGCCCGTCAGGTTTCGTGGGGGATGGTTGATCCATATCTTGGGCCGGCGGGTGCAGATAAAGGTCTGCGCGCCAGCATTATGCAGGAAGCAGGCCGTATCCACCGCTGATGACCCCGCGCCAATCACGGCGACCCGTTTGCCCGCAAAGCGGTCAAACGTGGTTTCGTCAAAGGTATGGCTGATCCGGTCGGCAGGCAGGTTGCGCACGGCAGGAGGGGTGTAGGCGAAGTGTTCGATCCCGATCGCCATGACCACATTGCGCGCCAGGACACTTTCTCCATTGTCCAGATGAAGGACAAACCCGTCCAGCGTGCGTGCCAGATGCGTGACCCGGCATGGCTGGAGGTGGGGTACGTGGGTTTTCTGGAATTCTTCGCCGTATTCCCGGAAAACCTCGGCAGGAATGGGTTCGCCAATGGGGGCGTAGGGATATCCCCGTTCCTTGCAGAACCGCGCAAGGGTTGACCTGCGGGTGGGGTCAAACAGGTTCAGTGCGAACCCTTCTGCCTTAAGCCGCAGGGCGGCGGGGACATGATCGCGCCAGAACCCCATCGGGCGCCCGAAAATACGGAAGTTGACACCCCTGTCGCGCAGATGGGCTGCAAGGGAGAGACCATAGGGGCCGGCCCCTATAATGGCTACGTCGGTATTCATCAGAAATCCACCAGCCAGTAAGTGCAGAAATGGAACAGGACCTGATAATGGCCACAAAACGTTTGGTCGTTATTTGCAGTATGGAGGAAACACGCGCACGTTTCTTGTTTCAGGCCCATCGGGACCAGAAGTGTGTGGAAACGGACCTCATGTTCCGCCATATATTAACCATACATTTACCTTATCTCAGACAACAATCACAAAAAAAGTAGGCGTGGGTGTAAAGTTCCGGTCTGGTACAAATCACACACTTTCGACGGATGCTTATGGCCTGAATCGGATTTTGAAACATTTTTTTGATTAACTGACTGTAGTCAGGGAACTTTTCTTGCCCCCATACTTTATATGCATTGAATATGTTCTATTCGTTATGGGTAGGTTATATCTCCGAATGAATAGAAACACTTTGTTAAGGCGGGTGTGAGTGAAGATAGGATCAATTCATAAATTGATCTTATTGATGCCAATTGTTTATTATTTTATAAGAATGTATTCTGAATGAATATCGCCATTCATTATATTTTCGAATATATACAGTGAAACAATAAATGGCGGAAAATTCTGCATGGAAAGAGAAGCTGTAGTCCGCGGAAGTGGGTCATTTTTTTATTCTTCCTGCAAGGAATTCTACAGAACATATTGAAATATAATTTGCAGAATGCTGATTTATTTCCATGTAATGTAAAAATATACAGTCGTAATATTATATGAATTAAGGAAAATATTTATGTGAAGTTATGAATTTTTAGATGTATCTTACATGGGTAATCAGAAATTAATTCCATTTAGGAAATGAACATGGAACCTGTATATTGATAGTGATGTAATCGTAAATGTCTTGGATATCATCATGACAACGGGCTGAAATATATCGCAGTGTTTCATTGTAACAGGCATGCTGCCGGTATAATGGCAATTCGTGCATGAATGCCAGCCAGACGGCATCCGGGATGTCATGCCCGCACGGCATGCATTCCATGCACGATGTCGCTGCGCATTTCGTGTCAGATATGCCTGAAGAGCGGGTCGGTCATCTGCCATGTCTGTCACGAATGGAACCAAAACGGTGGACGCATTCAACCGGCCTGCATGCGATCTGACAGGGGCCGGCCTTGGCACTCGGATGGTTTCAGTTCCGGTGGCGCGTTCCATGCTGATGTGACCATGCAGGGCGGGCACCATCCTGCCGCGAACGAACAGATCCTGCCGCAGATCTGATGGTCATGGGATTGGCAGGGATTTGTGGTGTCCGCGGCGGGATTCGAACCCACGGCCCCAGGATTCGTACCACTTCGGCTTTCACCGCCGCCATAGGGATATGGCGTTCGTGGTCTGGACTGTCCCTTCACCATAAACCGCATGCGGTTGACAGGTGCTGCCCATCCAGTCTCTACACCTTGCCGGAAAACCGGCCTTGGCTCGGGATTGGCACGGCATTTGCCAGAGCGTTCCCCGAATTTGAGCAGATCCGCCACGTGGTTTCCCGTCGTGACGCCCAATTGCAAACCAGGAATCCTGTGCTCTATCCGGCTGAGCTACGCGGACACACCCGGATTTTCTAACCGAGGCAGCCCACCCCGGCAAGATGTTTCACGAAGGGAAGGGGGAATATTTTCCCTTAATGCCGCCTGCGCATCTGTTGCGCCTGTGCGCATAGCCGGGCGATATGGCGCAGGCACAGCACGACATCGGGGCTGCCGGTCTGTTTGCATGCCAGTTCCAGTGCCTGCGTGTCTTCAGCCGCACGCAGCAGGGCGCTGGCGGACCATATCATCATGGCCTGACCGAAGCTGTCGGTGCGTTTGAAGAAAACGGGGGGGCGCAACTGCCGCATGGCGTCCGCCCGGCTTGCCCCGCCATCCACCGCAATCCGCGCCCGCCGCAGCCGGTGGATGTGTGACAGCAGCACGCGTGTCAGGACGACCGGGCTGCTGCCATCGGTGGTCAGCGCCCGTTCCGCGGCCGCGTCCGCCGTCCTGCGGTCACCCGCCATGGCGGCAAAGGCCGCGTCTTCCAGTGATACGCCCGCCGCGTCACCAATGCACGCGCGCACGTCCTCCATTCCCAGCCTGCCGCCCGCACCGGCGAACAGGGCCAGTTTTTCAACTTCACTGCGTGTCGCCGCGCGGTCGGGGCCTGCGCGCTCCACCATCCACCCCAGCGCATCAGGGTCGATCCCGACGTTCTGCGCCGATAGCATCTGCCGGATGGCGGCTTCCAGCGTCCGTCCCTCTTCGGGGTAACAGCCGATCACGCCGCATTGCCTGTCCTTTTCCGCAAAGGCGCGCAATTTCGAACGCGAGGCAAGGCCCGGCGCTTCCATAATTATCAGTGTATCGGATGACAGTCCCAGGCTGTGCTGCAATGGGGCAAGCAGGCTGTCACCCGCCTCGCGCAGCCAGACCACGCGCCGCCCCCCCGTCAGGGCAAGGGCGGTCGTTTCCTCCTCCAGCCGGTCATGGTCTTCGCGGCCCAGAATGGCGACCCGGAACGGATCCTGCAGGTCCGCGCAGACCGCTTTCGCCGCGGTTGTGGCCCGCTCACGAATCAGCCCCGCGTCATCCCCATGCAGGATAATGGCCCGCAGCGCACCCGGTGCCTGCAGGGTGGCATTGACGGCGCGGGCATCGATCTTCACTCGTTCGCGCCCCCGCCGCCTATGCTGATACCGGAGGAGGGGGATGTATCGACATCCGGGGCCATGGAGGTGCCCGAACCGCTCCGGTTGCCGCTGGTGGATTGCGGCGTGCTGTCCATGGGGGCGCTTTGGGTGGACAGGCTGCTGCCTTCGTTGTTTTCCTCGTTCAGCTGGGAATCGGTCCGGCCTGTCGCCAGTGCGGGCAGGCCATCGGCGCCCGGCTGCTGGGACGGCATCTGGTTATTGGGATTTACGATGCTGTTGGGATCGACATAGCGCGGCTGGTTCTGGTCCGCGACCGACCCGTCCACCGCAGGGCGGGCATGGGTGCGGAACCACGTCGCCACCTGCTGGGTGACCTGTTCGGCCATGTTCTTGGCGACACGGGTGCGCACGGTTTCCAGGTTCAGCGTCAGGGCGAAATACTGTTCATATGTATTGTTCACCCCATCCACGACCGAGGCATCTCCCCCCGCCAGCATGTGCGGGTTGTCCCCCAGCGTATAGAGCTGCCAGTGGGCGAAGGCGGTGGTCCGCGTGCGGCCACTGGTATTGTCCGCGTGGATGTCCACCGCTTCGTTCATGATGTAGGTGCTGATGCGCAGTTCATAACCGGTCGGGTCTTCCGGCCCCGCCCCGCCCAGATCCTGCTGCAGGAACTGGCGAAGCTGCTGGCCGTACCGTTCCTGGATGATCGGTACGTACACCTGTTTCAGTTCCGCCACCACATTGGTCACGGTGGGTTTGCCATCCGCGCCGATATGGGTTCCCGTCGTCTTGTACATGGGCGAAAAGCCGCATCCTGCCACCATCAGCAGGATGCCCAGCACGACAGGATGACGGACGGGATGCGCCATGGGCTATTTCGCAACCACGAAGTTGACGATCCGGCCCGGCACATGGATGCGCTTGACGATCCGCGCGCCATCCAGCAGGCGCGCCACGTTGGGTTCGGCTTCCGCCATGGCGATGACCCTGTCCGCGGGCATGTCCGGCGGCACGGCGATCGTGCCGCGCAGCTTGCCCATGATCTGGACGGCGATGGTCAGTTCGTTCGCCTTCAGCAGGTCCGCGATGGCGACCGGCCACGTGCGGTCCACCACCGGCTGGCCGCCGGGTTCAAGCAGCGCCATCATCGTTTCCGCCTGATGCGGCACCATTGGCGCGCACAGCAGTGCCAGCGTGGTGGCCGCTTCACGCCGGGCGAACGCCATGCCGTCCTCGCCTGCCGTCTTTTCCGCATCAGCCATGGCGGAGGTCAGTTCATGCAGCCGCGCCACGGCCACGTTTACACTGAAGGTTTCCAGCGCGTCGGTTACTGCCGCGATGGTGCGGTGGGTGGTGCGGCGCAGGGCATCCGCGTTGCGTGATACACTGGCGGGACACGCGGCACCCGCCGGGGTCTGTTCCGCCACCGTGCGGACAAGGCGGAACAGGCGCTGCAGGAAGCGCGATGCCGCGGCAACGCCGGATTCCGTCCATTCCATGTCGCGTTCCGGCGGGCTGTCGGACAGTACGAACCACCGTGCCGTATCCGCGCCAAAGCGTTCGATGATGGCGACGGGCGCCACCGTGTTGCGCTTGGACTTGGACATCTTTTCCACGCGACCGATGGTGACGGGCGCACCATTGTCGCGGCGCACGGCCCCATCGGCCCTGCGATCGACCTCCTCGGGATACAGCCAGTTGCCGTCCGCGTCGCGGTAGCTTTCGTGGTTGACCATCCCCTGCGTGAACAGCCCGTTGAAGGGTTCGTCCACATGCAGGTGTCCTGTCTCATGCATCGCGCGGGTGAAAAAGCGTGCATACAGCAGATGCAGGATCGCATGTTCGATCCCGCCGATATACTGGTCCACCGGCAGCCAGCCATCAGCCGCGGCAGGCACGGTGGGCGTGGGCGCGTGCGGCGCGGTGAAGCGGGCGAAATACCACGAACTATCCACAAAGGTGTCGCAGGTATCGGTCTCGCGCACGGCGGCCTTGCCGCATTTGGGGCAGGCCACGTGCTTCCATGTCGGGTGGTGTTCCAGCGGGTTGCCGGGGCGGTCAAAAGTCACGTCCTCGGGCAGCTTTACCGGCAGCTGGTCATCGGGCACGGGCTGCGCGCCGCAATCCGTGCAGTGGATGACGGGAATGGGGCAGCCCCAGTAACGCTGGCGCGAAATGCCCCAGTCACGCAGCCGCCAGTTGACCACACCCTGACCGATTCCCATGCCTTCCAGCCGGGTGATCGCTTCCTTTTTTGCCGTCTCGGTATCCAGACCGTCCAGAAAGCCGGAATTGAACAGCGTGCCGTGGCCATCACATGCCCTGTCGGTCATGGTGAAGGTCGCGGCCTCGGCCCCCGGTGGCAGGATGACGGGGGTGACCGGCAGGTTGTACTTGCGCGCGAAATCAAGGTCGCGCTGATCACCGCACGGGCAGCCGAATACCGCACCCGTCCCGTAATCCATCAGCACGAAATTCGCGATCCAGACCGGGAAGGATTTATCGGGCATGAAGGGGTGGCTGACGCGCAGCCCGGTGTCGAAACCGCGTTTTTCAGCGGTTTCGATTGCCTCTTCCGACGTGCCCAGACGCTGGCATTCGGCAATGAATTCCCCGGCCGCCGCGTTTTTGGCCGCGACCTTGGCCGCCAGCGGATGGTCGGCCGCAATGGCCAGGAAGGACATGCCGAACAGCGTGTCGGGACGGGTGGTGAAGACCTCGATCGAATCAAGGTCGATATCGAAACCCGTGGGCGGTTCATGCAGGGCGAAACGGACCCTTGCCCCTTCGGATCGGCCAATCCAGCGTTCCTGCATGGTGCGCACGCGTTCGGGCCAGCGCGGCAGGGTGGACAGGCCATCAAGCAGCTGCGGGGCGAATTTCGTGATTTTCAGGAACCACTGCGACAGCTTCTTCTGTTCGATCAGCGCGCCCGAACGCCAGCCCCGGCCATCGACCACCTGCTCGTTCGCCAGCACGGTGTTGTCCACGGGATCCCAGTTGACCCAGCTTTCACGCCGTTCAACCAGGCCGCCCTTGAGCATGTCGAGGAACAGCTTCTGCTGCTTGCCATAATATTCCGGCAGGCAGGTCGCGATCTCACGGTCCCAGTTGAATGAAAAGCCCAGCCGTTTCAGCGTTGCGCGCATGGCGGCGATGTTGTCCATCGTCCACTTGCCCGGATGCACCCCGCGTTCGCGCGCGGCATTTTCCGCCGGCAGGCCAAAGGCGTCCCAGCCCATCGGGTGCAGCACGCTGAAGCCACGCGCACGCTTGTACCGCGCCACCACATCGCCCAGCGTGTAATTGCGCACATGGCCCATGTGCAGCTGTCCCGACGGATAGGGGAACATCTCCAGCACATAATATTTCGGCCGGTCGGCAGGGGGGACATCGGGGACATTGAAGATGCCCGACGAAGCCCAGCGTTCCTGCCACTGCGGCTCGGCCGTGTGGAAGTCATAGGCGGGGGTGGCGCTGTCCGGTGGGGTGCTGGTTTCGGTCATCTTCTTCTGGTTCGGTATGCGGGGGCGGGGATGCCCCGCCGGAAAGGTGCGGGCAGCACGGCCTGTGCCACCCGGTGGAAAGGAACGCCGGGGGCGGGGATCAGCGCTGTCCGCTATCGGTCCGCAGCTGGCGTGCGCGGGTCAGGATACGCGCGGTGATGTCGGATACGGTATTGGCCGCGACGGGAGTATCGACCCACTGGTTGTCCTGGAACACCTGACGGAACACCGATACGCGTACCGCGTCCGAACGCAGGCTGCGCGACAGGATGAAACAGGTGATCTTGAATCGCTCATCCTTGGTTGCGGGCGGTGTGTACCAGTCCGTCAGGATCACGCCCGCCACCGCATCGGCAGAGGCGAACGGCATGAAGGACAGCGTATCCAGCGCGCCGCGCCACAGGAAGGCATTGACCCCGTTGCTTTCCAGCGGGGTGGAACCGCCATTGGCGCCCCGGTCTTCCTTCAGCAGGCGGTTCTGGGGAATGGCCAGCCCGCTTTTGTCATGCTGCGGCGCACTGCCGCAGCCTGCCAGCAGGCTTATGGCCAGCAGCGCGGGCACGATCGCACGCGGCGGCAGGTGGCGGCCCGACGGGGCGGCAGAAGGGGCAGAACTGGGCGGACGAAGGGTCATGATGCCTCTATGGACGCCGGGGATGGCCCCCGCATGTGGTAATCCAGCCATGCGCCTGACCTGCCGGCCATGCCGGGCAGGGTGCGTTCTGGCCTGTCGCGTTGTCTGTTCTTCATATCCTGCCCCGCCTGTCCCGCCAAGTCGCACGGCCACTTTACCCTGCGTTGCGTGACAATCCCGGCCGGAGGCGCAAAAATGGCGTCACCTTTCAACAGCAATGGGACATGATGAGACACTCAGCCACATGGTACGTCGCCGCCCTGTGTACGGGCATCGTGTTTTTGCGGCTGTCGGTCCTGCCAGCCTATGCGGCCGGGGCGCCGGGTGGCAGCACGGGCACCGCGCATGCGGCGGACATGGCCGCGCGCATGCAGCCCGATGAACAGCAGACGGTCGTTCAGGCCCGCCCCGCTGCCGGTCTGGGCACGACAGCAGAGGCAGGTGACCTGCTGGCATGGCCGGGCGTTGCCCGTCTGGGCCTGCCGGTGCTGCGCATGCCGGATTTCGCCCATGCGGCCCAGCCTGCCGATGGCGCCCCCCATCCGCTGCTGCCATGGCTGGCGCTGGCGGCGACATGGGATCCCGACCTTGCCCGCCGGGCGGGCAGCGCGCGGGCACGCTCCGAATGGCTGCATGGCCGTGCGGTGCTGCGCGTGGGGGGCGTTGACCTGCTGCCATCAGGCCGCCTGCAGGCGGGGGAGGATCAGGTTCTTGCCGGAAGCATGGCGGGCATGATCGGTGCGGGACTGCTGGCGGGACATATACTGCCGGTCTTCGGGTCGGTCGCGACGGAGGAACAGTCCCGCGCGGATGGTACCCTGCCCGACCGCACGACGCAGGTACCCGCAGCCCAGCTTGCATCCCAGAGCCTGCTGGGTGTCGCCATGGCGCTGGAAACGGCGCATGGGGGGGCCATACTGTGTGGCGGCATGGCGCCGTGCCAGACCGTAACCGGCCTTGGGGCCATAGTGCATGACGCCTGGCATTTTCCCGGCATGGTCATGGCGCGGCCCGGTGGCGCGGGCGAGATCCGGAATGCGGACATTGCACCCACACTGGCAGCCGTCGCGGCAAGCGTGGACATGGAACAGGTGGATACGGACGGCCATGACGTCTTTGGCGCGGCCCTGCGGCAGGCCGTGCGCGAGGGCAGCCTGAAACCCGCGCAGGTGCAGGCAATGGTGACGCATATCCTCGCCTCGTTCTACATGTCAGGCAGTCTTGACCATCCGCCCCCTTTCTCCAGCGCGCATAATGGCGCGCCGCCCGCATCCCCTGACACGCTGGTGGCGGATGTGGAGGCACAGGGCGCGGTCCTGCTGCAGAATGAAAACAGGGTCGTACCCTTTGACCCCGCCCTTGGTCCTGTCCTGATGCTGGTCCATCCCGCGTTGCGTCCTGCGGCGGAAAAGCTGGCTGATGCGCTGCGGCATGCGGGGCTGAACGTGGCGCTGTCCGTTGCGACGGAGGGGGCGGGTGCGCCCGGCACCCTGCCACCTGCCGTATCGCAGGCCGCGCGCACGCTGGTGCTGAGTGCGGGCAATGATGACAACCAGATGATTTCAACCGTGGCGGAAATGGGTGGCCACGTTGTCGTGGTGCTGGCGTCGGACGACCCGGACCGGCAGATGCCCTGGCTGGATACGGTGGACAGCGTGGTGCAGGCATGGGCGTGGCGGGATGAATATGCCCAGCCACTGGCCGCCCTTCTGTCCGGGCAGCAGGATTTTTCCGGCCATCTGCCGGTTACGCTGACGGGGGGCTTCTATCCGCCAGGTCTGGCGGATGCTGATTATCGCGCGTTCGCCCGCGCCCATGTCGTGCCGCTGTTTCCGTTTGGCTATGGCCTGTCAACGCGGGGGCACCTGACCTTCAGCGATCTGCATGTCGTGCGCGATGGCAACCATGCGACGGCCAGTTTCTCCATCACCAATCCCGATGACACCCCGGTACGCGCGGTTCCGCAACTGTATGTGGAAATGCCCGATGATGTGCCGGGGGCTGCCCGTCGTCTGGCCGGATGGCGCAGCATCATGGTCGCGCCGGGACATACCGTGCGGCTGAGTGTGCCGGTCAGCCTGCGGCTGGTGGGACAATGGAACCCGGCGGGCGGCAACTGGAGCGTGGCGGCGGGGGATTATACCCTCTCGCTGGGCTTTTCTTCCGTCATGATGGTGCGGCATGCGACACTGCACCTGCCCGCGCTGCATGTGCCCGGTGCGCTGGACAGCACGGCCGCGCCGGTTATGGCTTCGGAATAGGGACAGTTATATTATAAAGTGAAGAAAACTCCGGACGGGCATCGCCTTCCTGAAGAAAGGCGACATCCCAAAACTTTTATATTCCCCATTACGGCATAATCGAATCCGTTTACTGTCCCGGGCGGATCACGCTGCAGGGCAGGCCCTGATTTTTCAGCGTGGAACAGGCCTGCGTGGCCGTCGCCTGTGACAGCCCGGCAAGGCGGGCGCGATAGATCACGCCCCCGGCGGGCTTGTTGACCGGAATGACCATGCTGCGCGCGCCCTGCAGGGCGGCAAAGTCCCCCTGCCGGGCCATGGTGGTGGCGAAGCGGGCCTGTCCTTCGGCGGTAAAGGCCCCGACCTGCACCATCCATGCCCCGTAACCGGCCCCGGCGCTGGCGGCAGGGGCTGCAGCCGTGCGGGCGTCGGTATGGCAGGTGGTGTTGGTTGGATCATACGCCAGACTGGCGTCCTGTACGCAGGCCGTGCGGTGCTGCACGGGGGCGGGCGGGTTGAGGGTGGCGTACTGGATATAGGTATGGTCGGCCTTGACCCCGGTGTTGCCCGGTCCCAGCGCGGGCGGGTTGGCGGCGACGCGCTGGCCGGAGGAGCCATAGACCGCCAGCGGTCCGCTCAACGCGACCTCGTTGCCAAGATTGGGGGTGATGATACGCAGGTAGCGGACCGTCTGGCTGGGCAGGGGGCGACCATTTTCAAGGTAGTCGTTCAGCCGCTGCGTGCCCGCGTTATAGGCCGCAAGGAAGCCCGGCGCGCCATACAGCCCGTACAGGATGCGGATATAGGCCGTGCCCGCAAGAATGTTGTCATGCGGATTGTACGGGTCGGACCCAAGGTGGTTACGCCGCTGCATGTCGGCATAGGTCGGCGGCATGAGCTGCATGAGCCCGATCGCCCCGCTGGCCGAGCGCGTCAGGTGCCCGTCGATATATTCATGGCCGCCGGATTCCTTCTGGATCACGGCGCGAATCCATTCCTGCGGTACGGCGAACCGGGTGGAGGCATCGGCAATATAGGGCTGCCACGGGTCCGTGACCGGACCCGGCGCGCGGTATGCGGCCTTGCCTTCATAATAGCTGTTGTAATGCGACGTCTTTCCACCGCCGCCGCCCGAACTGGCGCAGGCGGCAAGGCCCAGCCCGGTCAGGACCAGAACACCAAGGCGCGTCATGCCCCGCAGGGAGGAAGGGGTCGGGGACATGTTCAGATCAGGCACAGTTCCGCCAGTTCGTTACGGAGGGCTTCGGGCAGCACGTCGCCCGTATGGCTGTTGGCCAGCAGGTCGGGCGGCGCATCCTCGGGGCGGAGGTAGCGCCAGCCCTGGAACGGCCGCATGGCGCGTGGCTGGACCGGGATGATGTCGGGCGCCATGACCACCAGTGTGCATGGCGTGCCATCTTCACGCGTGTCGGGCTGGATTGCGGTAATGCGCTGGCGGCACAGGATGCGCCCGCCAATGACACGGTAGATCGAACCACCATCCAGTATGTCCGCAGCCCTGCGGGGGTACATGCGGGTACGGAACCACGGCATGCCGGCGGCGCTGGTGCCGTCCAGGTCATCAACCGGCGGCGTCTGGAGAGACTGGCGTGCAGCCAGATCCTCGATGGACTGGATGCCAACCGCCAGTTTGACCATGTGCAGCATGCTGCGTGTGTTCCCCGTCAGTGCTCCCGACCGGGCAGGTCGGTCTGTGCCTGCTGCGCGAAAATGTCGCGAAAGCGGTCGGCATCAATGCTGCGCACGATATGCACGGTGCGCATGGGGCTGTCATGCGGAGCCAGCGAATCGGGCACGACAAAGACATGGCCATAATGCGGGCCACGGCTGGTATCGATATCCATGCGGGCGTCCACGGCCGATGTCACCAGCGTGGGATCAGCGGCGATGGCGGTCGTCATTTCATCCCACATGGGCAGCGGATCATAATATCTGCCGATGTAATCGGTCAGCGGTGTCTTCTTTGCCGTCAGCCGGGCCAGGTACTGCTTCGACAGCATGAGATCATTCGAGACGCTGCCCACCACGGTCACCTTTTTCCACGGTGCGGTCAGCGTGATGTGAGCGGCCTCGGGATCAAAGATCATGTTAAAATCGGAAGCGAAATCCGCATTCCCGGTAATGGACATCATGCTGGTGTCCAGCAGGCCCCCCATGAAAACAAGCTGCTTTGCCGTTTCGGCAAAGGTCGGGTCCTGACGGATCGCCAGCGCCAGGTTGGTCAGCGGTCCCGCCGCGACAATCGTGACCTCATGCGGGTGGGCATGGACCTGTTCGATCAGGAATTGCGCGGCACTCTGCGCCACGGGGGCCAGATGGGGTGCCCCTTCCTTCATGGCCGGAATGGCGGGCTGGGTGTCCGTGGCGCTGTCGATCGAACCCGCCCCGCCCCAGGCGCCTTTCCATGGAATGATGCCGTACTGCTGTTCATGCAGCTTCATTTCGGCTCGCGTGTTGACCAGCGGATAGACCGCGCCATCGGCAACCGGCACGTCGGTGCGTCCCACGATTTCCAGCAGGCGGCGCAGGTGCGCGGATTCCGCGTTTTCCCACCCGTCGCCCGACACCACCGTAAAGCCCAGCACGCGGACATGCGGGTTGAACAGCAGCGGGATGGCCGAAAGCTGGTCCGACCCACCCGGGCCAAGGAAGTCGTTATCCTCGATTACAAGTTCCTGCCCGGCCGTAGCCGGGGCAGGGGCGGCGAGGGCCGATGTGGCCATCAGCGTGACAGCCGTAAGACAGGCCGCAAACCGGGCAGTCAGTGAAAGGGCGGATGAGAACACGCGATGCACTCCTTGGCCTTACGTATGGTGGGCCGCCATCGTATTGCCTAAATTCCTAAAGCACCAGCGCGGCCAGCAGGCTTTCCAGCCGCAGGCGGCCCGCAGCCGTGGCGCGCAGGGTCTGGCGGGCGGGATCAGCGACCAGATAGCCTTCCTCCACCGCGGCGGCCATGATGTCGGCGTCGGTTGCGTCGTGCACCGTCATGCCGGTGCGGCGGGCGAACCGCGTGGTGGAAATCCCTTCTGCCAGCCGCAGCCCCATCAGCAGCATTTCGCGCGCACGGTCGCGATCATCCAGCCGTTCTTCCGCATGTGCGCCGGTGCCGGTGCGTTCCACCCGCTCTGCCCACGGTTCAGGTGCGCGGTGACGCCGGGTGGCGCAGGTCACGCCATTGCGGGTCAGCCGCCCATGCGCGCCCGGGCCAATGCCCAGATAGTCGCCATATCGCCAGTAGGTCAGGTTATGGCGGCTTTCGGCACCGGGGCGGGCATAATTGGAGATTTCATACCCAAGCAGCCCGTGGCGGCCCGCGACCTCGGCGGTCAGTTCATACAGGCGCGCGGCTTCGTCCCCATCAGGCAGGCGGAAACGGCCCTGACGGTACAGGCTTTCGAATTTCGTACCGGGTTCGACGGTCAGCTGGTACAGCGACAGGTGATCCGAGACCAGCGACAGCGCCGTCTCCAGCTCCGTCCGCCATGCCGCGGCGTCCTGTCCGGGGCGGGCATAGATCAGGTCGAATGAAATCCGGTCGAACAGGCTGCGCGCCGTTTCCAGCGCTGCCATGGCCTGTGGCGCGTCATGTTCGCGCCCCAGAAAGCGCAGGGCTTCGGCATCAAGGCTCTGGACACCGACGGAAATGCGGTTGACGCCTGCGTCACGGAAGGCGCGCAGCCGGCCGGTTTCCACGCTGGTGGGATTGGCCTCCAGCGTGATTTCGACATTATCCGTCAGGCCAAACAGCATGCGGGCATCATCAATCAGCCCGGCCACCGTTTCGGGTGCCATGAGCGATGGCGTGCCGCCGCCAAAGAAAATGGAGCTTATGGTCGGTCGCTCGGCCCGGTCATCGCCCATGCGGGCGGCTTCGTGCGCCAGTTCGCGCCGCAGTGCCGCGCCGAAGCGGGCGCGGGGGATCTCATCACGCACATGGCTGTTGAAATCACAGTACGGGCATTTGGACAGGCAGAACGGCCAGTGCACGTACAGCGCCAGCGGTTCCTCCACGCCTGATAAAGGGCTGTCTGAAAAGCCTGCCAACGAACCCCCTTGCAAACCGGAATGAAGTTTTTGGTGAAGCTTTTTTCAAAAAGAATGTCGCCTTTTTGAAAAAAGGCGACACCCGAAAGCTTCTGTTATTTTTCAGATCGCCAGCCGCACGCCCAGCTCCACCACGCGGTCGGGCGGAATGCGGAAGAATTCCGTCGCCGGGGTTGCGTTGCGCGCCATGAACAGGAACAGCGACATCCGCCACCGCGACAGCTTGGGAACGGACGAACGCACAAGCAGTTCACGGCTGGTGAAATACGATGCCTGAAGCGCATCGAAATCAAGGCCGCTGGCCTTCAGGTCCTCCAGCGCGCGGGGCAGGTTGGGCATTTCCATGAAGCCGTACCGCAGGATGATCCGGTAGATGTCGGGCGCCAGTTCCTGCAACGCCACGCGGTGGCCGTGATCGGCTTCGGGCTGGTCCAGCGTCTGCACGGTCACGAACAGCACGTGATCATGCAGTACCTTGTTGTGCTTGAGGTTATGCAGCAGGCAGGCGGGCACGAAATCGGGGTTCCCGGTCATGTACACCGCCGTGCCCGGCACGCGGATGATGCGCGACTGCGGCAGGCGGGCCAGGAACGAGTTCATGGGCATGCTGTCCTGCTTCTGCCGGTTCATGATCAGCTGACGACCCTTTTTCCACGTCGTCATCATAAGCGTCAGCACGATGCCCAGCAGCACCGGCACCCAGCCGCCCTGCGGGATCTTGAGCGCATTGGACGCGAAGAACGTGGCATCAAGCAGGAAGAAGCCGCCGAAGGTTGCGATCGCGGCGGGCCGCGACCAGTGGTACAGCCTGCGGAACACCACCATCGCCAGGACGCAGGTGCACATGAACGTGCCCGTCACCGCAATGCCGTAGGCAGAGGCCAGCGCGTCCGAACTGCGGAAGGCCAGCACCAGCAGCAGCGCGCCCACCATCAGGAAGCGGTTGAATTCCGGCAGGTAGATCTGGCCTTCCTCCTCCGCATTCGTATGGGTCACGCGCATGCGTGGCAGGTAGCCCAGCTGGATGATCTGGCGGCACAGCGAAAAACCGCCCGAAATGCCCGCCTGGCTGGCAATGACGGTGGCGAAGGTGGACAGGATGATCATCGGCACCTGCAGCCAGTGCGGGCCAAGCAGGAAGAACGGATTGGCCAGCGCCGCGGGGTCCGCGATGATCAGCGCACCCTGGCCCAGGTAATTCAGCGCAAGGCAGGGCAGCACGCAGAACAGCCACGCATAGCGGATGGGCTGGCGGCCGAAATGCCCCATGTCGGCATACAGCGCTTCCGCCCCCGTGACCGACAGCACGACCGAGCCCAGCGCAATGAACGACAGCCACCCGTGATAGACGATGAACTGCACCGCATAGGTGGGCGATATGGCCAGCAGCACCGCCGGGTGATGCAGGATCTGCAGTCCGCCCAGTATGCCCAGCAGGCTGAACCACACCAGCATGATCGGCCCGAACACGGTGCCCACCTTGCCCGTGCCGTAGCACTGGACCGAAAACAGCCCGATCAGGACCATGAGGGCAATGGGTATGACCAGGTCACGCGCGGCGGGGAAGCTGACTTCCAGCCCCTCCACTGCCGACAGCACGGAAATGGCGGGGGTGATCATGCCATCGCCAAAGAACAGGCAGGCCCCCCCGATGCCGACCATGCCCAGCGCGATGCGCAGCCGGTTGCTGGGGGCCACGCGCTGGGCCAGCGACATGAGCGAGATGATCCCGCCTTCCCCATTATGGTCGGCGCGCATGATCAGGATGACGTATTTGACCGTCACGATCAGCAGCAGCGACCAGATGATCAGGCTGAGAACGCCCAGTACCTCCCACGGGGCGATCCGGTGGTGCTGCGAGACGACCATGATGGTCGACCGAAGGGCGTAGATCGGGCTTGTGCCGATATCGCCAAACACCACGCCCAGCACACCCAGCAGGGCGGCAAAGCCTACGGGGTTTGCAGCGTGTTCGTGCTGGTCCGCGCCATATTCGGTAATCTTGGGCGCGGTCGTGGCCTTGTCCGCGGCAGTGGCGGGATGACCTGCGCCATCCGGCGGCGTCGGGGATCCGGGGGCAGAAGGCCCCGTGGGTTGCGTCATGTCGTGACGGCTCCGCGGCAATGAAGACAGAAAACCGGCATCACATCGCGACCGGATAGTTTCGCATTACCGCCTCGCCCCATGCGCAGCAAGGCCCGTCTCCGCTCAGGTGCCATTCAGGCGTGGTCAGGCATGGGCGGGGCGGGCACCGAAAATGGCGCTTCCCACCCGTACCAGCGTCGCGCCACAGGCAATCGCGCGTTCAAAATCGGCCGACATGCCCATGGACACGACCGGCAGCCCGTGCCGTGCCGCCATGTCCGACAGCAGCCGGAAATGCGGCGTCGGGTCCTGATCGTGCGGCGGGATGCACATAAGGCCGCGCACCGCGTCGCCAAAGCGCGTGATGCTGGCGGTGATGAAGGTATCGGCGTCTTCCCGCCGCACGCCCGACTTCTGGGTTTCGTCGCCCGTGTTTACCTGCACCAGCAGGTGTGGCAGGCGACCCGCCCTGTCACCCGCGCGCGCGATCGCGTCCGACAGGGACGGTCGGTCGAGGCTTTCGATCATGTCCGCGATCCGGACGGCCTCCAGCGCCTTGTTGGTCTGCAGGCCGCCGATGATGTGCAGCCGCAGGTCGGGCCAGCGTTCGCGCAGGGCAGGGAATTTGGCGGCGGCTTCCTGCACGCGGTTTTCACCGAATATCCGCTGCCCCGCCTCGAGTGCCGCGATGACGCTGGACTGCGGATGGAACTTGGAAACGGCCACCAGGCCGATGGTGGACGGGGCGCGACCTGCCGCCTGCGCGCTGGTGGTGATGCGGGCGCGGATGCCCGTCAGCGCCTGTGCTATGGATGTGGATGTTGACATGGCTCTAGGCTTGGCCTGAATACCTCCCCGGTCAAGCCCCCGCGTATCGCAGTTTTCAGGTCAGGATTCCATGAAGCCTTCCCCGTCCCCGTCGTCCCGCCCCACCGGCCGCCGCCCCAACGCAGGCCGCCCCGACCGGCGCGGTGGCAAGGTCGCCCCGGATCCCACGCGCGACATCGCCTTCGATATCGTCGAAGGCGTGATCGTGCACCGCCGCATGCTTGATACGTCGCTGGACCATTCGGCCGCCGCCCGCGCGGCCGAACCGCGCGACCGTGCCGCGGGCCACCGGCTGGCGGCCACCGTGCTGCGGCACATGGGCATCGCGAATGAGGTTCTGGCCCCGTTCCTGAAGCGTGAACCGCCCGAACCCGTTCGCGTGGTGCTGCTGATCGGGGTGACGCAGCTCCTGTTCCTTGACACGCCGGCCCATGCCGCCGTGGCCACGTCCGTCGCCCTTGCGCGCAGGCGGGGGCTGGTGCCGTTCGCGGGGCTGGTCAACGCCGTGCTGCGTCGCGTTGCGGCTGGCGGGACGCAGGCGCTGGAGGGGCTGGACCAGGCGCGGCTGGATGTGCCGCCGTGGCTGTGGCAGTCGTGGGGGAAGCTGGCACGTCCCATCGCCCGCGCACTGGGTCATGAACCGCCGCTGGACCTGAGCATCCGCCCCGGTGCCGAACCCCCGCCGGGCGGCGAGGTGATGCCCAATGGAAGCGTGCGCTTTGCCGCGGGGACGGTAAAGGTGGTGGACCTGCCCGGCTTTGCCGAAGGGACATTCTGGGTGCAGGACATGGCCGCAAGCCTGCCCGCGCGGCTGCTGGATGTGAAGGCGGGCGAACGCGTGGCCGACCTGTGTGCGGCCCCCGGTGGCAAGACCGCCCAGCTTGCCTTTGCCGGGGCGGAGATATTCGCCATTGAACGCGAAGGCCGCCGGATCGAGCGGCTGCGCGCGAATCTGGCACGCCTGGGGCTGGATGCGGTGAAGGTCATCCATGCGGATGCGGCACAGTGGCGGCCTGATGCTCCGCTGGACGCGATTCTGCTGGATGCGCCATGTTCGGCTACCGGCACCATCCGCCGACACCCCGATGCCATGTGGATCAAGCGCCCGCGTGACATCGCCACCATGACGGAAGGGCAGGACCGGCTGCTGGCCGCAAGCCGCGACATGCTGCGGCCGGGCGGGCGCGTGGTCTATGCCGTGTGTTCGCTGCAGCCCGAGGAAGGCGAGCAGCGTGCCCGCGCGGCCGAGGCGATGGGCCTGATCCCCGATCCCTTCACGCCGGAGGAACTGGCCTTCCTGCCGCAGGCCCGCACGCCGGAGGGATGGCTGCGCACCCATCCTGGCATGCTGGCGGATCACGGTGGCATGGATGGCTTCTTCGCCGCGCGTTTCCGTCGGGCCTGACAGGGGCAGGGGGCATGAGGAAAGATTGGCGTTAGTCTTTGATTGCTGTTAAAAAACAGGCATGGCTGCTCTCAAGACCCCCCTCATCGCGCCCAGCGTCCTGTCGGCTGATTTTTCCCGCATGGCGGATGAAGTCGCCGCTGTCGAAAATGCTGGTGCGGACTGGCTGCATCTGGATGTCATGGATGGGCATTTCGTACCGAACCTGTCGATGGGGCCGCAACTGATCAAGGCGCTTCGCCCGAAGTCGAAGCTCCCGTTTGACGTGCACCTGATGATCGCGCCCGTCGATCCGTATATCGAGGCCTTTGCGAAGGCCGGGGCCGACCATATCCACCTGCATGTGGAAGCCGGTCCCCATACCCACCGTTCGCTGCAGCACGTGCGCGACCATGGGGTGAAGCCCGGCATCGCCATCTGTCCCGCCACCCCGCCCGAAGCGGTGGGCGAAGTGCTGGATCTGGTGGACATGATCCTGGTCATGACGGTCAACCCCGGTTTTGGTGGCCAGAAATTCCTGACCAGCCAGCTGCGCAAGATCGAGACCCTGCGTCGCATGGCGGATGCGACGGGCCGTGACATCCGCATTGGCGTTGATGGCGGCATTACTGCGCAAACCGCGCCGCTGGCGGTTGCCGCGGGTGCTGATGTCCTGATTGCCGGGACATCCGTGTATGGGCAGGATGATTATGCCGCCGCCATCAGGAACCTACGGATCGGGACGCATACCCCGGCGTGAGGGTATGCGTACCGCCATATCGGGGGGATAGGGCCCCATGCCGCTGAAGCGTCTGGCGCGGGGTGCGCGCCTTTCATTCGCGCGGCTGCCGTTGCTGGGTGGGGGCAGGCGGCTGCCTGTCGCGCCTGTCCATAATGTGCGTGACCTGTGGCCGGGTGACCCGGCGGCGGGCGCGCAGCTTGCGCGTGGCAGCCTGACATGGGCGGGCTATACCCACCCCGTCGGGCCGGGGCAGTGGGATTCGCCCGAATTCGAACCCGGTTTCCGTGAGGGGCTGCTCAGCTTCCGCTGGCTGCGTGACCTGCGTGCGGTGGGCACGGATGCCGCGCGGCTGAAGGCGCGCGCGCTGGTTGATGACTGGCTGCACCATCCATCCCAGCACCCCATGGCGCTGGATTGCGGGGTGATTGGCGCCCGTGTCGCGGCGTGGCTGGGGCATTATGATTTCTTTGCCGCATCGGCCAGCGATTCCTTCCGCCAGCGCCTGATGGAGCGGATACTGGTGGAAGGGCGCACCATCGCTGCCCTCATGCCGCCTGAACAGCATGGCTGGCAGTCGCTTACGGCGCTCAAGGGGCTGCTGGCGGTAGCGGTGGCCATGCCCGAGTATACCGGTTTCCTGACCCGGTACCGCCGCTACATCGATAACGAGGTTGAAAGCCAGATCCTGCCTGATGGCTGGCATGTCGAACGCAGCCCGGAGGTGCAGTTGCGTGCGCTGCGCGAGCTGGCGGAAATGCGGGCCATGATGCAGGCGGTGCAGCATGCCCTGCCGCATTCGGTCGCCATCGCGCTGGACAAGATGAGCCCCGTGCTGCGGGCCATGCGACATGGGGACGGGGGGCTTGCGCTGTTCAACGGCAGCCATGAACGCAATGCGACGCTGATCGAGATGGTGCTGTCGCAGGCCACGCGCACCCGCGTTGTGGCCAATGCCATGCCCGATGGCGGTTTCATACGCATGCAGGCCGTGCGGTCGCTGCTGCTGGTGGATGTGGGGATTCCAGCCCCGCCCGAATATGACCGCAACGCGCATGCGGGGACGCTGTCATTCGAATTTTCCTGTGCGCGGCAGCGCCTGATCGTCAATTGCGGTGGCGGGGTCCTGCCTGCGTGGAAAGAGGCCCTGCGTCAGACTGCGGCCCATTCCGTCGTGGTGGTGGAGGACATGTCCTCGTCCGAATTCGGGGCAGATGGCACGGTGCGGCGCAGGCCAACCCATGTCAGTGTCGATCATGCCGTGGCCGAAGGCGCGCACTGGCTGAACCTGTCGCATGACGGCTACCACCCTTCGGCGGGGGTGACGTATTACCGCAGGCTGTACCTGGGCGGGGATGGCGAGATCCTGCGCGGGGAGGAAATGCTGGAAGGCGAGCGGGAACTGGCCTTCGTCCTGCGTCTGCACCTGCATCCGACGGTGACGGCGGTGGATGCGCAGGATGGTTCCATCCTGCTGGAAGCGGGGGAGCAGCACTGGCGGTTCCGGGCTGCGGGCGGCGAGGTCGCGATTGAGGAAAGCGTCTATTCCGGTGGCCAGGTGCCGCAGCCGACCCTGCAGCTGGTCGTGCGGGTCGATCCCGCAGCCCGGCAGAAGCAGGAAGACGGGGACACCCCGGATGCCCCGGCCATGGGTGGGGGTGCCCCGCTGGGCAAGGTTCGGCAGGTGGTGCGCTGGGCGCTGCGACGTGAGAAGCTGCTGCTTCTGGCATGAAGATCCTTGAAGTCACGAATGTCGATTTTTCGTTACGCCAGTTCCTGTTTCCCCTCATGCTGGCGCTTCGGGATGAAGGGCATGATGTGGTGGGAGCATGTGCCGGTGGTCCCCTGCTGAAGGAGGTGCGCGCGCGTGGGCTGCGGGTCGAAACCGTGCCCATGTCGCGCACCCTGTCTCCCCTTGCGCAATGGCGGGCATGGCGGGCACTCGTGCGCCTGATCCGCGCGGAAAAGCCCGATATGGTTCATGCGCACATGCCCATAAGCGGCCTGCTGGCGCGTTTCGCGGCATGGCAGTGCGGGGTGCCCTGCATTGCCTATACCTGCCATGGGTTCCTGTTCAACCAGCCGGGATCACGGCTGCGGCGTGCCGTAGCCCTTGTGCTGGAATGGCTGGCGGGACAGGTGACCGGCATCTACCTGACGGTCTCGCAAAAAGAGGCACATGACGCCCGCAGGCTGCGGATCAATCCCCGCGCCACGGCCATCGGCAACGGACGTGATCCGGCTATTTTCCACCCCATGCCCGAACAGCGTGCGGCGCTGCGTGCGCGGATGGGGGTGGGCGCGGGACAGGTTGTCATCCTTGCCGTCTCCCGCCTGGTGCGGGGCAAGGGCTATCCCGAACTGCTGGCGGCCATGCGCGGCCTGCCTGACAATGCGGTGTTATGGGTGGTGGGTGAACGTCTGCCCAGTGACCGGGGCGTGGATCTTGGCGCGTGTTTTGCCGCGGCACAGGCGGCCCTTGGCACGCGCATGGTCATGTTTGGATATCGTGCGGATGTCGCGCCGATCATGGCGGCTGCGGACATTTTTGCCCTGCCCAGCCATTTCGAGGGCCTGCCGATGAGCGTGATCGAGGCCATGCTGTGCGGCCTGCCCGTGGTGGCAAGTGATATTTCCGGCCCGTGCGAACAGGTGGTGGAGGGGGAGACCGGCCTGCTGGTGCCGCCGGGCGATGTCGCACGGCTGGCTACGGCGCTGGACCGGCTGGTGCGTGATGGTGTGCTGCGCCAGCGCATGGGGGAGGCGGGACGGATGCGCGCGCTGGTCCATTACACGCAGGCCGACATCATGGCGCGGACGGTTGCCCTGCTGACGGCAGGATGTCCTGCTGCCGCATAAGCAGGGGGCAGGAAGGTGGGTTCACAAAGACCGCCTGCGTCTCGCCGCGTCAGTCATGAAGGCATTTCTGGTCAGGCTTTTTCAGGAAGCTTCAGGAGATGCCACCTTTTTGGAAAAAGGCGGCACCCAGAAACTTTTGTTTTTATCAACAGGGGGTTAACGCCCCATTTCCTGCTGCTGGCTGTCGCTACCGTTCATGATCTGGATCAGCGCCTGTGTCTGCGCCGTATGTGACTTGAGCAGGCTGACATTGTCCGGATTCAGCGGCGGCATGGACTTGCTGTCCTGCGGGGGGTGCTGCATGACGGCGGCGGTCATGCCAAAGGTGGTGATGCCCATGACGAATTCACGTGCCGTCATGTGACCCTGCTGCAGGATCGGCGCAAGCTGGGGCATGGCTTCGGTGCGCTTGATCGTGTCTTCCAGCGACAGGTTCGGCGTTTCGGGGGGGGTGATGCGCGAATTGCGGATCTGTTCCATCACCGGCGTCATGCGCGTGAAGAAATCCTTGGGCAGCCTGTACTGCGCCACGGTTTCCATATCGTGCCTGATCGCGGCCTGCTGGGCGGCACTTGGGGCCTGCTGGGTCATCTGCTGTGTGGACTGCTGGGCCATGGCGGATGGCATGACGGCGGGCAGGCGGGTCAGGGCAAGGGCGCAGGTGGTGGCCAAAAGCGCCTTGCGCACGAAGGAAGAAGTCATGGCTGGTTGCTCCATTCGCCCTGTCTCATCAGGGGTTCGCGGGTACCATCATGGTTGATGGCGTCCACGTCGATTTTGCTGGACCCGATCATCCAGTCAATATGGATAAAGCTGGTATTGGCCCCCTGCTGCGCCAGATGGGCTTCGGTCAGGCTGTCGGTATCCAGCATGCATTTGGCATAGGACTGGCCCAGCGCGATGTGGCTGGCGGCGTTTTCGTCAAACAGCGTGTTACGGAACAGGATGCCGCTTTGTGAAATGGGGGAGGACGCGGGCACCAGCGCCACTTCACCCAGCCTGCGTGCGCCATCATCGGTATCGAGTATGCGTTCCAGCACGTCCTGCCCGGTGCGGGCATGGGCTTCGACAATGCGGCCGTCTTCAAAACGCACGGCGATATCGTCAATCAGCGTGCCCTGATGGAACAGCGGCTTGGTCGCGCGTACCGTTCCGCTGACCTTGCGGGCATGCGGGGTGGTGAACACTTCCTCGGTCGGGATGTTGGGGTTGCAGGTGATCCCGTTGCCCGCGGGTTCCGCCCCCCCGGCCCATGCATGGCCATCGGCCAGCCCCACGGTCAGGTCGGTGTCCGGCCCGGTGAAATGCAGGGCCGCGAAACGACGTTCGTTCAGCCATGTCGCACGTTTGTGCAGGTGGGCGTTATGGGCTTTCCATTCGGCCACCGGGTCGTCCACCATCACGCGTGATGCCTGGAAAATGGCATCCCACAACCGGCTGACCGCCGCATCCGCCGACAGGTCGGGAAACACCTGGGCCGCCCATGCTGGGGTGGCGAAGGCCACGATGTTCCAGTTGATGGCGAAGCGGGTGATCAGTTCCATGGCCGGACGCCCCGCGCGCGATGCCGCACGCCCCACGCGGGAGACGCGTTCGGCATTTTCATTGGCCAGCAGCACCGGGTTCCCACCCGTGATCGCCATGCGCGCCGCCCCCTTGCGGTAGGCGTTGGCCATGCCGTCCTGCAGCCAGTCGGCGGCAGTGTCCAGCGTATCATCGGCGGCATGGCGGAAGCGGGCCAGTGTCGCCACGTCATCGGCATAGAACGGCGTCACCAGTGACGCCCCGGCCCGGTAGGCGTGTTCCGTGATGCGGCGGACCAGCGGCACGGCATCCAGTGGTGCCGTGATCAGAAGCTGCTGCCCGTGTGCGATATTCACGCCAACGCGGACGGCGACCTCAGCCAGACGGTCCAGAAGATGTTCATGCTGGGGTGAAAGAACCATGCGTCATCATATCCTGTTAATGTTGGCCGGTGCGCCGCATGCCTGCGACAGGGCGCATGCACGATAGACGACGCACCCCATTCACGTAAGATGGTAACTGCGCAGCAGGGGGGAAGGCATGGAGTCAATGAAACAGGCGTTACCGGGTTCCCGTCCCCTGTGCACGTTATCCGCCGCGCGTGAGGCGCCCCAGCGGGTCATGTGCGATGGCCGGGCGCTGGTGGTGTGGATGGTGGATGACGTGCTTCCCGCCGTGATCGATGACCGCTGCCCCCATGGCAATGCCCGCCTGTCCGCTGGTTACGTGCTGTATGGCCGCATTGTCTGTCCGCTACATATGTGGACCTTCGGTCCCGACGGGCGCGCGCAGGCCCCCGGTGGCCGGGTGGAGGCCGCAGGCCCGATGCCGCGTTCGTATGAATGCTGGATCAGCGGGGATCAGGTCTGGGCGCGGATTGCGGCGTAGCGGCCGCATCGCGCCGTATCCATTCCTGTATGACCGACAGGATATAGGCCTGCTGTGTTGCATCGAGCGGCTGGCCTGCAGGCATGGCGTGCCATTTGGCAACGCAGCCACGACAGCAGGTGCCCGTGGCATGCTGGGCGATGAAAACCGGGTGTCCCCGCCACGGGGTCTGCCGCCCGTCCTTTTCCGGGTGGGCGGGGGCGAGTCGGGTGGCGATGAAATCCGCCGCGTGCGTCATGACTTCAGGCAGGCCCCGCGTGGCCAGGTACTCCCGTTCCTTTGCCCCAAGGTGGAAGCGCGCGCGGAAACGTGAATAGGCCAGCCGTTCCCACAGTTCCGGCGGCACGGCAGGCAGCGGTGGCAGGCTGGCGGGCGCGGCGCGTGGGGATTCGGATGCGGGGGTGGAGGCAGGCGCTGCTGGCGCGAACAGGTCGGGCTGCTGTGCCTGCGCCCTGTCACGGCCTGCCTGCCTGCGTGTCATGGCCGTGTCCTTCAGGCCGGCTGGACCAGGATATGGCGCTTGCGGCCCGATGACAGCTTGAGCGCGCCGTCAATCAGGTCCCTGTCGGATACGACCTGCGCCTCGTCCCGGATCACCACGTCATTCACCCGTGCGCCGCCGCCACGGATCAGGCGACGGGCCTCCCCGTTGCTTGCGGCAAGGCCGGCTTCCACAAACACGCGGAAGGCGGGCATGCCTTCGGCCAGCAGTGCGGCGGGCAGGGACACGGTGGGCAGGGCGGCGGCGGTGACGGCCCCTTCCTCGAACGTGCGGCGTGCGGCCTCGGCGGCTTCCTCGGCGGCGGCGCGGCCGTGGCACAGGGCCGTGGCCTCGGTGGCGAGGACCTTCTTCGCTTCATTGATTTCCGCGCCGCCAAGGGCCGCGAGACGGTCACATTCCGCAATGGGCAGCTCGGTAAACAGCTTGAGGAAGCGGCCAACATCCGCATCCTCCACATTACGCCAGAACTGCCAGTATTCGAAAACCGGCAGCCGCTGCGCCGAAAGCCAGACGGCGCCCTGCGCCGTCTTGCCCATCTTCGCGCCGGAACTTGTGGTCAGCAATGGCGTTGTCAGGCCGAAGACCTGGGCGCCGTTCATCCTGCGGACAAGATCAATGCCCGAGACGATGTTGCCCCACTGGTCCGATCCCCCCATCTGCAGGGTCACGCCATGACGGCTGTTCAGTTCCCGGAAATCATAGGACTGGAGAATGGAGTAATTGAACTCCAGGAACGTCAGGCCCTGCTCACGTTCCAGCCGCGACCGCACCGAGTCGAAGGACAGCATGCGGTTGACGGAAAAATGGATGCCCACATCGCGCAGCAGGTCGATGTAGGACAGACGGTCCAGCCAGTCGGCATTGTTGGTCAGCAGCGGGTCGGCCGGCCCGGTGCCCAGCGGCAGGAACTGCCGCAGGCAGCCTTCCACCCCGCGCATGTTGGTGGCGATGGTTTCCGCCGTCATGAGCTTGCGCGCTTCCTCCCGGAAGGACGGATCGCCAATTTTCGCGGTGCCGCCACCCACCAGCGCCACGGCGCGGTGGCCATGGCGGTGCAGCAGGCGCAGCATCATGATCTGGATCAGGCTGCCCACGTGCAGGCTGTCCGCCGTGGGATCGAAACCGATATAGCCCCCCACCGGACCGGCCTGCATGGCCGCGTCAAGCGCGTCCATGTCGGTGCACTGGAAAATGAAGCCGCGTGCTTCGGCTTCCCGGAGGAATTCACTCTTGGGCATGATCTGTTCCGCGCTGTGATAGGCATCGCTGGCCGGGCCGCCCCGGCGCGGACCAGCCTCTAGCATGTTCACGGCCCATCATGGAACAGCCCGGCCCGACCGGGGTGGGTTGGGGGGATCAGTCGGCGGCCAGCGCCAGCGCCTTGCGGTTCATGACCGTGCTGACATGGTCTTCCAGCGCCTCGGCCACCTGGTCGGCATGGTTGGCGAAGACGTGGTCCGCGCCCTTGAATATGCGGTAGTCCACTGTCACGCCCTTCTGGGTGTTCAGCTTGTCCACCAGCTTGCGCACGGCGGGTTCGGGCACCAGTTCGTCATTCTCGCCCGCGATCATCAGCCCACCGCACGGGCAGGGGGCAAGAAAGCCGAAATCATAGTGGTTGGCCGGGGGGGCCACACTGATCCAGCCCGTGATCTCGGGGCGGCGCATGAGCAGCTGCATGCCGACGAACGCACCGAACGAATAGCCCGCGATCCACAGGCCGCTGGCGTTCGGGTTGACCATCTGCATCCAGTCAAGGGCGGCGGCGGCGTCCGAAATCTCGCCAATGCCGCCGTCATAGCGCCCCTGCGAGCGCCCGACCCCACGTGAATTGTAGCGCATGACCGAGAAGCCCATTTTCTCGAACGCGCGGTACATCGCATAGGTGATGCGGTTGTTCATGGTTCCGCCATGCAGCGGGTGGGGATGGAGTACCAGCGCAAGCGGCGCGTTGGGCGCGCTTGAATGATGGTATCGACCTTCCAGACGGCCATCAGGGCCGGCAAACATGACCTCAGGCATAGGTGTCCCGCATTTGCGTTTTCCCGCGCATTCCAGGCATTGCGGCAGGAAATGTTGCTGTTGCAGCCCGCCCGACCGGCGATGCCCCGTCAGGTCGGCAGGCAGAGAAAATGCTGTCTTTCGGTGTCAACTGTGCCGGAAGCTGGAATACACCGTGTATTCACCCGCTGGCGGTCACACGAAAAACAGAATTGATCCGGTCTGGTATGTCAGGCCGAAAGTATACCAACCCGCCTGATAATGGGCCTGTTGCCTACCGGACAAAAGTGCGTCTTCGGCAGGCGTGCCCTGCGCGGGGGGCAGATATGGTCATGCATCGTGTCCACCCGGCATGGGGATCAGGCTTTTTTCGGTGGCGGGCCGGGTGTGTCGTATCGGTTTGCTCTCCTTGCCATGCCCGGATGGCGGGCGGGCGACATTGAGGCAGCGGTATGGAAATGGTGTGTGCACCAGCCATAACACGTTGCAATAAATATTATGTTGCGCTGCCTTATAGCGGTGTGGATTCACAAAATGCCAGATAAATCGTAATCCATGTCGCAAAACGACTTGGCGTAACCATATGGCTGGATAGCATGAACACCCGACGCGACAGTTTTAGCTACCTCGACGCGAATGCGTCCGAACCCGTCCGGCCCGAGGCTCTGGCCGCCATGGTTGCGGCGGCGGACGTAGTGGGGAATCCCGCATCCGTTCACCGTGCGGGGCGTGCCGCGCGTGCCGTTCTGGAAACCGCGCGCGAGGGGCTGGCCGCCCTGTTCGGGGTGATGGCGGAAAACTGTGTCCTGACATCGGGCGGGACAGAGGCGAACGTGCTGGCCATTACCGGTCAGGCCCATGGCAGGCGGGTGCTGGTGGGGGCCAGCGAACATGACGCGGTCAGGGCGGCGGCACGGGCGCAGGTGGTGCCCGTTGGTCGCGATGGTGTGCTGGATACCGGCGCGCTGGAACGCATGCTGGCAGCCGATGGCGGCACGCCAGCGCTGGTCTGTGTCATGCTGGCCAATAACGAAACCGGTGTCATCAATCCCGTACGCGACATTGCTGCGCTGTGCCATGCCCATGGTGCGCTGGTGCATGTGGATGCGGTGCAGGCGGCGGGTCGCATTCCCTTCACCATGGATGGGCTGGGGGCGGACAGTATCGCCATTTCAGGCCATAAATTTGGCGGCCCGAAGGGGGCTGGTGCGCTGCTGCTGGCGGGTGCGCGGTTCCACGCCATCACCCCGCTGCTGGCAGGTGGGGGGCAGGAACAGGGTCGGCGTGGCGGCACGCCCGCGCTGCCCGCCATTGCCGGCATGACGGCTGCCGCCACGGTGGCGGTGGCGGATATGGCGCAGCAGGCCACCCGGCTGGCCGCATTGCGCGACCGGATCGAGGCGGCGGCGGTGGCGGCGGGTGCGCAGATCTGCGGCGCGGATGCCCCGCGCCTGGCCAATACGAGCAGCCTGCTGCTGTCCGGACGGCGGGCGCAGACGCAGCTGATCGCGCTGGACATGGCGGGGTGCTGCGTTTCGGCCGGGTCAGCCTGCTCATCGGGCAAGGTCACGCGTTCGCACGTGCTGGACGCCATGGGATTTGGGGAGGACGCGGGCTGCGCCATCCGTGTGTCCCTGCCATGGTCGGTGACACAGGCGCAGGTCGATGGCTTCATAGCCGCCTACACGGCCATGGCCGGGCGCCTGCCCGCGGTGCAGGCAGGTGCGGCATGAATGCGTATCCTGACCTGATCTACCTTGACTATCAGGCCACCACGCCATGCGATCCCCGCGTAATGGCGGAAATGATGCCGTGGTTTACCGAAAGCTTCGCCAATCCCCACAGCCTGGACCATGCGGCGGGGCGCGCGGCCCATGACGCGGTGGAACAGGCCCGGGCCGACGTTGCGGCGATACTGGGGGCAGACGCGCGTGAGATCGTGCTGACCTCCGGTGCGACGGAAGCCAACAACATCGCCATCAAGGGCGCGGTGCGTCACCTGCTGGAGCGTGGCGATCCGCGCAGGCGTGTCATCACGCTGGCGACCGAACATAAATGCGTGCTGGAATCGGTGCGTGACCTGGGCCGTGAGGGGTGCGAGCCGGTGATCCTGCCGGTCCGGCCAGACGGCACGCTGGACCCGGCCGTGCTGGAGGAGGCGCTGCATGTCCCGACGCTGCTGGTCAGCATCATGGCAGCCAATAACGAAACCGGGGTGATGCAAGATCTCGCGCACCTCGCCCCGCTGGTCCGCAAGGCGGGCGCCCTGCTGCACAGCGACCTGGCGCAGGCCGTGGGCAAGGTGGATGTGGACGTGCGGGCATGGGATCTCGACCTTGCATCCGTGTCCGGGCACAAGCTGTATGGCCCCAAGGGGGTGGGCGCACTGTTCGTGCGCCGCAGGCCGCGCGTGCGGCTGGCTCCGCTATTTTCAGGCGGCGGGCAGGAACGCGGTCTGCGGTCGGGTACGCTGCCTGCCCCGCTGGTGATCGGATTCGGGGCCGCGTGCCGGATCGCACGCAGCGAAGGGGCGGCGGAGCGCGCGCGGCTGGCGGGCCTGCGGGACCGGTTTCTGGCGGCGCTGCGGGCGGGATGTGAGGGCGTGCATGTCCATGGCAGCATGTCGGGACGGCTGGCGGGCAATCTCAACCTGCGCTTTGACGGGGTGCGGGCGCTGGACCTTCTGCGGGCTGCGCCGCAGCTGTGCCTGTCCACCGGGTCGGCCTGTTCCTCGGCCGAGGTGACGCCATCCTATGTGCTGACGGCCATGGGGCTGGACGGTGTTCAGGCCGCCGGAGGCTTGCGTCTGGCCGTCGGACGCTATACCTCAGCCGCCGATGTGGATCGCGCGGCGGCAATCATGTGTCAGGCTGTGGCACGGTGCCGCGCGACAGGCAGTTCTTCGCCATAGATCGGGCGAATGGTAGCAGGCAGGATGGAAAGATGGCGCATATAGTATTCATCGAGCGTGACGGCACCCGCCGTGAAGTTGCGGCCCCGCTGGGCCTGTCAGTTCTGGAAATCGCCCACAAGAACGGGATCGACCTGGAAGGCGCGTGCGAGGGCTCGCTGGCCTGCGCCACCTGCCACGTGGTGGTCGACCCCGAATGGGCGCCGAAGCTGACGCCACCGACCGAGGATGAGGAAGACATGCTCGACCTTGCCTTCGGTCTGGAAAAAACGTCCCGTCTGGGCTGCCAGATCGTGATGACCGAGGCACTGGACGGTCTGGTGGTGCGTCTGCCGCGCACGTCCTGACCGGCGCCTGTTATACACCGCGCGGAATGATACGCGCGCAACATGATGTTTGACGTGCGATGCCCGGGGGCGGATAGTCCTGCGGGCATTGCCTGTCATCGGGAAGTGGAACCAAGCCATGCGCATTCTTGTGGCCATGTCCGGCGGGGTGGACAGTTCCGTCGTTGCCGCCCGTCTGGTGGACGAGGGGCACGAGGTGATCGGCGCGACCCTCCAGCTCTATGACTCACGCGAGAGTACGAAAAAGGGCGCGTGCTGCGCGGGCCGTGACATTCATGACGCCCGTCGCGTGGCCGACAGGCTGGGCATTCCCCATTACGTTATCGATGCCGAACGCCGTTTCCATGACAGCGTGATCGGCACGTTCGCCGATGCGTATGCCGCGGGCGAAACCCCGGTGCCCTGCGTTGCGTGCAATCAGGGCGTGAAGTTTACCGACCTGCTGGGCATGGCCCGTGACCTTGGTGTGGACGCCATGGCGACCGGCCATTACGTCCGCCGCGTGGATGGCCCGGATGGCGTGGAAATGCACCGCCCCGTGGATGCGGGGCGTGACCAGTCATGGTTTCTGTTCGCCACTACGCGCGACCAGCTTGATTTCCTGCGCTTTCCGCTGGGCGACATGCCGGACAAGGCCGCCGTGCGGGCGGAAGCGGAACGTTTTGGCCTGGCGGTTGCGGGCAAGCCCGACAGTCAGGACCTGTGTTTCGTGACCGACGGCTCCTATGCCGGGCTGGTGGAAAAACTGCGGCCCGATGTGACGGGGGCGGGCGAAATCGTGGACCGGTCCGGTCATGTGGTGGGCCAGCATGAAGGTGTGACCCGCTACACCGTGGGGCAGAGCAAACGGCTGGGCAATGCCGCGATGCAGCATGGCGAACGCCAGATGGTGGTCGGCATCGAACCAGCCAGCAAACGTGTGGTGATCGGCCCGCGCGCGCAGGCCGTGGCCCGTACGCTCATGCTGCGCAACATGAACTGGCTGGTGCCTCCGCCGGGGCCGGAGGGCCTGCGGTGTGCCGTGCAGATCCGTGCGCGTGAAGCCGCCCGGCCTGCCACGGTCTGGCAGGCCCCGGATAATGGCGCGCGGGTGGAACTGGATGAAGGTGCGGTGCCCGCACCGGGGCAGGCCTGCGTGATGTATGATGGCACGCGGGTGCTGGGCGGTGGCTTTATCCGCCGGGTGGACGCGGTTCAGGCCGGAAGCGAAGGAAAGGCGGCATCATGAGTGACGGGATTCTGGTCATTGGCACGCGGCGGTATTCGTCATGGTCGCTGCGCGGGTGGCTGGCTGTGCGGCTGGCCGGGCTGGATGTGCGCGAACAGGTGATTCCGCTGGCGGATAATGGGGAAACGCCCGCCATCCGAACCATTTCGCCCAATGGCAAGGTGCCTTATCTGGAACATAAGAACATCGCGGTGTGGGAAAGCATCGCCATATGCGAATACTGTGCCGAACAGGCCCCCGGCCTGTGGCCGCAGGATGCGCGGCAGCGGGCATACGCGCGCAGCATCTCGGCAGAAATGCATGCAGGCTTCCGGGCAGTGCGGCAGGCCATGCCCATGAACCTCGGGCGGGACAGCCGCCCGCTCGCGGCGGGCACCACGCCGGATATTGATGCGGACATCGCCCGTATCGACGCCATCTGGACCGAAGCCCGGCTGGATTTCGGCAAGGGGGGCGCGTTCCTGTTCGGGGCGACATTCGGCATGGCGGACGCCATGTTCGCACCAATCGTCGCGCGTTTCCTGTCCTATGGCATCAACCCGTCACCGGAATCGCGGGCTTACATGATGGCCGTGCGCGCCCATCCGCTGGTTGATGACTGGTACCAGCAGGCCGCACAGGAACCCGCCGAATGGCGGCAGTCCCGTTTCGAGGACATCGCCTGAGACCCCGCCCGTGATCATGCCATGGCGCGTGGCCGTGGTCCTGCCCGCGCGTGAGGGGTTTTCCCCCGGTGCCGTGGGGGCGATCGGCCTTCAGGTTGCGGCTCTTGCAGGGTCACAGGATGTCATTATCGGGCCACCGCTGGCAGGACCGTCCCTGCTGCCGGGCCATGATTACAGCGCCGTGCAGCCCGGCCTGTGGCCACCGGGCAGGCGCAGCGTGCGGTACGCCGCCGCCGTGCTGCGCGCGGTGGCCGAAAGTGGCGCGGCGGTGGTGGAAGTCCACAACCGCCCCGATACCGCCCATTACATTGCCCGCCACCGCCCCGGACAGCGCGTGCTGCTGGTGCTGCATAACGACCCGCAGGGCATGCGGGATGCGGAAACCCCGGCCCAGCGGCGCAGTCTGCTGCGGCTTATGGACGTAGCCTGCGTGTCGGGCTGGTTGCGGCAGCGGTTCCTGGATGGCCTGCCCGATACCTGTGCGCGGCATGTGGGGCTGTCGCCCAATGGCGTGGCGTTGCCAGCAGCTGTTCCCCCCATGGCGCAGCGTGCCCGCTGCGTGCTGTTTGCCGGGCGCATCGTTGCGGACAAGGGGGCCGACCTGTTTGTCGCGGCCTGCGCACGGCTTGCGCAGATCCATCCCGACTGGAATTCCTGCATGATCGGCGCCGACCGCTTCCGGGCCGACGCGCCTGTGACCCCGTTCGTCTCCGACCTGCTGCCCAGCGCTGCGGCGGCGGGGGTGGAGATGGCCGGATACAGGCCACATGCACAGGTGCTGGCCGCCATGGCGCAGGCATCCATCGTGGTCGTGCCCAGCCGCTGGCCCGAACCGTTCGGCATGACCGCGCTGGAAGCCATGGCCGCGGGAGCCGCCCTGATCGCGGCCCCCGCGGGCGGATTGCCGGAAGTGGTGGGCAATGGCGGCCTGCTGTGTGCACCCGCCCCCGCGGCGGGGCTGGCACAGGCCATTGCCGGACTGATGGACGACCTGCCCGCGCGTGATGCCCTTGCCGCGCGCGGGCGCGCACAGGCCGCGCGTTTCAGTATTGATCATGCCCGCGCCTGTCGCGTGGCAATGCGTGATGCAGCCCTGCACCGGGGCGGGGCCTGACCGCCTTTTCCGTTTTTCTGTGCTGACGGGTATGGGACAGGTCGCCCCATGGCCCTATATCTGGGCAGACAAGGCTTAACGCCACGTATGATGCAGGCAATTTGAAAAGACCGGAGGCCATATGTCCGATACCGTTCAGGCGTCGCCCGACGCCGCAGCTCAGAACACCCTTGTGCCGGTGACGGTGCTGACGGGATTCCTCGGCGCGGGCAAGACGACGCTGCTCAACCATATCCTCACGGCGCAGCATGGCCGCAAATACGCGGTGGTGGTGAATGAGTTCGGTGAACTCGGCGTGGACAACGACCTCGTGGTGGATGCCGACGAGGAAGTGTTCGAGATGAACAACGGCTGCATCTGCTGCACCGTGCGCGGCGACCTGATCCGCATCCTCGGCAACCTCATGAAACGCCGGGCGAAGTTTGACGGCATCATTGTCGAGACAACCGGCCTGGCTGATCCCGCCCCGGTCGCACAGACCTTTTTTGTCGATGAGGACGTGCGCGGCAAGACCCGTCTGGATGCCGTGGTCACGGTGGTCGATGCCTACAACGTCATCCAGACGCTGGATGAAAGCCCCGAGGCAGTGAACCAGATCGCGTTTGCCGATGTCATCATCCTCAACAAAACCGACCTTGTGGATGACGTCGCGCTGGCTACCATCGAATCGCGCATCCGTTCCATCAACGCCGTGGCCCGCATCCACCGTGCGCAGCGTGGCGACGTGCCACTGTCCGATGTGCTGGACCAGGGCGGGTTCGACCTGCAGCGCGCGCTGGAACACGCGCCGCATTTCCTTGAGGACACCAGCCATTCCCACGAAGCGGACGTGACCTCCCTGTCCTATGAAGTGGAGGAACCGCTGGACGCGGCCAAGTTCCAGGCATGGATCGGCGCGGTGCTGCAGGAACAGGGTGCTGATATCCTGCGCGCCAAGGGGATCCTGAACTATGCCGGTGAAGACCAGCGCTTCGCCTTTCAGGCCGTGCACATGATGGCCGATGGCGGCTTCATCGGTCCGTGGAAGGAAGGCGAGCCGCGCGTTTCGCGCCTTGTCTTCATTGGTCGTAACCTCAACCGTCCGCAGCTTCGCCGCGGTTTTGAAAGCTGCCGTGCGAAATGAGCGATACCGTGAACGATACCATCCCGCCCACCGGCCTGCTTGAACGCCGTGGGGCCATGCGCCAGCTTGAAGGCCAGATCACCGGCTGCACCGTCTCACGTGACAGCCAGCAGGTGGCCTTCGTCACGGGTGAAGGCGACATCATGGTGGCGGACCGTAGCGACTGGGGCCAGTCGGATGCATGGACCGTCACGACCGTGCATGACGGCGCGATCCTTGCCATCGCGCCCGACGCCGGCCCCACCGGCTTCCTGACGGGTGGCGATGACAGCGCCCTGCGTCGCATTGCGGCCGATGGCAGCGTAAGCGACCTTGTGAAAGGCCGCCGCTGGATCGAACACATCACGACATGGAGCAGCGGCAAAGGCGGCGTGATCGCCTTTGCATCGGGCAAGCAGGTCGAACTGCGCGATGCGGACGGGCACACGACGCTGAAGGTGCTGGATCACCCGTCCACTGTCAGTGGCATCGTGTTTGACGCCAAGGGCAAGCGCATCGCGGCCTCGCACTACAATGGCGCGTCGATGTGGTTCGTGCAGGCGAAGGTGGATACCGTGCGTCCCCTGGAATGGAAGGGCAGCCATATCGGCATCGCCATCCACCCGGCAGGCGAGGCACTGGTGACCTCCATGCAGGAATCGGAACTGCATGGCTGGCGTCTGGCGGACGGGCACAACATGCGCATGAGCGGGTATCCGTCCAAGGTGCAGTCCATGGCCTTTACCCGGAATGGCAAATGGCTGGTGACCAGCGGGGCGGACACCATCGTGATGTGGCCGTTCTTTGGGGGGGGGCCGATGGGCAAGCCCCCGGCGGAGGCCGGGGGGCTGCCGGGCGTGATGTGCACCCGCGTTGCCTGCCATCCCGTTCATGACATCGTGGCGGCAGGGTTTGCCGACGGGTCGGTGCTGATGGCCGATACCGGGGCACAGCGCATCCTGCCGGTATGCATTGGGGGATCCGGTCCGGTGACGGCGCTGGAATTCAGTCCCGATGGCTGTTGCCTTGCCTTTGGTTCGGAAGATGGCCGCGCCTGCGTGGTGGATCTGAGCGCCAAATAAGCCGGATAATGAGTAAAGGAAGTTTTTGGGTGCCGCCTTTTTTCAAAAGGCGGCGTCTTCCTGAAGCTTTCTGAAGAATGCTTCGCCAAAAACTTTTGCATGAATTGCAGGACGTTATGCGCGTACTTCATGTCATGGCGGCCCGTGGCAATGGTGGGGCCGAACTGTATTCCACCGATGTCATGCTCAGCCTGCATGACGCGGGTCTTGCGCAATGCGTGGTCATGCACTCCGTAGCTCCCCGCTGCATGGAACTGCAGCAGGCGGGCGTAGCAGTGGAAACGGCACCGCTGCGCCTGCCCCTGCGCCCATTGGTCCGTCACGCGCTGCGCCGCCTGATTGCACGCATGCAGCCCGACCTGATCCATTGCTGGCTGCGTCGTGCGGCGGAACTTGTGCCCGCGCATACGGGTGTTCCCGTCATTGGCTGGTTTGGCAATTACAAGGACCTGCGTCCCTTCGCGCATTGCGACTGGTTTGTGGGCTGCACGCCGGACATGGCGCAGTCTATGCGCGAACGCGGTGCACCCGCGGACCGGGTGGCCTATGTCCCGACCTTTCCCTCTGTCACGCCCCAGCCGCCGGTTTTACGCCGGTCGCTGGATACGCCGGATGACGCGCCGGTGCTGCTGGTGCTGTCGCGCCTGCATCCGGCCAAGGGACTGGAGACGCTGCTTGATGCGCTGGCCCTGCTGCCGCGCTGCCATGTGTGGCTGGCGGGGGAAGGGGAACTGAAAGCGGCCCTTATGGCACAGGCGGCGCGGCTGGGCCTTGCGCAACGCGTGCATTTCCTTGGCTGGCGGTCGGATCGGGGGGCGTTGATGGCGGCGGCGGACATATGTGTGCTGCCGTCGCGGTATGAACCCTTTGGTACCGTCATTCTCGATGCATGGTCGGCGGATGTGCCGCTGGTCGCCTGTGCCACGGCAGGTCCCCGGGCGCATGTGCGCGATGGGGAAAATGGCATGCTGGTACCCATTGATGACGCGCCCGCGCTGGCCGCCGCCCTGCGGCGCGTGCTGGATGACCCGGCGCTGGCCGCGCGGATCGTTGCCGGAGGGCGGCGGGACTACGAAGCGCGTTTTACCCGTCAGGCGGTCACGGCACAGTGGCGTGCGCTGTATGACCGCGTGCTGTCAGCGCGCGGCGGGTAGGGGCGGCGCGGCCGGCGGGCGTGGTGTCGCCACCGGGGTGCGGGGTGCGGTGGCCATGCCATCAAGGAACGCTTCGGCCAGTGCGGCATAAAGTGGCTGCGAACAGATCATGCGCGAGACGCCATAGGCCAGGAACGACGTGGCCAGCAGCGCCAGCGTCACCTGCTGGTTGTCACACATTTCCATCACGATGACCGATGCGGTCAGCGGTGACTGCACCACGGCGGAAAAATAGGCCACGGTGCCCAACAGCACCACGGCGCCGGGCGTGGTATGCGGCAGGAACTGCGCGACCCACCCCCCGAACCCGGCCCCGATGGCCAGCGACGGCGCGAACAGCCCCCCCGGAATGCCCGAACAGTAGGAAATGATGGTGGCGATGAACTTCAGGATGAAGAAAGACGCGGGATAATGCGTCTTGCCTTCAATGATTTCATGCGCCTGTTCATAGCCGGTGCCATAGGTGATCCCGTCCGATGCGATGCCGATCACCGCCAGCAGCAGCCCGCACGCGGCGGCGAAGGCAACCGGCCTGCCGCGCGCAAACCGCCCCAGCCCGCCGGGCAGGCCGCGCGTGGCCCGGATCAGGATGGCGGAAAAGACCCCGCCCCCGATCCCGCCAAGGATGCCGCAGGTCGGCACGGCGATCCAGCTTATGCCGATTGGTACCACGACATCCGTATGCCCGAAATAGCTGTAGTTCCCCACCAGGGCGATGGCCGTGACACCCGACAGGATCACCCCCGTCAGCATGGTGCCGCTGGTGCGCTGTTCAAAGGAATGGCTGAGTTCCTCGATCGCGAACACGATACCGGCCAGCGGCGTGTTGAACGCAGCCGACACCCCCGACGCCCCACCGGCCAGGATCAGCCCGCGCCGCATGCTGACGGTGGACAGGTTCAGCCACCGTCCACAGGCATGCATGATGGCGGCACCTATCTGCACGCTCGGCCCCTCACGCCCGATGGAGCCACCAGCCACCAGGCCCAGCGTGGTCAGCACGATCTTGCCCGCCGCCACCCGCAGCGACAGCAGCCGGTCGATGATGGCGAAATTCTCAAGGTGCAGCGTGGCGATGGTCTGCGGTATGCCGCTGCCCTGCGCGCCCCGGAACCATGTGCGCGTCAGCCACGTGGACAGCGCCAGCCCCGCGGGCGTAAGCGCCAGCATGATCCATGGGCTGATGGCGATGATATGGTTGCGCAGCGTGGCCGCCGCATCCGCTGCCATGGCGAAACCCACCGCAACCACCCCCACCACGACGGCGGCTGCCCAGCATGCCAGCTTGCGCCGCCACTGTTCGGTGGTGATGCGGGCGGAACGGCGCAGGTGGCGCATATGCTTCCTGCGGATATCAGTAAGGTCGGTTCGCATTACCGGCAATGTACTTTCAGCAACGGCACTGACATGTAAAACCGGGCCGGGACAGTCCGGTTGCGGGGCCAGGGCAGCATTTATCGCAGGTCAGCCGACCATCTGGCGAACGGCCGGAGGATCCTATGGCAGTACCAGCACGCCCGTATGCTTGGCCTTGCGTTCAGGTTCGACGTGGATGTGGATCAGCGCATCCCCCACACCCGCGCGCAGCCCGTCCTCGATCCGGTCGCAGATATGGTGGGCATCCTCTACGCTCATGGCGCCGGGCACGACAAGGTGGAATTCGATGAATGTCATGGCGCCCACGATACGCGCGCGGATGTCATGCGCCTCGATCGCGCCGGTGGCGGTATGGGAAATGATGGAGCGGATTTCCCCCAGTGTCCGGGAATCCGGTGCTTCGTCCATAAGCCCGGCAATGGAGGTGCGCATCATGTCCCACCCCGTGCGCAGTACGTTCACCGCGATCATGGCCGCCAGCAGCGGGTCCAGCCACAGCCATCCCGTCAGCGGGATCAGGACGAAGCCGCAGATAAGCACCGCCGATGTCCAGACATCGGACAGCACATGGTGCCCGCTGGCCACAAGGGCGGGGGAATGGTGCGCCCGCCCCATGCGCATGAGAAACAGCCCCCAGCCGAGGTTGAGCAGCCCCGCCCCCCCATTGAGCGAAATGCCCAGCAGCGAATCCTCGGGCGGGTGCATGTGCATGAAGCCAACCCATGCCTCATGCGCGATGGTAAGGGCGGTGATGACCACCAGTACCCCCTCCGCTACGGCGGACAGGTATTCGGCCTTGTAATGGCCATAGGTATGGTTGTGGTCGGGCGGCAGGCTGGCCACCCGCAGCGCCCACAGGCCCGCCACGGCGGAAACCACGTTTATGATCGTCTCGATCGCGTCGGAATACAGCGCGATGCTGCCCGTAACCCGCCATGCCGCGTATTTCATGCCCAGCGCGATGATGCTGACCACGACGCTGCACCATGCCGCGCGTATCTTGGTGTTGGTATTGGAAAACATATCGGGCAGGGAACTCTGGAACCTAGACTGTACGGGCGTCGGCAAGGACGCAGTGATCGGCATCGCTCAGCGTTTCGATCTGGAAGGTGGGGTGGACGATGCCAAAGCGTTCACGCAGTTCATGGGCCGCGCGGTTCAGCAGTCCATCGGGGGCATGCCCGTTTTCACTGGCGCTGCGCACCAGGTGGACCGTCAGCGCCGTTTCGGTGGTGCTGATCGGCCATATGTGCAGGTCATGCAGGTCGCACACGCCGGGCAGCGTGCGCAGGAAGGCATCCACCTGTGCTGCGTTGATGCCACGGGGCACGCGGTCAAGCGCCATGTCCAGCGAATCCCGCAGCAGTGACCACGTCGCCACGATGATGGACAGCGACACCACAAGGCAGATGACCGGGTCGATTCGCAGCCATCCCGTCATCAGGATCAGGCCACCACCGGCCACTACCGCCAGCGACATGAGCGCATCCGACGCCATGTGCAGGAACGCGCCATGCAGGTTCAGGTCCGTCTTGCCCCCGCTGGCGAACAGCATGGCCGTCACCCCGTTGACCGCAATGCCGATGCCCGCCACCACCATTACGGCAACGCCGGCCACCGGGTGCGGGTGGATCAGCCGCAGCACGGCTTCCCACATGATCCCGCCGGTCACGACCAGCAGGGCAACGGCATTGCCCAGCGCGGCCAGTATGGAAGAACGGCGCAGCCCGTACGTGAAATCGCGGCTGGGTGAACGCCGCGACAGGATTTCCGCTAGCCACGCGGCCCCCAGCGCCAGCACGTCCGACAGGTTGTGCCCCGCATCCGCCAGCAGCGACAGCGCATGGCTGCGTACGCCCCATGCCGCTTCCCCGATGACGTAGACAAGGTTCAGGACGATCCCGATGGCGAAGGCCCGGCCATATGATGCGGGCGTGTGGACATGGTGGTGGCCAAACAGCCCCCCATGGTCATGCCCGCAGTCATGGTCCGCGTGATCATGGCTGTCATGGTCGTGGCCGTGGTCATCAAGACCATGATCGTGGTCATCAAGACCATGATCATGATTATGCTCATGGCGGTCATGATCGCCATGATTATGCTGGCACTCATCCATGGGGCCGCATCCATTCATCCGGGGGAACTGAAAATATGCCGCCTTCCTAGCAGAAGGTTACGGCACGTCACCAGCACTTAGCGCATTTTGTGCGTGAGACCACCGTGATATGGCATCGCCACGGCCCCATTGCCATGGAAACGCGACCCGATGATCCGACTGACCGAACTGCGCCTGCCAATCGACCATGATGCCACCGCCCTGACGAACGCGGTGGCCGACCGGCTGGGCGTGCCGGTTGCTGACGTCACAGATATACGCATATTCCGCCGGGGGCATGACGCGCGTCGCCGCCACCGTATCGTTCTGGTCTATACGGTGGACTGCGCCGTGCGGGACGAAGCGCGCGTTCTGGCTGCGCATGACGGTGCGCGCGACATCATGGCAGCGCCGGATACGTCCTATCATTTCGTGGTTGATGACGGTCCCGCCATGGCGCGACGTGCGGATTTCGTGCGCCCGGTGGTGATTGGCGCCGGGCCATGCGGGCTGATGGCGGCACTGGTGCTGGCACAGATGGGACTGCGCCCGCTGGTGCTGGAACGTGGCAAGGTGGTGCGCGAACGCACGGTCGATACCTTCGCCCTGTGGCGCAAATCCATCCTGAACCCCGAAAGCAACGTGCAGTTTGGCGAAGGGGGGGCAGGCACCTTTTCGGATGGCAAGCTGTACAGCCAGGTCAGTGACCCGCGTCACTACGGGCGCAAGGTGCTGGCGGAATTCGTGTGCGCTGGCGCGCCGGAGGAAATCCTCTACCTGTCCCGTCCCCATATCGGTACCTTCCGCCTTGTCTCGATGGTCGAGCATATCCGTGCGGAGATCGAGGCGCTTGGGGGCGAATACCGTTTTGGCGCGCATGTGACCGATTTCGTGGTGCACGATGATGGTGCGGGCGGCCGGCGCATCGCCGCCCTGCGGCTGGCGGACGGGGATGAAATTGCGGCACGCCACGTCGTGCTGGCCATCGGACACAGCGCGCGTGATACGTTTGGCTCCCTGCATGCCGCCGGGGTGGAGATGGTGGCCAAGCCGTTTTCGATTGGCGTGCGGATCGAACACCCGCAATCCATCATCAATACCGCCCGTTACGGGCAGCCCGATACCGTGCCGCTGCTGGGGGCCGCGGATTACAAGCTGGTGCACCACGCTGCCAACGGACGCGCGGTCTATTCCTTCTGCATGTGCCCCGGCGGTACCGTTGTCGCGGCCACGTCGGAGGAGGGGCAGGTGGTGACCAATGGCATGAGCCAGTATTCCCGCGCCGAACGCAACGCCAATGCAGGCATTGTGGTGGGGGTGACGCCGGAACGCGATTATCCCGGTGGCCCGCTGGCGGGTATCGCCTTCCAGCGCGAATGGGAACGCCGCGCGTTCGAGGCCGGGGGCGGCGCCTATTTCGCCCCGGCCCAGACGGTGGGGGATTTTCTGGATGGCAGGCCATCCACCACGCTGGGCGATGTCGTGCCGTCCTATAAACCCGGTGTCACGCCCACCGATCTCGCGCGCTGCCTGCCTGAATTTGCGGTGACCGCCATGCGCGAAGCCCTGCCTGCATTTGAACGCAAGATAGCGGGCTTTTCCATGCGGGACGCCGTCATGACGGGGGTGGAGACGCGCACATCCTCCCCCCTGCGCATTCCGCGCGGGATGGATGGGCAGGGCGTGAACGTGCGTGGCCTGTTCCCCGCGGGTGAGGGGGCAGGCTATGCCGGTGGCATCCTGTCGGCGGGGATTGACGGTATCCGCATTGCCGAGGCCGTGGCGCTGTCACTGGCCGGTCGCCCGGTGGAAGTGGCCATGCAGCGCGGCATGACGCACGCCACCGATGCGCAGTAAATCATAGGACGTTTTTGGTGAGGCTTTCCTCAAAAAAGCTTCGAGGAACACCGCCTTTTTGAAAAAAGGTGGCACCCAAAAACTTTTTCATCAAGCAATTAAAGGAACGAGACCGGATCGATATCCACGTCGATCCGCGCCCCGCGTTCGGGTTTCACGCGCGACAACCATTCGCGCACGATCGGCTGCACCGCAATGTTGCGTCGCGCGCGCAGCAGCAGGCGAATGCGGTGCCGCCCGCGCAGGACGGCCAGTGGCGCGGGCGCGGGGCCAAGCACCTGCACGCCATCAAGCCGTGGGGCGTTCTGGCCCAGCGCGCGCGCGGTCAGGTCCGCCGCGTCGGGTGTTTCGGCGCTGACGATCAGGGCCGCCAGCCTGCCAAAGGGGGGCCAGAAACCCGGGCGGCGCTGTTCGGCTTCCTGTTCCATGAAGCTGGCGAAATCGCCTGATACCAGCGCCTGCATGACCGGGTGGTCGGGCACGTAGCTTTGCAGCAGCACGCGGCCCGGCGCCTCGGCACGGCCCGCACGTCCTGCGACCTGATGCAGAAGCTGAACCGTGCGTTCGGACGCACGCAGGTCGCCACCGCCCAGTCCCAGGTCGGCATCCACGATTCCCACCAGCGTCAGATGCGGGAAATGCCAGCCCTTGGCCACGATCTGCGTGCCGATCACAAGGTCGATTTCGCGCCGTGCTATGCGCTCGACCGCGGCGGCGGTGGCGGCGGGACCGTTCAGCGTATCGCTGGCCATGACCAGTATCCGCGCATCAGGGAAGGTGGCGCGGGCTTCTTCCGTTATCCGCTCCACGCCCGGCCCGATGGGGGTCAGGCTGTCGGCATCGGCGCATTTGGGGCAGGTCTGCGGAATGGGTTCGTCATATCCGCAATGGTGGCAGGTCAGGATATGGCGCGCACGGTGTTCCACCAGCCACGCGGTACAGTTGGGGCACTGCATGCGGTGGCCACAGGTGCGGCACAGTGTCAGCGGCGCGTATCCGCGCCGGTTGAGGAACAGCATCGCCTGTTCGCCGCGCCCGATCGCGTCGTTGATCGCCCCGGTCAGCACCGGCGACAGGAACAGCCCGCGTTCGGGCGGGTCCGCGCGCATGTCCAGCGTTTCCACGTCTGGCATGCTGGCGTTGCCGTGGCGTGCGCCCAGTTTCAGGTGCCGGTACCGGCCCGCGCCAACATTGGCCAGGCTTTCAAGGCTGGGCGTTGCGGAAACCAGCACCACGGGCGCACGGCTCATGCGCGCGCGGACCACCGCCATGTCGCGGGCGTGGTAGGTGACGCCGTCTTCCTGCTTGAAGGCGGTTTCGTGCTCCTCATCGACAATAATCAGGCCAAGCTGGTCAAACGGCAGGAACAGCGCCGAGCGCGCGCCCACCACGACCCGCGCCGTGCCATCGGCCACTGCCCGCCATGTCACCCGGCGCAGGCGTGACCCGAGGTCGGAATGCCACAGGGCGGGTTCCGTGCCAAAGCGGCGGGAAAACCGCCCCGTCCATTGGGCCGACAGTGCGATTTCCGGCAGCAGCACCAGCGCCTGCCGTCCCGCTGCGATACATGCGGCGATGGCCTCCATGTAAATCTCGGTCTTGCCCGACCCGGTCACGCCTTCCAGCAGGGTGATGGAAAAGCTGTCTTCCGCCACGCGGGCACGCAGTTCGGTTGCGACCTCCGCCTGGTCACCTTCCAGAACGGGGGGACAATGCGCGGGATCGGGACGGGCGAAAGGTGGCGGCGGGGCGATTTCAACCGCCCGCAGCGCACCCGCCTGCGCCAGCCCCCGGATCATGGCAGCACCTGCACCCGCGCGGCGGGCCAGTTCCGTTGTGGTCAGGGGCGTTCCTTCGGCGGCGGCATCCAGCACTTTCTGGCGCGCGGGTGTCATGCGCAGGTCCGCAGGCAGCGTCGGGGCCGCGACCCACCCGGTTGCGGGACGTGGCAGCGGCGCCAGCGCATTGGCCCGCAACGCCATGGCCAGCACCATGCCCGGAGGGGAAAGGGTATAGGCCGCCACCCAGTCCACGAACTGCCGCAGTTGCGCGGGCAGTGGCGGCAGGTCCAGGCGGGCCGCCACGGGCTTGAGGCGCGATGTCGCCACCTCCTTCTGGGGGGAGGGGGTGAATTCGGGGGGCAGACAGGAGACCGCGTCCCATATCACCCCCGTTTCGGTGCGACGGCCCAGTGGCACGGTCACGATGTCACCCGGGCGGGCATCCGCCAGGCGCGGTGGCAGCAGGTAGTCCAGCGGCCCGGCAAAGGGCAGGGTCAGCATGACCCGCACGCGGCCATCGGCAGGGGCGGGCAGCAGGTCCGGTTGTGAAGGATTGCGATGCGGCATGTGTTTTTCTACCGTCGCCCGTCGCCCGTGTCTTGTCCATCATGGGCGCATGGCGCACACATCGTCATTAAGGCACGCGACAGCACGATGAAAGGGTGCGCGACATGATGGCAACCGGGGCGCGTGACGCCTTCCTGCACTGGATGGAGACCGAACGCAGGGCGTCCGCCCTGACGCTTACGGCCTATCGGGGGGATCTGGACCGGTTCCTTGCGTTCCTGACCATGCATCTGGGGGCGGAGCCGGACATGGGGGCGCTGGCGGGCCTGTCGCTGACCGACCTGCGGGCATGGCTGGCCCATGAACATGCTGCAGCACTGGGTGGACGGCGTCCCACTACGCAGGACCGCGCTGCGCGAACGCGCGCGCGCCGGGTGTCGGCGCTGCGGTCCTTCTATCGCTATCTTGCACGCTATCATGGCGTCGACAATCCGGCGCCGGGGCTGCTGGCCACGCCGCGTACGCGCCGCCCTCTGCCGCGCCCGCTGCCAAAGACGCAGGCGCTGGAAGTGCCCGAAGGGGTGTCGGACATTGCCCATACCCCCATGGCGCGGGTGCGCGACGGGGCGCTGTTCATGCTGCTGTATGGGTGTGGCCTGCGCATTTCCGAAGCTCTGGCGCTGGATGTGCGCGACCTTGATCTGGCACGTATCCTTGGTGATGGCACAAAAGGTGATGGCGTGCTGCGCATACGCGGCAAGGGGGGGAAGGAACGCATGGTGCCGGTGCTGCCACAGGTCATGCAGGCCCTGTCGCGCTGGCGCGGCGCACACCCGCTGCCACAGCCCGATGCGCCGTTATTCGTGGGGGTGCGTGGTGGCCGCCTGCAGGCGGGCATTGCCCAGCGCGCGATGCGGACATGGCGGCACATGGCGGGCCTGCCCGAACATGCAACGCCGCATGCGCTGCGCCATTCCTTTGCCACCCACCTGATGGAAGGCGGCGCGGACCTGCGTGTGATACAGGACCTGCTGGGTCATGCCAGCCTGTCGACCACGCAGCGTTATACGCTGGCGGATGAAGCCCGGCTTATGGATGTGTGGACACGTGCCCACCCCCATGCCACCGATACTGCACGATGAACAGGATTGCCCATGTCCCAGCGGTTCCCCTATCCCCCGATTGCCCCCTACGACCACGGCTGGCTTGATACGGGCGAAGGACATCGCATTTATTGGGAACTGTGTGGCAATCCCGACGGTATTCCCGTTGTCTTCCTGCATGGTGGTCCCGGCGGCGGCTGTTCGGCCTTCCAGCGCCAGATGTTCGACCCCGCGCGGTACCGCATCCTGCTGTTTGACCAGCGTGGCTGCGGGCGCTCGACCCCGCATGCGGCACTGGTCAACAACACGACATGGCACCTTGTCGCGGATATTGAGCGGCTGCGCGTCATGACGGGCGCGGATGCATGGATGGTGTTTGGCGGGTCATGGGGGTCAACGCTGGCGCTGGCCTATGCACAGGCGCATCCCGACCGCGTCAGTGCGCTGGTGCTGCGCGGTATCTTCACCCTGCGCCGGGCGGAACTGCTATGGTATTATCAGGATGGCGCGTCATGGCTGTTTCCCGATCTGTGGGAACAGTTTGTCGCCCCCATTCCCCCCGCCGAACGCGGTGACCTGATGGCCGCCTATCACCGCCAGCTGACCAGTCAGGATGCGGACGTGCAGATGAAGGCCGCCATTGCATGGAGTGTCTGGGAAGGGCGCACCATCACCCTGCTGCCTGCGTCCGATACTGTCATACAGCATGCTGACCCGCGTTACGCGCTGGCGTTTTCGCGTATAGAAAATCATTATTTCGTCAATGCCGGGTGGCTGGACGAAGGCCAGCTGATCCGTGACGTGGACCGGATACGGCATATTCCCGCCGTCATCGTGCAGGGGCGTTATGATGTCACGACCCCCATGCGCACGGCCTGGGACCTGCATCGCGCCTGGCCCGAGGCGAAGCTGCACATTATCGACACGGCGGCCCATGCCATGACCGAACCGGGTATCCTGTCCGCCCTGCTGGAGGCCACGGACACCATGGCCGGGCGACTGGCCTGATGGCCGGGGTCCGCGCATGGCTTGCGGCATGTGGTGCTGCCGCCGTTACGGCCTGCTGGCTGGCGGGCGTGCCCGCCATGGCGGCACAGGGCACGGAGCTGAGGCTGTGCAACCATGAACGCGTGGCGCAGGTGCCGCTGCGTGATGACGGGGGGTACCTGTCCATTGTCATCAGCATTGCCGGGCATGACCTGAGCGCGCTGGTGGATACCGGATCGGATGGCGGGCTGCTGACGCCGGACATGGTGGGCTACCTGCGTCTGCGGCTTGATCCCGACCACGAAACCGTCGTCCATGGCACTGGCGGGATTGCGCAGGCGACACCCAACGCCCTTGTGCCCGACCTGCGGGTGGGTGGGGTCGATTTCGGCGCGCGTTCGGTGCCGGTGGGTGAACTGCCGGGGCAGCCGATGATCCACCCCCCCGTTGCCGGGCTGCTGGGGGGGGATATCCTGTCGCGGTTCGATCTGGACATGGATGTGCCCGGTGGCACGCTGACATTGTGGAACATCCAGCATGGCTCCATGGCCTGTGCCCCGCCACCGGCATGGGACGGGCCATATGAGACCCTGCCGCTGCGCAGGCAGGACAACCGTTTCCTGCTGGAAGTGAAGCTGGATGGCAGGCCGGTCACGGCGCTGCTCGACAGTGGCGCGCGCTCGCGCATTGTCTCGCCGGAGGTGGCGCACCGCGCGGGTGTCAGCCAGTCACAGTTGGACCGCGATCCTGGCGGCGTGACCGCAGGCGTGGACGGGCACAAGGACATCTATCACTGGCACCGTTTCGACAACCTGCAGGTCGGTCATGAGCTGGAGCGCAATGTTACGCTGACCGTGGCCCCCCTGCGCGAACATCTGGAAATGCTGCTGGGGTCGGACTGGTTCGCGTCCCACCGGGTGTGGATATCCTATGCCACGAACCAGGCATTTGTCCGTCCCGCGCCACGGCAGCCGACCAGATAAGGGAATCTCCGGCAACGCCAGAGGTGTCCGGACCCCCCGTTTTTCATAAGGACGGCGTTGCCTGAAGCTTTCCGTAAACGCTTCACCGGGAACATCCCTGCATGATGGCAGGAGGCCGTTCGGGCAGGCTGTTCCGGCAGTTCCGGGAAAATCAGGCCCGGCATGGAATGCCGGGCCCTGCTGGCGTTGGGATGAGCGGAGGAGGATCAGCCCTTCAGCCGGGCGTTGCACACGCTGTAGTACCCGCCGCCACGCTGGATCCAGCGCAGGCCACCATTGGCGTTGGTGGCCTTGTTGGCGTTGTACTGGTCAAGGCAGGTGTGCAGGCGGGCCTTGCCGGCGGCTTCCTTGCTGTATTTGGGGGAAACGGCATCGGGCAGCGTGGCGTTGGTGGACACGGGGGCCGCAGCCGGGGCGGACGCCTTTGGCGCGGCTGGTGCGGCCGGTGCGGCAACGGGGCTGGCGGCGGCAGGGGCTGCGGGTTCTGCGGCCTTGGTTTCGGGGGCGGCCACGTCACCGCACTGGGCGGTCTTGAAATCCTTGTAACTCTGGCCGTTCAGCGTGCCTGCGGTGCGGGCGGTGGTAAATTTCTGGTGGCACGACTTGGAGGTTTCGCGTGCATGCGCGGCACCTGTGGACAGCGCGAGCGCGAGTACAGAAGCAGTTGCGATCCCGAAGCGGAAGGATGTGGTCATGGGGTTGGTCGGTCCTGAAATGACGGTTGTGAAAATATGCGGGTTACAGCGCGCTGTCGCCCGTCTCCCGCGTGCGGATGCGGATGACGCTCTCAAGCGGGGAGATGAAGATCTTGCCATCGCCGATCTTGCCGGTATGGGCGGCTTCCAGAATGGTTTCCACCGCCTGTTCCACCAGGTCGTCGGTCACGGCGACCTCGATCTTGATCTTGGGCAGAAAACTGACGTGGTATTCCGCCCCGCGATAGATTTCGGTCTGGCCTTTCTGGCGGCCAAAACCCTTGACTTCCGATACGGTCAGCCCCTGAATCCCCAGCGGGGTCAGGGCTTCACGCACATCGTCGAGCTTGAAAGGCTTGATGATGGCTGTGACAAGCTTCATCTCACCGCGTCTCCATTCTGCTGTCCGGCCGGGCTGACCGTGTGTGAAAGATAAAGTAACATCCCGTCTATACCCTGATCGGGTGATACATGTCATCCGCCTTCGCACATCCGATATGGTAAGCGCGCTTGTGCCTCCCCCGTGGGGGGGAGTAAATCCGACGGGCTTGCCGCACCTGCCCGCAGGGCCAGAACAGGAAACGAAATGACCGCGAACATGTCCTCCACCACCACGTCCGGACCCCTTGAGGTCGATGTCTGCATCGTGGGGGCGGGACCGGTGGGTGCAACGCTGGCCTGCCGCCTTGCCACAGATGGCATGAAGGTCGCGATCATTGACCGCGCGGCCCTGCCGCCCATGGAGCACCCGGCCTTTGACGGGCGCGCCTATGCCATTGCCGCAGGCTCGCGCCGCCTGCTGGAAGATGCGGGCGTGTGGCAGCGCCTGCCCATGGATTCGTGTGATATCCGCGAAATCCGCGTGACTGACGGCAGGCCGGGGCGTCCGCCGTCGCGCCTGTTCCTTGAATTCGGGCGTGAAGACGCCGACCAGCCCTTCGGTGCCATGATCGAGGCGCGTGCCCTGCGCGTGGCGCTGAATGCGTCGCTGCACGCGACGCCTGGCCTGCATGTTTTTGCCCCCGATGAAGGCGTGGTGACCCGGAACCCCGATGGCGCAGTCATCCGCACCACCAGCGGGCGCGTTATCCATGCGCGGCTGGTTGTCGCGGCTGAAGGGCGACGCAGCCCGCTGCGTGATCAGGCGCGCATTACCGTCACGCGCCTGCCTTACAATCAGTGCGGCATCGTCTGCGCCGTGGCCCATGAACGCCCGCATGAAGGCCGCGCGCTGGAGCATTTCCTGCCCGCCGGTCCTTTCGCGCAGCTGCCCATGGCGGGAACGGCCGAACACCCCAACCTGTCCGCCCTGGTCTGGACCGAAAGCGAGAAGGTGGCCCACCGTCTGGCCGAACTGTCGCATGACGCCTTCGCGCATGAAATCCGCCGCCGCATGGGCGATGACTGGCTGGGTGCGGTCAACCCGGTGGGGCGGCGGTGGGTCTATCCGCTTTCGGCGCAGTACGCGCAGCGTTATATTGATACGCGCCTTGCCCTGGTGGGGGACGCGGCGCACGGCATTCACCCCATTGCGGGGCAGGGGCTGAACCTTGGTTTCCGTGACGTCATTGCCATGACCGACATCCTGCGTGGCGTGCATGCCGGTGGCGGGGACGTTGGTGCGGCGGATGTGCTGCGCAGGTATCAGGCCCGCTGCCGGCCCGCCAACATGCTCATGCTGGTGGCGACCGATGCGCTGGAACGCCTGTTTGGCAATGACAACCCGGTCCTGCGGCTGGCGCGCGACGTGGGGCTTGCGACTGTCAACCGCATCACCCCGCTGCGCCGCAGCTTTGCCCGGCACGCCATGGGCCTGTAAAACGGGGACCGCGACGAATAACTGGGCCTCAGGGCCGGAACGGATGGCTTAATGTCTGAAAAGCAGCCTGCTGGCATTCCCATGGATACACGCACGCGTCCCGTCATGCCGCCAACGCTGGGGCATGTGGACCCGACCGCGCTGTGGCAGGAAATCGTGAACGGCGCGTGTGGGTGCAATGATCCGCTGGTCAAGGGACTGCTGGCCACCGGCATCCGCAACCATGCATCCTTCCGCTGTGCGCTGGCCGCCCTGATCGGACGCAAGCTGGGGGACCGTTCGGTGGCGGATGACGCGCTGGCCGAACTGGTGAGCGAGGTATTCGACGCTGATCCCGATATCGTCAGTGCGGCGGCGGCCGATCTGGTCGCCATCCGTGAACGTGACCCGGCCACGGCCAATTACGTGACGCCCTTCCTGTTCTTCAAGGGGTATCACGCGGTGCAGAGCTATCGCGTGGCGCACTGGCTGTGGCACAACAACCGCAGCTATCTGGCGCTGCATCTGCAAAGCCGGTGTTCCGAGCTGTTTGCCGTCGATATCCATCCCGCGGCAAAGCTGGGGCGGCGTATCCTGCTGGATCATGGCACGGGCATCGTGATCGGGGAAACCTCAGTGCTGGAGGACGACGTCTCCCTGCTGCAGGGCGTAACCCTTGGCGGTACGGGCAAGAATGTGGGCGACCGTCACCCCAAGGTACGCCGTGGCGTGCTGATCGGGGCGGGGGCCAAGATCCTGGGTAATATCGAAATTGGGGAAGGTGCGAAGGTGGGTGCCGGCTCCATCGTGCTGGAATCCGTGCCGCCCTATACCACCGTGGTGGGCAATCCCGCCCGGATCGTCGGCACGCGGCATTCCAGCCTGCCGGCCTTCACCATGGACCAGATGCTGCCGCCGATCGATTATATCATCTGATGACCGAATTCGTTTTCAGGCCGCATGTCGCGGTGATCGGCGGTGGCCCCGCCGGGCTTGCCGCAGCCGAAGTCCTGTCCGCCCATGGTTGTGGTGTCAGTGTGGTAGAGCAGATGCCCACTATGGGGCGCAAGCTGCTCATGGCCGGGCGGGGCGGGCTTAACCTGACCCATTCCGAACCGGCCGATGCCTTTGCCGCGCGCTATGGCGCCGCGCGTCCGATGATGGAGCGCGCCCTGCAGGCCTTTACCCCGCAGGACATGGTAAAATGGGCCGGGGAACTGGGACAGCCCTGCTTTACCGGCAGCAGCGGGCGCATTTTTCCCCGCGCCATGAAGGCGTCACCGCTGCTGCGGGCATGGCTGGCGCGGCTCGCGGCGCGTGGCGTGCGCCTGCTGACGCGCCACCGCTGGGAGGGGTGGGACGCGGATGGCAGGCTGCGGGTATCGGGTCCCGGTGGTCCGGTCTGCTGGCGCGTCAACGCAACGGTGCTGGCGTTGGGTGGGGCAAGCTGGGCGCGCCTTGGGTCGGATGGTGCATGGCGGGAGCGCCTGCTGGGCCTCAATGTCGATGTTTCTCCATTCGCGCCGGCCAATTGTGGTTTCGTGACCGGGTGGCGTGACGCGTTCACCAGCCGCTTTGCGGGCACGCCGCTGCGGGGCATCGCGCTGACGCTGGATAAGGGGGATACGGTCCGTGGTGAGGCCGTGGTCACCGGCATGGGTATTGAAGGTGGCGCGGTCTATGCCCTGTCGGCTGCGATTCGTGACCGGATTGCACGCAATGGGCAGGCGCTGGTCCATATCGACCTGCGACCCGCGCTGGATGTGGCGGAAATCGCCACCCGGATTGCCCGCGTGCGCTCACGTGAAAGCCTGTCCAACACATTGCGCAAGGCGTTGCGGCTGCCGCCCGTGGCTGTCGCCCTGCTGCGCGAAGGGGAAGGCGGACCGCCAGCGCGTGATCCCGCAGCCCTCGCCCGTCTGGTCAAGGCGGTTCCGGTGATGCTGCGCGCGCCTGCGCCATTGGACCGTGCCATTTCGGTGGCGGGGGGAATCGCGTGGCCCGGGCTGGATGAACATTTCATGCTGCGCGCGCTGCCCGGTGTTTTCGCCGCCGGTGAAATGCTGGACTGGGAAGCCCCGACCGGCGGTTACCTGCTGCAGGGCTGCATCGCGACCGGCCGCATGGCGGGGCAGGGTGCATGGGAGTGGTTGCGTGACTCGCAGCGCGGGCGGTATCCGTCAGCGCCATGAGTGTTGCGATCACGATAGGTGAACGGCGCGGGGCCACGGCAACCGATGCCCCCGTGACGATGGATCTGGCGGAACTGCTGTCCACCCGCCTGCTGGTGCAGGGTAATTCCGGGTCAGGCAAGTCGCACCTGCTGCGCCGCCTTCTGGAACAGTCGGCGCGCATGGTGCAGCAGGCGATCATCGACCCCGAGGGCGATTTCGTCAGCATAGCTGAACGCTTCGGCCATCTGGTCATTGACGCTGCTGAACATACCGAAGCGGCGCTGCAGGCGGCGGGCGAGCGGATGCGCATGCACCGGGCATCCGTCGTACTGAACCTTGAGGGCGTAGATGCGGATGTGCAGATGCGCCGCGCTGCCGCTTTCCTTGGCGGCATGTTCGAGGTGCCGCGGGATTACTGGTACCCCGTGCTGGTCGTGGTGGATGAAGCCCAGCTTTTTGCGCCTGCGGCGGCGGGTGAGGTGTCGGATGAAGCGCGCCGTGCCTCGCTCGGCGCCATGACCAACCTCATGTGCCGTGGGCGCAAGCGCGGGCTGGCCGGGGTGATCGCGACCCAGCGCCTGGCCAAGCTGGCGAAAAACGTCGCGGCTGAAGCCTCGAACTTCCTCATGGGACGCACTTTCCTTGACATCGACATGATGCGGGCCGCCGACCTGCTGGGGATGGAGCGGCGGCAGGCGGAAAGTTTCCGCGACCTTGAACGTGGTTATTTTGTCGCCCTTGGCCCTGCCATATGCCGCAGGCCGCTGGCGGTGAAAATCGGCCCGGTGGAAACCGAAAGCCGCTCGGCTGGTCCCACGCTCATGCCGTTCGAGCCGGTGCCTGCGGGCGAAGAAATTCGCGAACTGATCCTGACCCCCGTGCCTGAACGCGAGGTCCCGGCCCGTCCACCGCGCAGTTTCAGCCCGCCCCCCGATATTCTGGCCCAGCTTGCTGCCCACGCCGAAACCGCAACCGTGGAGGCGGCGGAAGACGAACCGGCCACCCCACCTGTGGATGCGGCAGCCCAGCGGCTGCGCTTTATCGAGATTCTGAGCGATATCCTGCGTGACGAGGATGCGGGCTTTCGTCCCGTGCATGTGCTGTATCAGGATTTCCTTGTCCGCTGCCGGATCGAGGGCATGGGGCGTGACGCGCTGGACATGCCGCGCTTTCGCCGCCTGCTGGCGGTGGCCAAGGCGGGCGTGGATGCGCAGACGGCGGAAAGCGGGCAGTGGCGGCAGGCCGAACAGATGGCTGGCGTGCTGCCCGATGACGTGCAGGGTATCTTCCTGCTGATTGCCCGTGCCGCCCTGCATGGCGAACCCTGTCCGTCTGACAGCCTGATCGCCCGTACCTACGGCACCCATTCGCTGGGACGCGCCCGGCGGCAACTGGCGTATCTGGAGGAGCAGAACATGATTGTTTTGCGCAATGACGGGCTGGGCCGGCGCAGTGCCGCCATTATCGGTCCCGGCTGGGAAACCGCCCCGGCCATGCCGGACGGGAACGGGTAGGACGTTTTTCAAAACATCTGATTCAACAGAAAGGCTTTTGGTGAAGCTTGGTTCAAAAAGCTTCAGGAAGCCTCACTGTTTTGAAATTGGATGACACACGAAAACCATTTCCTATCAATGAGCTGATTTCAGATATGCCCCGGTAGCATGGAATGGGACGAGACCACCCGCATGGCAGAATCCGCCATTGGCGAAAGAATGGTCCCGCTATTCTGTCAGTCGATTATTCACATGTAGGCTCGCTCGGACAATCCGTGCCTGTGACGTCAACGGTCATGGTGGAAGGTGATATAGGGATGCGGGCAGGATGGATTTCGGGCAATGCCATCGTCATTCACGACATGAGGCTATCCGGTTTTCCCGTAAGAACGTCTGGATAATAAAAAACCCTGCCTTCGCGTGAAGGCAGGGTTTTCTGTTGTTGGCGAAGCAGATGGCCTCAGCGCTTCCACCATCCCGTGCGACGGTGGGTGGTCGGGGTCGCATCCACGTCGACCGGCGTAATGGCCGTGTCCACCGGGGTGTCGGTGGCTTCCGCCGCCTCATCAGCCTTTTTGCGACGACGGCGGGTTGCCGTCGTGGTCGTGGCCGTCTTGCGGGTTGTGGTCCGCTTTTTCGGGGCGGGCTTTTCAGCCTTTTCCGCTTTGGCGTCCGCCGTTTTGGCCTCGGCCTCGACCGGGGTCGCATCGGCTGCTGCATCCGCTACGGGTTCAGCCTTCTTGCGGCGCGTGACACGACGGCGCTTGGGGGCTTCTTCCGTGGCGGGTGCGGCGGCTTCGGTCGTGGCGGGTGTTTCCACCACCGGTTCCTCGGCCTTGTCCGCCGTCTTTGCCGCCGTGCGGGTGGTGCGGCGGCGTGTGGTGGCCGTCGTGCCCGTGCTGCGGCTGGCCGCACGCTTGCGCGCAGGCCTGGCGGGGGCGGCTTCCTCAGCTGCCGGTTCGTCCACCGGTTTTGCCTTGGTTTCCTCTGCCGGTTCCTCGGTTACCGGTTCAGCAGCCTTGCGGCGGCTGGTCGTGCGGCGCGTGGTGGTCGTGCTGGCACGGCGGCGGCGCTTGGGCGCTTCTTCCGCAGCCGGTTCCGCAGGTGCGGGAGCAGCTTCGGGTTCGGCGGCTTCCGCTTCCACGGCCGGGACGGCAGGTTCGGCAACCGGGGCGGCCGTGGCCTCGGCGTCCTGTGTCACGGGGGCGGCCCCGTTTTCGACCGGGGTGGTACGACGGCGCGTGCGGCGACGCGTGCGGCGCGGCTTGGTGGTTTCTTCCTCGGCAACGGGGGGCGTGGCGGCTTCCTCCACTTCGACCACGACCGGATCGGCTTCGACAACCACTTCGCTCGGTGCGGTTGTCTGTTCGATCACGTCAAAGATGTCGATGATCGCATCGCCGTACGGATCGGCCGGGGTGGGGCCACGATAGACTTCGCGCGGCGCGGGTTCCGGTGCGGGCGTCGGCGCGACCGGAGCCGGTGCCTGTTCCGTAGCCGTATCCTCGGCTGCCTGCGTCTGTCCGGCCTGTGCTGCGGCACCACCACGACGGCGACGGCGACGGCGGCGACGGCGGTGGTCGGTACCCGATGCGATATCCTCATCCTCATCCGTCGTGGCGACGGCGTCTGGCGTGGCATCGGCTGCGGGCGGCTCGGCCTGGATCTGGATTTCACGCACATGGCTGCTTTCGGCCGGGGCGTGTTCGATCACCGGTGCGTCAAAGCGGGCCGTCTGCTGGCGTACGCGCTCGATCTTGCATTCCTGCGGCTGCAGGGCGGCATCGGGGGCGAAGGAAACCTGCATCTTGTGGCGGGTTTCGATTTCTGACAGCCAGTTGCGCTTGTGGTTGAGGATGTAGAAAGCGATTTCCGGCGCGACGCCAACGGAGATTTCCGCCGCCTTGCGCTGCATGCCCTCTTCCTCGATCGCGCGCAGCACGTGCAGTGCCGAGCTTTCGATCCCGCGCACGATGCCGGTGCCCTGACAGTGCGGGCAGGGCATGAAGGCGGATTCGGCAATGGAGGGACGCAGGCGCTGGCGCGACATTTCCAGCAGGCCGAAATGCGAGATCTGGCCAACCTGGATGCGCGCGCGGTCGGTGCGCAGGGCGTCCTTCAGCTTCCGCTCGACCATGCCGTTGTGCTTGCGGCTTTCCATGTCGATGAAGTCGATGACGATCAGCCCGGCCAGATCGCGCAGGCGCAGCTGGCGGGCGACTTCCTCGGCGGCTTCGAGGTTGGTGCGCAGTGCCGTTTCCTCGATATTGCGCTCCCGCGTGGCGCGGCCCGAGTTCACGTCGATCGCGACCAGCGCCTCGGTCTGGTTGATGACCAGATAGCCACCCGATTTCAGCTGCACGGACGGCGAGAGCATGGAATCCAGCAGCCCCTCCACCTTGTAGTGGGAGAACAGGGTCTGTTCATGGTCCTGCCACAGCTTCACCTTCTGCGCGTTCTGCGGCATGAGCATGCGCATGAATTCACGCGCGGATTTCCAGCCCGGCTCGCCATCGATCAGGATCTCGCTGACTTCGCGGGTGTAGATGTCGCGGATGGCGCGCTTGATCAGGCTGGCTTCTTCATAGATCAGCGCAGGTGCGACCGATTCCAGCGTATGCTGGCGGATGTCGTCCCACAGGCGCAGCAGGTATTCGCAGTCGCGCATGATTTCGGCGCGCGGGCGCTGGGCGCCGGCGGTGCGCACGATCATGGCCATGCCGCGCGGGATCTGCAGTTCGGTAATGATGTCACGCAGGCGACGGCGGTCGGCCACCGACGTGATCTTGCGCGAAACGCCCCCGCCACGCAGCGAGTTGGGCATCAGCACGCAGTAGCGGCCCGCCAGCGAGACGTATGTGGTCAGCGCCGCACCCTTGTTGCCGCGTTCTTCCTTGACCACCTGCACCAGCAGGATCTGGCGGCGGCGGATGACTTCCTGAATCTTATAGTTGCGCAGGAAGCGCGCGATGCGGCGCTGGGCCTGCGCTTCGTCGCCGGTATCGTTTTCGCCGCCTACGGTTTCGGGTTCGTCGCCGTCCTGATCAACCGGGGCGTCGGCCTCGTCCTCGGCGCGGGGGGCGTCGTCTTCCTCGTCATCGCGGGCGCGGCGTTCTTCTTCCGCGCGGCGTTCCTCTTCCTGCAGCGCCAGCAGCTTTTCGCGGTCGGCTACGGGGATCTGGTAATAGTCAGGGTGGATTTCACTGAAGGCAAGGAACCCGTGGCGGTTGCCGCCATAATCCACGAACGCAGCCTGAAGGCTGGGTTCCACGCGGATAACCTTGGCCAGATAGATGTTGCCCTTCAGCTGCTTTTTTGAAGCGGCTTCAACATCGTAATCTTCCAGGTGGTTACCATCCATCACGACCACGCGGGTTTCTTCCGCGTGGGTCGTGTCGATCAGCATGCGTTTGCTCATAAATAGGCGCACTCCGGTATGTCACGTTCCGGCATCCGGGCTGCGCGCGTCTTTTGTGGCGGCAGGGGGACGTAAGGGGAACGGACAGAAACATGAAAAAACGGGCGACCGGACCCGGACGGAACACCACCGCGCGGCGCGCGGGCGGACAGGCCATGGCTGACATGCGGATGCGGCGCCGTGGCGCCGCCCGCGTTCGGGCATGGGGTCATCGCATGTGCGGCAAAAACCCGCGTGGTGTTCAATCCATCCTCGGTCATGGCTGGGGAGGGCGCGGCCCGGCCTTATTGCCGGGGCGGGACCTTCCGTATCGACGGGTATGCCATCCGGTTTCCTGTCGATGGGGAACACCGGCGCGGCAGCGTCAGGTCGTGCGCGGCATGTGCCCCCACGCCGTGGCGTGGCCGGAAAAAAGCCGGTAAGCGTATGCCGCGCATGCATGATGCATGCCGGATGGAGAAAATCATGCCTTCTGGCATCCTGCCGTTTCGGACATGCCAGCAAGGCAGCCGGACTTGGCGTGGTCCATCACGGCTGGGAAGCATGGCGCAATGAATCCATTCCTGCAAGGGGGGCGTGCGTTTATCCCGCTGACGCCCGGCCCGTACGGTGATAAGGGAAGCGGACGGACCCATAACTGTTTTTGACCGGAACAAGATGCATGCCGACAGGCCGGCCGGATGGAAATGATGCCCACCCCCGCGCGCCATGGGGCGATGACGGGCATACGCGCGTGCCTGACTTGACGCGGCGCATGCTGGTGGGAGGGCTGACGGGGCTGGTGCCGTCCGCAGCACTGGCGCGGGTGACGGCGCATGCGCCCGTTCATGCCCATGTGCCCGCCGCAGCCGCCCGTCATGTCGCCCATCCGGCCCATGCGCCGCTGCACGCCCCCGCCATTGTGGGCCGCGCCGCGCCGCCAAAACCGCTGGTCATGCTGGATCCCGGCCATGGCGGCAAGGACCCCGGCGCGATCGGTATTTCCGGCACATATGAAAAGCATGTGGCGGAAGCCGCGGCCAGCGAACTGCAGCGCCAGCTTGAAGCCAGCGGGCGGTACCGCGTCGCGATGACGCGCGCGGATGACCGTTTCATCCCGCTGGAGGGACGGGTGGACATCGCCCACAGCCACAGGGCGTCGCTGTTCATATCCATGCATGCTGATGCCCTGACCAACCGCGCGGTGCGTGGGGCCAGTGTCTATACCCTGTCATCAAAGGCGTCGGACCGGCAGACGGCCATGCTGGCGCAGACGGAAAACAGCGCCGACCGCTATGGCGGCCCGCAGGTACATGCGGATTCGCCCGAAGTGCAGGAAATCCTCGCCAGCCTCGTGACCGAGGAAACCCGTCACGGTGCCGCCCACATGGCCAGCAGCATTGTCACCGCCTTCCGCCCGCGTATCGGGCTGTTGCAGCATCCTTCGCGCCATGCCTCGTTCGTGGTGCTGAAATCGGCCGATATCCCCTCGGTCCTGGTGGAGATGGGGTTCATGTCCAACCACATGGACGAAGCCGCCCTGCGCCAGGCCGCCCACCGCATGGTGGTGGCCGGCGCCATGGTGCAGGCGATCGACCGCTATTTCGCAACCGATAGCATGGTGACGCATGCCACGGGCTGACGCGGCGCGTGATGGGGAAAGCGGGCGCTTTTACGGTTGCAATCGGGGTTCGGGCCTGTATTGTGCGCGCCATGGTAGCGATAGCGCACATTGCTGGGGCTGGAACGGGCGCACACGCGCACCTGTCCGCGCGCGCATGTGCTGGTGCCGGGCTTCTTCGTCTTCGACTTATCCGCCCCTGAGCGATCAGGGCCGGCTGCGTGCCGGCGCGCCCAGGGGATCTGATCTCGCCGGTTCACGCCGGCCTGCGAACACGAATGACAGGGGCACGCAACCGTGCCGCCTCCCGTCCCACAAGAAGGTATTACCATGAGCATCGACCATCCTTCCTTTGGCCGTATCGACCCCAATCGCGTCATCATCTTCGACACGACCCTGCGTGACGGGGAGCAGTCACCCGGTTTTTCCATGAACCTCACGGAAAAGCTGCGCATGGCCGAAGCGCTGGAGGAACTGGGCGTGGACGTGATGGAAGCGGGCTTTCCCGTCGCGTCGAAGGGGGATTTCGACAGCGTCTACCAGATCGCGCAGAAGGTGAAGGACACTGTCGTATGCGCGCTGGCGCGCAGCGGCGGCAGGAACGACATCGCCAGCGCGGGCGAGGCGATCCGGCCGGCGAAGCGCGGGCGTATCCACAACTTCATCTCCACATCGCCGCTGCACATGAAGTACAAGCTGCGCATGGAGCCCGAAACGGTTCTGGAGGTGATCGAGGCCGGCAACCGCGCCGCCCGTCAGTTCACCGATGACGTGGAGTGGTCGGCCGAAGATGGATCGCGCACCGATCCCGATTTCCTGTGCCGCTGTGTGGAAACCGCCATCCGCGCGGGTGCGACCACCATCAACATTCCCGACACCGTGGGCTATTCCACGCCCGAGGACATGGCCCGCATCTTTGCCGACCTGCGCGCCCGCGTACCGGGCGCGGACGGGGTGATCTTCTCCACCCACAACCACAACGACCTGGGGCTGGGTGTTGCCAACACGGTCGCCGCGCTGAAGGCCGGGGCACGGCAGGTGGAATGCACCATCAACGGCATTGGCGAGCGCGCGGGCAACGCGGCGCTGGAGGAAATCATCATGGTGCTGCGCACGCGCCATGACGTGCTGCCGTTCACTACCGGCATCCATACCGAGCGCCTGCTGCGTACCTCGCGCATGCTGGCCACCATCACCGGCTTTGACGTGCAGCCCAACAAGGCCATCGTGGGCCGCAACGCGTTTGCGCATGAAAGCGGCATCCATCAGGATGGCATCCTGAAAAACGCCGCAACGTATGAGATCATGACGCCCGAAAGCGTGGGCTGGACCCGGTCGTCGCTGGTGCTGGGCAAGCATTCGGGGCGCGCGGCCTTCCGCGACAAGCTGAAGGCGATGGGCTACGACAATCTGGAAGAAGCGCAGTTCAACGAGGCTTTCAGCCGCTTCAAGGATCTGGCAGACCGCAAGAAAGTCATCTACGACGAAGATCTGGTGGCGCTGGTCGATGATGAGGTGCGTGATCACGCCCGCATCCGCTTTGTCTCGCTGGACGTGACCGCCGGATCCCGCCGTCCCGCCACGGCCGATCTGGTGCTGGAAGTCGATGGTGAGCGCAAGGAAGGCCATGCGGAAGGGCAGGGACCGGTTGACGCCGCGTTCAACGCGATCCGCGCCATTGTCGCCCATGACGCCACCCTGCAGCTGTATTCCGTTGGCGCCGTGACCGAAGGCAGCGACGCGCAGGCCCGCACCTCGGTCCGTCTGGAAGAGGGCGGCAAGCTGGTGGACGGGCAGGGGGCGGATGCCGATACGCTGGTTTCAGCCGTGCGCGCCTATGTCCATGCGCTGAACAAGCTGCTGGTCAAGCGTGATCGTGCGGAACCTGCAGCGCTGGATGCCTGACCGCCGCCTGCCGGGCCGCTTCTGGTAAAACACCCCGCCACGGGACAGTCCGTGGCGGGGTGTTCTGTTGTACGGGGCCTGCTTCGCGCGGGTCAGTAGCCGTCATATCCTGCGGGATACGCGCCTTCCTGCGGATAGGCGCCCTGCTGGGGATAGCCTTCCTGCCCGTATCCGGTGGACTGGCCGTAATACCCCCCCTGCTGCTGTCCGTAATAGCCGCCCTGCTGCCCGTAATAACCACCCTGCTGGGGATAGCTGGGCTGGGCATAGCCATAGCCGCCGCCCTGTTGCTGGGCGGGATAGGCTGCGCGCGGCGCGCCTGCGGCCTGCGGGCAGGACTGGGGGGGATAGCCCGGCGGCAGCACGCGCCCGTCGGGGCATATGGTGGACGGGGCTTCCGTGCGGGGGCGGCGCGGGGGTGTTGTCGCGGCCCCGATCGCAGCCCCGCCGGCGCCACCGGCCAGCGCGCCGATGGCCGCCCCGCGCCCGCCACCGGCCAGGCCGCCGATCAGCGCACCGCCGCCTGCGCCCAGCAGGCCGCCGCCAATGGCGCGCTGGCCGGGATCGCGGGTGTCCTCGCACGCGCCAAGGCCAAGGCACAGCCCCGCGGCAAGGAGTGCCGTCGGGCGGATGGTCATGCGGGGAAATGTAATCTTCATGTACGTTTTTCCGGTATCGCGGACATGGATGGCACAATGACATCCCTGCCGCCTGAGGCTTCAAAATGGTATGGCCCATGTGGTTTGGCCATGACGAAAGCGGGGCATTTTGTAACAATCGCCCAAAGTGTGAAGATTTTAACAAATTAAAATTGTCTGGCCTCTTGCCCCTCCCTGTCTGCGCCGGTAATCCCTCAACCTGATCCAGACGGTTTTCGACGTTACGCAGGTATGCCGTGAGGGCATGCATTGCCGGTCGGGATGTGGGACGGTCCTGTCTGGTGTTGTTGTCGGGAGTTCTGGATGTTTGCTCGTGTACTGGGTCTGCTTTCCGCTGACATGGCGATCGACCTCGGCACGGCGAATACGCTGGTTTACGTCAAGGGGCGGGGTATCGTCCTGAATGAACCGTCGGTCGTCGCGCTGGCAGAGGTACGGGGCAAGAAACAGGTTCTTGCAGTCGGTGAGGAAGCCAAGCAGATGGTTGGCCGTACCCCCGGCAATATCACGGCCATCCGCCCGCTGCGTGATGGCGTGATTGCGGATTTTGAAGTTGCGGAAGAAATGATCAAGCATTTCATCCGCAAGGTGCATAACCGCCGCATGTTCGCTAGCCCGCTCATCATCGTGTGCGTGCCCTCCGGCTCGACCGCGGTGGAACGCCGCGCAATTCAGGAAAGTGCTGAAAGCGCAGGCGCGCGCAAGGTGTTCCTGATCGAGGAACCCATGGCCGCTGCCATCGGCGCGGGCCTGCCCGTAACCGAACCATCGGGCAGCATGATCGTCGATATCGGTGGTGGCACGACGGAAGTGGCCGTGATCTCGCTTGGCGGTATCGTGTACGCCCGTTCCGTGCGGGTGGGTGGCGACAAGATGGATGAGGCGATCATCTCCTACATCCGTCGCAACCATAACCTGCTGATCGGTGAAAGCTCGGCCGAACAGATCAAGATCCACCTCGGCTCCGCCATGCCGCCTGATGACCCGGATGATCCGGGTCCGTGGCGCGAGGTCAAGGGGCGCGACCTGATCAATGGCGTCCCGCGTGAAGTCGTGGTGTCTCAGGCGCAGATTGCCGACAGCCTGGCCGAACCGGTCAGCCAGATTCTTGACGCGGTGACCACGGCGCTTGAAAATACGCCACCGGAACTGGCGGCCGATATCGTGGACAAGGGCATTGTCCTGACGGGTGGCGGTGCGCTGCTTTACCGTCTGGATGAAGTGCTGCGGCGTGAAACCGGCCTGCCGGTTACGGTGGGTGAGGACGCGCTGTCCTGCGTGGCGATGGGCACGGGGCGCGCGCTGGAGGAAATGAAGCGTCTGCGCAATGTACTGACAAGTATGTACTGACGAACGGGACAAGTGCGCTGCCTGCTGCGGATGGAGGGCAGCGTGCTGATGGGGGAGACGCAGGACGATGCAGGTCCGGCGATCAGGCAGTATTGGACGACCCGGCAGGCGTGACGTAACCGTTGCGCGTGGAAAGGTGGGCTGATGCCTGTTTCCATCCAGTTCCGTCAGGCGCTTGGCAAGCTGGTCCTGCCTGCGTTGATCCTTGTGGCCTGCGGGGTGATCCTGCTGGGCAAGGCAGATCGACCGCTTATTGAAAAACTGCGCATGCAGACGGCGGACCTGCTGGCCCCGGCCTACGGGCTGGTGGCGTGGCCGCAGGCGAAGCTGCGCTGGCTGTCGGGCAACCTGCAGGACATCCGCAACCTTGAAGCCGAGAATATCCGCCTGCGCGCCGAAAACGTGTCGCTGCGCCACTGGTATGACGTGGCGGCGGCGCTGGCAGATGAAAATGCCGCGCTGAAATCAAACCTGCACTGGATTCCTGATAACGCGCCTGCCTTTGTCACCGGGCGCGTGGTGCGTGATACCAGCGGGCTGTACGCGCGCGCCGTGCTGCTGGCGATCAATCCTGACACGGCAGTCCGCAAGGGCGGGATCGCGCTGGATGGATCGGGGCTGGTGGGCCGGGTTACCGAAGTGGGCAAGCGGTCGGTGCGGGTACTGCTGATTACCGATTCGTCCAGTCGCCTGCCGGTCACGCTGGAATCCAGCCACGCGGCGGCGATCATGGCGGGGGACAATACCGCCCTGCCGCGCATCATCTTCTATCCTCAGGACAATGCCCCGATCGAGGGCGAGCGTGTCGTGACCAACGGGGAAATCGAAAGCCTGCCCGCCGGCCTGCCGGTGGGGCATGTGCATTACCTGCGCCCGGGACAGCCGGTTGTGGTGCCGGCCGCCGCGCTGGACCATGTCGATATCCTGCGGATATTCGATTACGAGGACAGCGTATCCCCGCCGGATGCGCCGGGGCGCGTGCCGCTGCCGTCCGTCGGGCGCACGCTGTCCCTGCCGTCACAGTTCCAGTCTCACCCTGATCAGGGGCTGCATGGATGAAAAACTTCACGCCGCCCCCCATCCGGCCTGGCATCCACCCGCGTTCGGGGCTGGGTTACCTGATCGACAACGGCGTGCGCAGCAGCATACCGTGCCTGTTCGTGTTTTTCGTGACGCTGGTGCTGTCGGCACCGCTGAACCTGCCGGGGCAGGTGGAACTGATGCCGGCCATCATCATGGCCACCATTTTCCTGTGGTCGGTCTTTGTTCCCGCCTTCATGCCGTCGCTTGCGGTGTTCGTGCTGGGAATATGGGCAGATATCCTCAGCTTCGGGCCTGCCGGGGTCATGCTGTTGATGATGCTGATCGTGCACGGGGTCGCGCTGTCGGGACGCTATACGCTGGCACGGGTCAATTTTTTTGTACTCTGGTTTGTGTTTGGCGTGGTGATGGTGGGCGTTACGGCGCTACAATGGGTGCTGTGTTCCGCACTGGCATTGCATATTGTGGAGTTTCTACCCTTTGTTTTCGAGACAGTCCTGGCCATCGGCAGTTTTCCTGTCCTGTATACAGGGTTTGTCTGGACCTACCGTTTTGTCGTCAATAACGCGGATCCTTCCTGAAGCGGATGCGATAGTGCGCCCGTGCCGGATAAATGAATGAAGTTTCGTAAGAAGAAATCCGGCAACCGGCTCATGTCCCGTCCCGAGGAAGGCAAGAATCCTTCCCGTGGCGTATTCACCCGCCGTGCCCTTTTGCTCATGGCAGCGCAGGGCGCGGTGCTGGGTGCATTGGGGGAACGTCTGTACGGGCTTCAGGTTCTCAATGGCAGTCATTATGCGAAGCTTGCGGAAAACAACCGCCTGAGCAAACGCTTCTTCGCGCCGCCGCGCGGGCGGATCACGGACCGGTTCGGCATTTCGGTTGCATCCAACCGCATCAACTGGCGCGCGCTGCTGCTGGCGGAAGAAACCACCGATATTCCCGGCACGCTGGAACGCTTTGCCCAGCTTGTGCCGCTGGAACCGCGTGACCTGACGCGTATCGAACACGAATTGCGTCACAAGCGGCGGTTCATCCCGATCATGCTGCGTGATTTCCTGTCATGGGATGACATGGCGCGGCTGGAACTGAACATGCCCTCGCTGCCCGGCGTGCTGATCGACGTGGGCACCACGCGTGTCTATCCCTTTGGTCCGCTGCTGGCGCATGTGGTGGGATATGTCGCTCCGCCTGCGGAAAAGGACGTCGTGCATAATGCCGAGCTTGCGCTGCCGGGCATGCGTGTCGGTCGTTCAGGGATCGAGCAGACGCAGGACAGCAGTCTGCGCGGGCAGGTCGGCTCCGTCGAGATGGAGGTCAACGCCGTTGGTCGCGTCATGGCCGAACTGGACCGTGACGAGGGGCTGGCGGGTGACGAGATCGCGCTGACGATCGACAGCGGCCTGCAGCAGCAGGTGCTGGGCCGTATTGCCGACCAGTCGGCCAGTGCCGTGGTGATGGACTGCCGTAATGGTGAGGTGCTGGCCATGGTCAGCAACCCGTCCTTTGATCCCTCCCTGTTCGATAGTGGCGTAAGCCAGGCCCAGTGGATCGAATGGACCAACAACAGCCAGACCCCGCTGATCAACAAGGCGGTGTCGGGGCTGTATCCCCCCGGTTCCACCTTCAAGCCCGCCGTGGCCATGGCGGCGCTGCGCGCGGGCACGCTGTCACCGTCCGACCGGATCAGCTGCCCCGGTTACATTGACGTGGGCGGCACGCGGTTCCACTGCTGGTCGCGCTACGGGCATGGGTCGATCAACCTGCGTCAGGGGCTCAAGTATTCCTGCGACGTCTTCTTTTACGAAGTCGCGCGCCGGACGGGGATGGATGCGATCGCGGCCACGTCCGAACTGTTCGGGCTGGGGGCGAAACTGCCGGATATCGAACTGCCCCATGTGCGGCAGGGCCTGATCCCCACGCCAACGTGGCGGCGCAAGCATGGGCATCACTGGAATGGTGGCGATACCATTGTCAGTGGCATCGGGCAGGGATTCGTGCAGGTCACCCCGCTGCAACTGGCGACCTACGCATCGCGCATTGCCACGGGGCGGGACGTGCAGCCGCACCTGATCCGGTCCATCGCGGGACGCACGGCGGCGCTGGCCGATCTTGGCCATGCGTCGGGCATGGATATGCCGGATCATTTCTTTCAGGACATCCGTGCGGGCATGTACGCGGTGGTGAATGAAGAAGGCGGCACGGCGCCCAAGGCCCGGCTGGATATTCCGGGCGTGCAGATGGCGGGCAAGACCGGCTCGGCGCAGGTGCGTCGCGTGTCCCGCGCGATGCGTGAAAGCGGCCACTTCAATTCCGCCAACCTGCCATGGGAGTACCGCCCCCATGCGCTGTTCATCTGCTATGCCCCGTATGACGCGCCGCGTTACGCCACGGCGGTGGTGATCGAGCATGGCAATGCGGGCGCTGATGTCGCCGCCCCCCTTGCGCGTGATATCATGACCGATACCCTGCGCCGCGACCCGGTCAACCACCGTGAACCGCCGGGACAGGAAGTGGCGCAGGCCGAAGTGGACTGACCTGCCCCCAGGCACCTCCTGGGGCCAGCCATGCCATTGCCGTGCCAGATGTGGAGAATGGAATGAAATTCCAGAAGCGCCTTCTGCGTGCCGAACCCAATTTCCAGATCCTGACCAAGCTGTGGCAGGTCAACTGGCTGTACGTGCTGCTGATCTGCGCGCTGGCGGTAGTGGGATATGGGGCGCTTTATTCAGCGGGCGGCGGCACGTCGCGGCCGTTCGCGGGGCCACAGTCCATCCGCTTCTGCTTTGGCGTGGTCATGATGCTGGGCATTTCGTTGATGAGTCCGGCCATTCTGGTACGCATGGCGTGGCCGCTCTATATATTCTCCCTCATCCTGCTTGTGGCCGTGCTGCGCATGGGGCACGTGGGCAAGGGGGCGGAGCGATGGCTCATGCTGGGTGGCCTGCAGGTGCAGCCATCGGAACTGGCGAAGATTGCCCTCGTCCTGATGCTGGCGGCGTGGTTTCACAAGATCAGTTACCGCCGCATGGGCAATCCGCTGCTGCTGGTGCCCCCTGCCATCATGGTGCTGGTGCCGGTTGCTCTTGTGCTCAAGGAACCCAATCTTGGCACCGCCGTCATTATCGGCACGGTGGGGGCCTGCATGTTTTTCGCCGCCGGCATGCGGCTGTGGCAGATCGCGCTGCTGATCCTGCCCATGCCGTTTCTGGCCAAGATTGCCTATGGCCACCTGCATGATTACCAGAAGGCGCGGGTCACGACCTTTCTGCACCCTGAAAGCGACCCGCTGGGGGCGGGCTACAATATCATCCAGTCCAAGATTGCGTTGGGTTCGGGGGGCATGTGGGGGCAGGGATACCTGCATGGCACGCAGGGGCAGCTGAACTTCCTGCCTGAAAAGCAGACCGACTTCATTTTCACCATGATTGCCGAGGAATGGGGCTATGTCGGCGGCATTACCGTTATCGGCATGCTGCTGCTGCTGGTCTTTGGCGGCATGCTGATTTCCATGCGCAGCCGCAACCAGTTCGGGCGGCTGCTGGGGCTGGGCATTTCAGTCAACTTCTTTCTCTACTGCGCAGTCAACCTGTCCATGGTGATGGGGGCGATCCCGGTGGGTGGCGTGCCGCTGCCGCTGATTTCCTATGGCGGGTCGGCCATGCTCATGGTCATGTTCGGTTTCGGGCTGCTCATGTCCGCCTGGGTGCACCGGAATGATACCTTTGGCGAAACGGCGGACAAGAAGGACTGATGGCAGGTATCCTTCCCCCGACCGTCGCCGTTCACCGCGCCTATCGGCTGAGTACCTACCATGTGCCCGGCCTGCCGGTCATCCGCATTGGTCACAGGCCGCGCTGGCGCGGTCGGGCGCCAGAAGGGGATATCGTGCTGCTGAGCGCATGCAACCCCGGCGGCAGGCTGTATGCGGATGGCTGGAACCGGCGGATGATGCATGCGCTGGCGCAGTACCTGCGCGACGTACCCCATGCATTGGGGGAAGGGCGGCTGGGCCGGTGGTCCGAACCATCATATGCGGTGCAGGTGCCGCTGGCGCGCGGGCTGCGTCTTGCACGGCTGTTCCGGCAGAACGCGGTGGTCGTGCTGCATGGTGCGCGGCGCGCGCGGCTGGTGTATCTGGCCTGAGACCTGCGGACAGGCCGCAGTATCTTTCAGAAGTTTTTGGGTGCCGCTTTTTTTTAAAAAGGTGGCACCCAAAAACTTTTATCAGCAGGCTGTTCAGCCCTCGATCTGGCTGAAATCGGCGATCAGCACCGTCATGCGGCGCAGTTCCGACAGAAGCCGCAGGCGGTTCGCGCGCACGGCGGGATCAGCGTCATTCACCGTGACCTTGTCAAAGAACTGGTCAAGGGCGGGACGCAGGGCGGCCACGTCACGCATCGCGTCTTCGTAGCGTTCCTGTGCGATGGCCTGCTCAACTGCCGGAATGGTTTTCTGAAGCTGGTCAGCCAGCGCCTTTTCCTCGGGCTGGGTATACAGCGCGGGGTTGGGCGTGCCCTCATGCGGGCCGTCCTTGCGGTCCTCGATGCGCAGGATATTGGCCGCGCGCTTGGTCGCCGCCAGCATGTTGCGCCCGTCCTCTGTTTCCAGCATGTCGGCAATGGCCTTCGCACGCGCCAGCAGGCGCACGATGTCCGTATCCGTATTGCCAACCGATACGGCGGCCAGGATGTCATGCCGCGCGCCTTCGCCACGTAGCTGCACGCGCAGGCGGTCGGCCACGAATTCCGGCAACACGTCAAGGTCGGGGGCAAGGCGCATGGCTTCGGGCAGGCCCTGTGCCGCTTCCCAGAACACCTTGGCCAGATCCAGCCGCAGCCCGTTTTCGCGGATGATGCGGATAACCCCAAGGGCTGCGCGCCGCAGGGCGTAAGGATCGCCCGATCCGCCCGGTTTTTCACCCACGGCAAAGAAGGCGACCAGCATGTCGATCTTGTCCGCCAGCGCCACCGTGACCGAAACCGGGGCATGGGGCACGTCATCGTGCGGCCCGCGTGGCATGTAATGTGCGCCAATGGCATCGGCCACGGCGTCGGGTTCACCATCGTGGCGGGCGTAATAGGCCCCCATGATGCCCTGAAGTTCAGGGAACTCGCCTACCATGCCGGTGGTCAGGTCCGCCTTGCACAGCAGGGCCGCGCGTTCGGCCTGTGCCGTGTCCGCACCCGTCAGCGGGGCCAGCAGGCCGGCAAGGCGGACAATGCGCCGCACGCGCGCGCCCTGGCTGCCAAGCGATGCGTGGAACACGATCCTGTCCAGCGCGGGCGCGCGGCTTTCCAGCGTGCGGGCACGGTCAAGGTCCCAGAAATGGCGGGCATCGGCAAAGCGGGCGCGCAACACGCGTTCATTGCCTGCAATGGTCAGCGCGCCGCCGTCGCTGGGCACCAGATTGGCGACGAAGGCAAAGCGGGGCGCGGCCGATCCATCGGCATTGCGCAGCGCGAAATATCGCTGGTTCACGCGCATGGACACCTGCATCACCTCGGGCGGCAGGGTCATGAATTCGTCGTCGATCTGGCCAAGGAACGGCACCGGCCATTCGGTCAGTCCCGCCACCTCGTCAATCAGGCCGGGATCAGCCACGACGCTCAGCCCTTCCTCGGCCGCCAGGCCTGCCACACCTTCGGCAATGGTGGTGCGGCGCGCGGCGGCGTCGGGTTCGACCTGGTGTGCGCGCAGGCCATCCAGCCATTCCTTCGTGCCGGTTACGGCAAACGCGCCCGGGGCGGTGAAGCGGTGGCCTTCGGTCAGGTTGCCGGATTTCAGGCCATGGCCGTTATCCTCGCCTTCCGCCAGCGTGAAGTCCACGACCACGCCATCAAGGATGCATACGATCCGGCGCAGGGGCCGCACCCATGTAAAGGCGCTGCCAACACCCCAGCGCATGGATTTGGGCCACGGAAAGCGGCGCAGCAGGCCGGGCAGGACGGCTGCGATCTGCTGTGCCGCCGGAATGGCGGGAATATCCCGGTGCAGTACCCAGAATCCGTTTTCCGCCACCAGCGCGTCACGCTCCACCCCATGCTTGCGCATGAAGCCGGCCAGCGCCTTTTCCGGCGCACTTTCACGCGGGCCGCGTTCATTCACCGTGCCGCCGGGCACCATGGCATCCACCGTAAGCGACAGCGCGATGCGGCGCGGGCCTGCGAATGCCGTGGCATCGCGCGGGTTCAGCGGGGCGAGTGCCTCGCACACCAGGCGTTCAAGGTCCTGCGCCCCGCGTGCCTGCATGCGGGCGGGGATTTCCTCGGAAAAGAGTTCGATAAGAAGTTCGGGCATGTTCTTTTATTCCTCGCCCGCCAGCCACGCTTCGCAGCAGCGTTTGGCCAGCGTGCGGACGCGGCCGATATAGGATGCACGCTCGCTGACGCTGATCACGCCGCGTGCGTCAAGCAGGTTGAACAGGTGACTGGCCTTCAGGCACTGGTCATAGGCGGGCTGGGCCAGGCCCGCTTCGGCAAGGGCGGTGGATTCGCGCTCGGCATCGATGAAGTGGCGGTGCAGCATCTCCACGTCCGCCACCTCGAAGTTGTGGCGGGAATAGTCCTGCTCCGCGCGCAGGAACACGTCGCCGTATTTCAGGCCCTGGCCGTTGAAATCGAGGTCATAGACATTCTCGATTCCCTGCACGTACATCGCCAGGCGCTCCAGCCCGTAGGTCAGTTCGGTCGAGGGCATGACGGTGGGAATGCCGCCCACCTGCTGGAAGTAGGTGAACTGCGTCACCTCCATCCCGTCGCACCAGACTTCCCACCCAAGGCCCCATGCGCCGATGGTGGGGTTTTCCCAGTCATCCTCGACAAAGCGGATGTCGTGTTCCAGCGGGTCGATGCCGATGGCGCGGTAGCTGTCCAGCAGCAGCTTCTGGCTGTCTTCCGGCGTGGGCTTGAGCAGTACCTGATACTGGTAATAGTGCTGCAGCCGATTCGGGTTTTCGCCATAGCGCCCATCGGACGGGCGGCGGCAGGGCTGGACATAGGCCGCTTTCCACGGCTTCGATCCCAGCGCGCGCAGCGTGGTATGCGGCGACAGCGTGCCCGCGCCCACTTCCGTGTCATAGGGCTGGAGGATGGCGCAGCCCTGATCGGACCAGAACTGGTGCAGTTTCAGGATCAGCCCCTGAAACGACAGCGGGCGGGAGGATGTGGGTGATCGGGGCACGGGGGCCGGGTCCATGAACAAGATGCTCCGCAAAACGGGGACAGGTATGCACCATCTGGCGCAAAATCGCCGGACAGCATACCGTTATGCGGCCCCGACCGGAAGGTAGGGCGTGCCCTAAGCCCGGATCGGCCATGCATCGCCCGATCCGCCCTTGCTTATTGTGCCCGGACAAACCACATCGGCAGGGAAACGCTATCCCCAGCCCAAGGCAGGACAGACAGGATGAATGACCAGGAACGTCAACTGATCACACAGTTTTTTGCCCGCGTCGGGGGCAGTGCCCCCGGCAGCGTGCCCCAGACGGCCAACGCCCTTCCGCCAATCGACCCGCAGGCCGACCAGTATATCGGGGAGATGTTCCAGAAATATCCTGAAGCCCGCTATCGCATCACCCAGACTGCCGTGGTGCAGGAAGCTGCCCTGGCGGAGGCACAGAACCAGATTCGCCAGCTCCAGTGGCAGCTGCAGCAGGCGCAGCAGCAGATCCAGCAGCTTCAGCAGCAGCCTTCCCAGCCTTCGTCCGGTGGTGGCTTCCTTAGCGGTATGTTCGGTGGCGGGCAGCAGCGCGCGCAGGCTGCCCCGCCGCCGGGCTGGGGTGCAGCCGCACCGTCCGCCCCGCCGCCGCAGCCGGTCTACCCGCCGGGCATGCAGCCGGGCATGTTCCCCGCGCGTGGTTCGGGGTTCCTTGGCTCGGCCCTGACCACGGCGGCGGGTGTCGCCGGTGGCATGATGATGGGCAATGCGCTGACGGGCCTGTTCAGCGGCCATCATGACGCGGGCGGATTCGCCAGCGGCATGCCGCAGCCGGGTAGCGAGACGGTCAACAACTACTACGGTGACAGCGCAGCACCCGCTGCTGGCGCCGATCCGTTTGCCGGTGGTGGCACCAGTGCCGATTCCGGCTTTGACGCCGGTGGTGGCGATGATGGTGGTGGCTTCGGCGGCGGCGGTTTCGACGCAGGCGACGATAACAGCTTCTGATCGGCCCCACGGCATGTCAGGGAAAGGGGCACCCATCATGGGTGCCCTTTTTCGTTCGGGGGAGGGGATCGCACCATGATGCAGCACGAATTCATGCTTGATCCGCCACCATATGCGCACTCGCCGGAGGTGCTGGATACGGGGGCATGCGTACTGCGTGGCCATGCCGCGGGCCACGCGGCCGATATGATTGCCGGGATCAGGGATATCGCGCGGGCCATGCCATTCCGCCGCATGGCGACACCCGGCGGGGGACGGATGTCAGTCGCCATGACCGCATGCGGGGCAGGCGGATGGTGGAGCGACGAACGCGGCTATCGTTATGTCGCCCGGGACCCGGAAACCGGCAGGCCATGGCCCGCCATGCCAGATGCATGGCGCGATTTCGCCACTGAAGCTGCGCGACAGGCGGGATATGCGGGATTCGTGCCCGATGTCTGCCTGATCAACGGCTACCGCCCCGGTGCCCGCATGGGGCTGCATCAGGACCGGGATGAACGGCTGGACGCGCCGGTGGTGTCGGTTTCCTTTGGCCTGCCTGCAATATTCCAGTGGGGTGGGCTGCGCCGTACGGACCCGCTGCGTCGTGTGCCGCTACGGCATGGGGATGTGGTCGTGTGGGGTGGCCCATCGCGACTTGTCTTCCACGGTGTGGCGGCCCTGCGGGCGGGCGATCACGCCGTGACGGGACCGTGCCGGTATAACCTGACATTCCGTCGGGTGGGGTAACCGGTCATCCGGTGTTGAATATTGGGCGGGCATGAAAGTCTTTGGGTGCCGCCTTCATTTCAAAAAGGCGACATTTTCCGAAACTTTTTGCAAAAAGCTTCGCCAAAAACTTTCATCATCTGCCTGCATGTCCCGGCGGGGCTGGCCTGCCGGGTGTATGAAGGCGTCAGGCCGCGAGGGATGCAGCCTGCTTCGCGCGGGCCGTAATGGCCGCGACATCCGGCGTGCCTGCGGGCACCAGCCATGATCCACCCACGCACAGGACGGACGGCAGGCCCAGCCAGTCCGCGGCCGTATCGGCCTTGATGCCGCCGGTAGGGCAGAAACGCGCCTGACCAAACGGGGCGGACAGGGCTTTCAGCGCCGGAATGCCGCCTGCGGCGGTGGCCGGGAAGAACTTGAAATGCGTCAGCCCAAGGTCCAGCCCGCGCATGATGTCGCTGGCATTGGCCGTGCCGGGCAGCAGCGGGACTTCGCACGCATTCGCGGCATGGGCCACATTGGCGGTCAGGCCGGGGCTGACGATAAAGCGCGCGCCCGCGTCCACCGAACTTTTCAGGTCATCGCCGTTCAGTACGGTGCCAGCGCCGACCACGGCACCTTCCACCTTGGACATTTCGGCAATGACCTCCAGCGCGCATTCGGTGCGCAGGGTGACTTCCAGCGCGCGCAGGCCACCGGCCACAAGGGCCTCGGCCACCGGGCGGGCATGGGCGGGGTCGTGAATGACCAGCACCGGTATAACCGGGGCAAGGGTCATGATGTCTTCAATGCGGGCCATGTCAGCCTTCCTTTTTCACAACGGTTCGCGGCGCGTGCGCCGGGGTCAGGCGTCTTCTTGTGCGGCCATGTGGTCCATGGAGGCAAGGATGGCCGATGCCCCCTGTTCGGGCATGTCCACATTCCCGCGCATGAGCGCGAACAGTTCGCGCCCCGTGCCGAACTGCGGCGCGGGCGGACGGGAGGGGGTACGGTTCGCCAGCTCGGTGGCCGAAACCAGTGTCTCGACGCTGCCCGTCCGGGCGCATACACGCACGACATCCCCGTCACGCAGCAGCGACAGCGGCCCGCCGACATAGGCTTCGGGACCGATATGGATGGCGGCGGGCACCTTGCCGCTGGCACCCGACATGCGGCCGTCGGTCACAAGAGCCACCTTGTGCCCCCGGTCCTGCAGCACCGCCAGCGTGGGCGTCAGCTTGTGCAGTTCGGGCATGCCATTGGCGGCGGGGCCCTGGAAGCGCACGACAACCACCACGTCCCGGTCCAGCCTGCCATCACGGAAGGCTTTCAGCACGTCTTCCTGATGGTCGAACACGGCGGCCGGGGCCTCGATCGTCCAACGTTCGGGGGCGACGGAACTGGTCTTGTAAATGCCGCGTCCCAAGTTGCCTTCCATCACCTTCATGCCGCCATCGGCACGGAAGGGGTTGGCCGGTGCGCGCAGGATGGTGTCGTCGGTGGACGGACCGGCGTCTTCCCATGTCAATGCGTCATCGTGCATGCAGGGCTTCTTGCGGTATTCGGCAAAGCCGCCACGGGCCACGGTCATGATATCGGGATGCAGCAGTCCCGCATCCAGCAGCGAACCGATCAGGCTGGGCATGCCACCCACGGCGTGGAAGGCGTTCACGTCCTCGGACCCGTTGGGATAGACACGGGTCAGCTGCGGCACGATGGAGGACAGCTGGTCCAGGTCGTTCCAGTCGATCACGATCCCCGCCGCCCGCGCCATGGCCGGCAGGTGGATGGCAAGGTTGGTGGAACCGCCCGTAGCCAGCAGGCCCACGGCGGCATTGACGATGGCGCGTTCATCCACGCACAGGCCCAGCGGGCGGTAGTCGTCGCCACGCGCCCCGATCTCGTTCAGCCGGTGGATGGCGGCACGTGTCAGTTCCTGCCGCAGCTTTGTGTTGGGCGGCACGAAGGATGAGCCGGGCAGGTGCAGCCCCATCACTTCCATCAGCATCTGGTTGGTGTTGGCCGTGCCATAGAAGGTGCAGGTGCCCGCCGCATGGTAGGAATCGGATTCCGCATCCATCAGGCGGTCCTTGCCCACCTTGCCTTCGGCATAAAGCTGGCGGATGCGCTGCTTCTCGCTATTGGGCAGGCCTGAGGGCATCGGGCCGGACGGGATCAGGATGGCGGGCAGGTGGCCAAAGCGCAGGGCGCCGATCAGCAGGCCGGGCACGATCTTGTCGCAGATGCCCAGCATCGCGACCCCTTCATACATGCCGTGGCTCAGCCCCACCGCCGTGGACATGGCGATCACGTCCCGGCTGAACAGGGAAATTTCCATGCCCGGCTGTCCCTGCGTCACGCCGTCGCACATGGCGGGCGTCGCCCCCGCCACCTGTGCCGTGCCGCCTGCTTCGCGCGCGAACAGCTTGATCTGGTCCGGGTAACGGCCATAGGGCTGATGGGCGGACAGCATGTCGTTGTAAGACGTGATGATCCCGATATTCATGCCGCGTGCCGAACGCAGGCCCGCCTTGTCATCCCCGGATGCCGCGATGGCATGGGCCAGATTGCCGCAGGCCAGACGGGGGCGGCTGATGCCGTTTTCACGCTCACGCGCGATCAGTTCCAGATACGCCTTGCGGGTGCGGGCCGAACGGGAAATGACCCGTTCGGTCACGGCGGTCAGGACGGGATGCAGGGTCATGGACTCTCACAGACATTGGTAAGCCTGCCCATACATGCGGGGCGGGCGCGTTCGCCATCCATTGCACCGGCAACGATAGCGGGTTTAAAAGCGGCCGGAATGTGCGAATATCCTGTAACCGCATGGCGAAGGGTCATTTATTTGAAAAAATAGGCCAAGAGCAAGACATAAAATTATAAAATTAATCACAAATAGATAACTTAATTATTAAATCGAACATTCATAAACCTGCTGCATGGGTTGCAGGTTCCCGTTATCCCTTATGCAGGCTGGATTCAGGCTGCGATTTTCCCATGCATTTGCTGCCTGGGCAGGCCATAAACCATTCTATTTCAATATTTTGGGCTATAGATGTCCCCGGTTCGCATACCCACGCGCGAACGCACCCGCCCCGGTAACCGATGCCCGGACAGAAGACATGACCCCAAGGGGGAATGGCAGCATTGTATGGAAAGGGGAAGCAGGGAATGGTGAGCCGGGTGGGGTTCGAACCCACGACCATTCGATTAAAAGTCGAATGCTCTACCGACTGAGCTACCGGCTCACATCACCTGTATGAAGGGGCCAGCAACAGGGAAAAACCCGTGATGTGACGCCTTGGGCAGGTCTCTAAACATCCCCGGCGGGGGTGTCAACCTGTGCATGGCACGATCAGGCCAGCAAAACATGCTGTCGTGCCAGCCACCTGCCTTCGTAAAGGCAGGTGGCCGGATACAGGCCACTGACCGGGCAGGACGCCAAGGGGCGCCTGTCCGGTCATGGGTATCAATCAGGCTTCAGCGTCAGCAGGGCGCATCTTGATGATACGGTCGGGTTCCTGAACCATGCCGCTCTGGCCCGCGCCGCGCTTGATCTGGTCGATGTGGTCCATGCCTTCGATCACCTGGCCCACGATGGTGTACTGGCCATCAAGGTGCGGGGAGGGTTCGAACATGATGAAGAACTGGCTGTTCGCGCTGTCGGGGTTCATGGTGCGCGCCATGCCGACCGTGCCGCGTTCGAACTTGGCCTTGTTGGTGAATTCGGCCTTCAGGTCCGGCAGCTTGCTGCCCGACGTACCGGTGCCCGTCGGGTCGCCGCCCTGCGCCATGAAGCCGTGGATCACGCGATGGAAGGGGGTGTTGTCGTAAAACCCTTCCGCCGCCAGCGTGCGGATACGCTCGGCCGCAAGCGGGGCAATGTCGGGACGCAGGCGGATCACCACCCGTCCTGTCTTGAGATCCATGTTGATCAGGTCGGACTTGTTTTCTGTAGCAGACATTGTGATCCGTTTCGTAAAGTGAAGGAGTGGAAGAACGGGACCGATCCACGCGGTCCCGGTCCATCAGCCACGCAGGCGGCTCAGGATATGCCTGCGGGTAAAGGGGGGGACAAAACCGGAAATGTCCCCATCCAGCCGGGCGATTTCCTTGACCAGCCGGGAGGAGATGTACTGATGCCCCTCCCGCGCCATCAGGAACAGCGCGTCAATGTCCGGTGCCATATGCTGGTTCATACCAAACATCTGGTTCTCGTATTCAAAATCTGCAACCGCCCGCAGCCCGCGAATGATTGCATGCGCCCCATGCGTACGGGCCGCATGCACCACCAGCCCGGTAAAACCGACCACGGTAATAGGGATGGCGCGCCCGGCATTCAGCGGTTCGATGTCGGTGCGCAGGCACACAAGCCGTTCCTCCAGCGGGAGGAGGGGGTGCTTGTCACGGTTTTCCGCAACCCCGATCACCAGCCGGTCTACCAGCCCCGCCGCACGTTCGATGATATCCATGTGGCCACTGGTCACAGGATCGAACGTGCCGGGGTAGAACCCCGTGCGCAGGGTCGTGGCCTCAGTCATCATGGCCTGCGTCGCTGTCGTGCGTGGCGTCGGTTGCAGTGGCGTCGCCGCCCTCCCCGTCTTCGCCTTCGTCCCCGTCATCCATGACAGGGAAGACGCTGGTGACTTCTTCCGTATCGTTCAGGCGGAACAGGGTCACGCCGCTGGCCTGCCGTGACATGATGCGTACCTGATTGATGGGCAGGCGGATCAGGCGCCCCGCATCGGTCACCAGCATGATGTCCGTGTCCGCCAGCACCGGCAGCGTCGCCACGACGGCGTTGCCGCGTTTGTTGGCGGAGAAGGTCATGTTGTTGATGCCCTGCCCGCCACGCCCGCTGACACGGTAGTCATAGGCCGAGGACCGGCGGCCATAGCCCGCGTTGCTGACGATCAGCAGCACTTCCTCCGCCGCTTCAAGCTCGGCAAAGCGTTCGGGGGTCAGTGGCAGGTCGTCGGTCGGGGTGTCGCCGTCATCGGCTGCCGTGATCTCCTCCGCTTCCTCGCCTTCCTGCGCGGCTTCGGCGCGGCGGCGGGCATTGGCCATGCGCAGGTAGGCGGCGCGTTCTTCCACCGTGGCCTCGACATGGTTGAGTACGCACAGGCTGTTCACGCTGTCGCCTTCGGCCAGCCTGATGCCCCGCACGCCCGAACTGCCGCGACCGGCAAACACGCGCAGCGTGTCATCGGTGATCTGGAAGCGGATGCAGCGCGCGTTGCGCGTGCCCAGGAACACGTCCTGTCCCTCGCGGCAGGTGGCGACGCCGATCAGGCGGTCATCTTCATCCAGCTTCATGGCGATCAGGCCTGACGAGCGGATGTTGCGGAAATCGCTCAGCCGGTTACGCCGCACGCTGCCCGATGCCGTGGCGAAGACAAGGTGCAGGTTTTCCCACAGTTCCTCATCCTGCGGCAGGGGCAGGACGGCGGTGATCGTGTCGCTGCCAAGGTCAGGCAGCAGGTTGACCAGCGCACGGCCCTTGGCGGTGGGGCTGGCTTCGGGCAGGCGCCAGACCTTTTCGCGATACGCCTTGCCGCCGGAGGAGAAGAACAGCACCCACTGGTGCGTATGCGCGTTGAACGAGCGCACGATGATGTCGTCACCCCGCCGCCCCGCAGCCGTCCGGCCACGGCCGCCACGGTTCTGCGCGCGGAAGACATCCAGCGGCGTGCGCTTGATGAAGCCTTCACGCGTGATGGTGACCACCATCTGTCCCGGTTCGATCAGGCTTTCATCGGTCTGGTCGCCGGCGTAATCGGCAATGTCGGTTGCGCGCGGGGTGGCCAGTTCGGCGCGGATGGTGGCCAGTTCATTGCGCATGACCTCCATGCGCCGCGGGCGGCTGGCGATGATGTCCAGCAGGTCGTTGATCCTGACCGCCACTTCGGACAGTTCCTGCTGGATCTTGTCGCGTTCCAGCCCCGTCAGGCGCTGCAGGCGCAGTTCAAGGATGCCGCGCGCCTGCGCTTCCGTCAGGTGGACCTTGCCATCGATGATGACATTGCCCTCGTCATGGATCAGTTCCAGCAGCGGGGCGACATCAGCCGCGTCCCACGCGCGCGCCATGAGTGCCGCGCGTGCGGCCGCCGTGTCGGGGGCGGCGCGGATCAGCGCGATCACCGCATCGATATTGGCGACGGCAATCACAAGGCCGACCAGCAGGTGGCCCCGGTCACGCGCCTTGTTCAGGTCAAAGCGCGCGCGGCGCAGGATCACGTCCTCGCGGAAGCGGATGAAGGCTTCCAGCACGTCCTTCAGCCCCATCAGGCGCGGCTGGCCACCATCAAGGGCCAGCATGTTCACGCCGAACGAGGTCTGGAGCTGCGTGAAGCGGTAGAGCTGGTTCAGCACCACCTCCGGCGTGGCCTCGCGCTTGATCTCGATGACGATGCGCATGCCCGAGCGGTCGCTTTCGTCACGGATGTCGGAAATGCCCTCGACCTGCTTGGTGCGTACCAGGTCGGCAATGCGTTCCTGCAGCGTGGCCTTGTTCACCTGATAGGGGATTTCGGTCACGATGATGGCGCGGCGGTCCTTGCGGATTTCCTCGATCTCGGCCTTGGCACGGATGATGACCGACCCGCGCCCCGTCTCGAACGCGCTGCGGATGCCCGCCCGGCCCAGGATGGTGCCCCCGGTGGGGAAGTCCGGCCCCGGCACGTAGTCCAGCAGGTCGTCCAGCGTCATGTCCGGACGTTCGATCAGCGCCAGGGTGGCATCAATGATCTCGCCGGGGTTGTGCGGCGGGATGTTGGTCGCCATGCCCACCGCGATGCCGGATGCGCCATTGACCAGCAGGTTGGGGAAGGCGGCGGGCAGGATCTGGGGCTCCTGCTCGCTTTCGTCATAGTTGGGCTGGAAATCGACGGTATCGCGGTCGATGTCATCCAGCAGGAAGGACGCGGCCTTGGCCAGGCGCGCTTCGGTATATCGCATGGCGGCGGGCGAATCCCCGTCCACCGACCCGAAATTGCCCTGCCCGTCGATCAGCTTCACCCGCATCGACCATGACTGCGCCATGCGCACCATGGCGTCATAGATGGAGGAGTCGCCATGCGGGTGGTATTTACCCATCACGTCACCGACCGCGCGGGCCGATTTGCGATAGGGCTTGTCGTGGGTGAACCCGCTTTCGCGCATGGAATACAGGATGCGGCGATGCACCGGCTTCAGCCCGTCGCGCACGTCCGGCAGGGCGCGGCTGACAATGACGGACATCGCGTATGCCAGGTAGGAGGAGCGCATTTCCTCCTCGATCGTGACCGGCAGCATGTCGGACGGGGGCAGGGGATCGTCGGGTATCTCGGTCAAGGCAGTTCCGTCATGTCAGGGTTATCCACCCCCGTGGCCGTGTGGGCACGCGGGTGGAACGGAAGGCAGGCATGGCGCAGGTCGCGGCCATCATGTCCCTGCGTGATGTATAGCATGGACCACCCCCCGCAGCGAAGCGCCACGCGGGGGGCGGGACAGCGCTAGAACGGGATTTCGTCGTCCAGGTCGCTGCCGCCGGCGGGCGCATCCCAGCCGCCGCCATTACCGCCGCCGCCCGTGGCGGGGCGTTCGGTGCGCTGGGGCTGGCTTCGGGCGGGTGCGCTGTAGCTGCCGCCGCTGCCGCCACCATAGCCACCGCCATAACCGCCGCCCATGTCGTCGCCACCACCGGCGTCACCGCCACGGTTGCTGTCCAGCAGGACAAGGTCGCCACGGAAGCGGTCCACCACCACTTCGGTCGTGTACCGGTCCTGGCCGCTCTGGTCGGTCCATTTGCGGGTCTGCAGCGAACCTTCCAGATAGACCTTGCGGCCCTTGCGCAGGAAACGTTCGGCCACGTCACCAATGCGTTCGTTGAAGATGACGACACGGTGCCATTCCGTGCGTTCGCGCCGTTCGCCCGACGCGCGGTCATTCCATGTATCGCTTGTGGCCAATGTCAGCGAGACGATCTTCGCCCCGCTCTGGCTGGTGCGGACTTCGGGGTCCTTGCCCAGATTGCCCACCAGAATGACCTTGTTGACGCTGCCCGCCATATGCTGTCCTGCTGCAGTTCGAGTATGGGACCGGCGGGGCTGAACCGCCACCGGCTGCCGCCACACATCGCCGGACGGCGACAGTGGCGGAATAGATGCGGCGATCTTACCGGATGGCCGCACAAAATGCGAGTGTGCGGACGATGTCGCCATCAACCCCGGGGCAGGTCGCCAGATGGGGCGGGTGCGCCGCGTTGTCCGGGTCGCCATGGTGCGGCCCTTGTCGGAATGGACCGTCAGGACCAGATATGGGGTGGCCCGAAATGGCGGCCGGTATCCGCTTTCCCTTACGGGAACGGAACAGGGAGAGTTCATGAGCGTTTCTTCGCGTCCGGAACAGGTTCCGGCGGCACAGCATGTCAGCCCGCAATCCATCCGTGTGCGCGGGGCACGGGCACATAACCTGAAAAATGTCGATATCGACATACCGCGCGATGCGTTGACGGTCATGACCGGCCTGTCGGGATCGGGCAAGTCGTCACTGGCGTTCGACACCGTCTATGCCGAAGGGCAGCGGCGGTATGTGGAAAGCCTGTCGGCCTACGCGCGGCAGTTTCTGGAACTGATGGGCAAGCCCGATGTCGATTCGATCGAGGGGCTGTCGCCCGCGATTTCCATCGAGCAGAAGACGACATCGAAGAATCCCCGCTCCACCGTCGGTACCGTTACCGAGGTGCATGACTACATGCGCCTGCTGTGGGCGCGCGCGGGCGTGCCGTATTCCCCCGCCACCGGCCTGCCGATCGAGGCGCAGACGATCAGCCAGATGGTCGATCGCGTCATGGCAATGCCCGAGGGCACGCGCCTCATGCTACTTGCCCCGGTGCTGCGCGACCGCAAGGGGGAATGCAAAAAGGAACTGGCCGAACTGCAGCGCAAGGGCTTCACCCGCGTGAAGGTGGACGGCACGCTGTATACTATTGACGAGGTGCCCGAACTCAACCGCCGCCTGCGTCATACGGTCGAGGCAGTGGTGGACCGCATCGTGGTCAAGGAAGGCATCGAAAGCCGCCTTGCCGACAGTTTCGAGACAGCGCTCGGCCTGTCCGACGGGCTGGTCTATGCGGAAGAGGTGGTGAAAAACCTGCCTGAGGGGGAAGAGGCCCCGCGCACGGTGTTTTCCTCGCGCTTTGCCTGCCCGGTCAGCGGTTTTACGCTGGAGGAGGTCGAACCCCGCCTGTTTTCCTTCAACGCGCCGCAGGGCGCGTGCCCGGCCTGTGATGGTATCGGGCAGGAGACATTTTTCGATCCCCGCCTGATCGTGCCCGACGAATCGCTCTCGCTGGCGGGCGGGGCCATCGCCCCGTGGCGTAACAGCCAGAGCCCCTATTACACCCAGACGCTGGCCTCCATCGCGAAGCATTATGGCGTATCGATGGACACGCCATGGGAGGATCTGCCCGAAGGCGTGCGCGATGTGATCCTGGAGGGGGGGAAGGACCCGATCGAGTTTACCTACCGCGACGACCGCCGCGCCTACAGCCTGACCAAACCGTTCGAGGGCGTGGTCAGGAACCTGCGCCGCCGCATGGCGGAAACCGACAGCGTATGGGTGCGTGAGGAACTGTCGCGCTACCAGTCCGAAAAGCCCTGCCATGTCTGCGATGGCGCGCGCCTGCGGCCCGAAGCCCTGTCGGTGAAGGTTGCGGGGCTGAACATTGCGCAGGCCTCCGACATGCCCATCCGCCGGGCGCTGGACTGGTTCGGCACGGTGGAGGCGACGCTGACGCCACAGCGCGCCGAGATCGCACACCGCATATTGCGTGAAATCCTTGATCGCCTGCGTTTTCTTGATGACGTGGGGCTGGATTACCTGACGCTGTCACGCGGGTCGGCCACGCTGTCGGGCGGCGAAAGCCAGCGCATCCGGCTGGCCAGCCAGATCGGGTCGGGGCTGACGGGCGTGCTGTATGTACTCGACGAACCCTCCATCGGGTTGCACCAGCGTGACAATGAACGTCTGCTGGGCACGCTGGACCGGCTGAAGAAGCTGGGCAACACCCTGATCGTGGTCGAGCATGACGAGGACGCGATCCGCGCCGCCGACTGGCTGATCGACATGGGGCCGGGTGCCGGCGTGAATGGCGGCACGGTCGTGGCCGCGGGTACGCCGCAGGAAGTGGCCGAAAATCCCAACAGCCTGACGGGCGCCTACCTGTCGGGGCGCAAATGCATCCCCGTGCCGGAAAAGCGCCGGAAGATCGACCCGAAGCGCGAACTGGTGCTGCGTGGGGCGACGGGCAACAACCTGAAGGACGTAACGGCCCGGTTCCCGCTGGGCACGTTCACCTGCGTGACCGGGGTGTCGGGTGGCGGCAAGTCCACGCTGGTGATCGACACGCTGTACAAGGCCCTGTCGCGCAGGCTTATGGGATCGGGCCAGAACCCGGCCCCCTATGCGGCGATCGACGGGCTGGACCAGCTCGACAAGATCATCGACATCGACCAGTCGCCCATTGGTCGTACGCCGCGTTCCAACCCTGCGACCTATACCGACCTGTTCGGCCCCATCCGCGACTGGTTTGCCGAACTGCCCGAAAGCAAGGCGCGGGGGTACAAGCCCGGACGCTTTTCCTTCAACGTCAAGGGCGGCCGGTGCGAGGCGTGCCAGGGCGACGGTGTGCTGAAGATCGAGATGCACTTCCTGCCCGATGTGTTCGTGACCTGCGATACCTGCAAGGGGGCCCGCTACAACCGCGAGACGCTGGATGTGAAGTTCCGGGGCAAGTCGATTGCCGACGTGCTGGCCATGTCGGTGGATGAGGCGCTGCCCTATTTCTCCGCCGTGCCGCGTATCCGCGACCGGCTGGCCATACTGCAGAAGGTGGGGCTGGGCTATGTCGCCCTCGGCCAGCAGGCCACCACCCTGTCGGGGGGCGAGGCGCAGCGCGTGAAGCTGTCCAAGGAACTGGCGCGCCGGGCCACGGGTCGTACGCTCTATATCCTCGATGAACCGACCACCGGGCTGCATACCGAAGACGTGCGCAAGCTGCTGGAGGTGCTGCACGCGCTGGTGGACCAGGGCAACACCGTCGTGGTGATCGAGCATAACCTGGAGGTCATCAAGACCGCCGACTGGGTGATCGACATGGGACCGGAGGGTGGTGACGGTGGTGGCCGGATCGTGGCCTGCGGCACGCCTGAACAGGTGGCCGCCAGTCCCGACAGCCATACGGGCCGATTCCTGCGTCCACTGCTGGAACACGGGCCGCTGGTGCCGGTTCCCGAACCGGTGGAAAAGCCTGCGGGCAAGGGCAGGGCACGCGGCAAAAAAGCCACAGTGGCTAAAGGGCCGGACAGTTCCAGAAATGGTGGGAAACTGGCGAAAGCGAAGCGGAAACCCGCAAAATAGACGCGACTTTGCGCGGATGGGGCCGGTGGGTATGCAAAAAACTTTTCGCAGGCTGCGAAAAACACTTGCAACACGAGGCCCGCAGGCCCTATCAGCGCCTCTCTTGGCCCAAGGGGGCAATCTTGCCCAACAGGCTGTCTACTGGTTTGGGGGTACGTGATGAACGCACTTGCTCAACTGGGGATGGTCTCGGAACACCCGAGCGATAACCAGATCTCTTCAGCGCCGTTTTCGTCCGAGGACGACCGGAAAGATTACTTCGTCGAAAAAGACGGGATGAAGTTTGCGGGAACGCATCTTCTTGTCGATCTTTGGGACGCCCGGAATCTTGATGATCCCGAGCAGATCGACCGTACCCTGTGCGAAGCCGCGGTGACGGCCGGGGCGACGATCCTGCACAGCCACTTCCACCACTTCACGCCCAATGGCGGCGTGTCGGGCGTGGTCGTGCTGGCGGAAAGCCATATCTCGATCCATACATGGCCCGAGCGGAACTTTGCCGCCGTGGATATTTTCATGTGTGGGGCGTGTGATCCGCATCTTGCGATCCCCGTCATGCAGCGCCTGTTCCAGGCCGGTCGTATCGAGGTGGATGAACAGCGTCGCGGGCGCGTGCAGCTTTAACCGGCTGTGGCCGGGGCGTGCGGGTTCATGCCCCGGGGCATCTTTCACGAAAAAGAACAGAAGTGCCGGGCCGGATTGATTTCCGGCCCGCGCTTTTTCATGTGCATTGATTAGGACGGAAAAGGGGGATCGCAATGTCCCGTGAGTGGATCAGCGAAGGTCTGTACGAAGGCTGGCGGCAGGAACTGCGTGTGGACCGGATGCTGGCGCGCAGGAAAAGCGCGTTTCAGGATATCGCCGTGTTCGAGAACGTCGATCTCGGTCGCGTGCTGATGCTTGATGGCGTGGTCCAGATCACGGAACGCGATGAGTTCGTCTATCAGGAAATGCTGACCCATGTACCCCTGCTGGAACATGGCGATGCGAAGCGCGTGCTGATCATTGGCGCGGGCGACGGCGGCGTGCTGCGGCGCGTGCTGGAACATGGCACCGTGGAAAAGGCCGTGATGGTCGAAATCGACGGGGACGTGATCGCGCTGTCGAAGGAATTCCTGCCCTCCATTGCGGGGGATGCCTGGAACGACCCGCGTGCCGACGTGATCGTGGGCGACGGGATCGAATACGTGACCAACGCGGCGGATGGGTCGTTTGATGTCATCATCGTGGACAGCACCGACCCGATTGGCGTGGGCGAAGTGCTGTTTACCGATTCGTTCTACAGACACTGCGCGCGTATCCTGACGGCGAACGGCATTATCGTGAACCAGTGCGGCGTGCCGTTCATGCAGGCGGACGAACTGCGTGACACCAGCGCGCGGCGTGCGCAGTTCTTTGACCATGTTTCGGCCTATGTCGCCGCCGTTCCGACCTATGTTGGCGGGTTCATGACGCTGGGTGTTGCCGCCAAGGGGCACGTGCCGGGCCAGCAGCCGGTCGATGTGATCCGTGCGCGCGCGCACAAAGCGGGCATTACGGGCACGCGGTACTGGACGCCGGAAATGCACGTCGCATCCTTTACCCTGCCGCCCTACATCGCGCAGAACCTGCCGCGTTGAGCATAAGGGTCTTCCTGCCGCATCACCGACATATGCGGGGTGTGCCGTGGCAGGCTTCTGACGTTGTGTAAAAAAAGGCCGGGGAACATGATGTTCCCCGGCCTTTCTGCTATCTGCCGTAATCAGGCCGCGGGGGCCACGCGCACGGTCTTGCGCAGGCTGATCAACTGGGCACCCAGTTCCTTTACCCCTGCATCGAACACCTTGAAGTGAGGCGTGGCGAGATGGGTCTCGAAAGCGGCCTCGTTATCGTACACTTCAACCAGGATGATCGTCTGGGCATCGTCCAGCGGGCTGATGGCCTCGAAGCGCTGGCAACCGTCTTCATCCGCTACCGAACGTTCGCTGTCATAGGCGCACAGTTCCAGAAAACGCGCGCGGTTTTCAGCAGGAACGCGGAATTCGGCCACGATGGTAAGGGGGCGTGAGGGCATGGGAATCAATCCTTGTCTAAGCTGCCGTTCCACAACGGAATGGGTGCCGGACGTGCTTCCGGGCATCCTGAAGCCAGCATGGTTTTCATGGATTGACTTGGCGCATCCGGTCATGTCAAGTCAGCTTGTCGACACGGGAGAGACTGGCTTCACGCCAGCGCCGAAGGAGCAACCGCCCCGGAAACTCTCAGGCCAAAGGACCGGTCGGCCAAGACTTCTGGAAAGAGGTATCCGCAACCCGGATACCCGCCGACGGGATAGCGATCTCAGGCACATGCGACAGAAGGGGCACTTGGAATCCGACAGGATTCAACAGGAGTCCCGCATGTCCACGCCTTCCGCTGTCTTCACGCCCCTGTTTCCCATTTCCCGTTCCGCTGGCGCGTATCGTGCCCTGTCGCCCGCATGCCATGCATGTGGGGTTGCGTGCGTGCATGCGGACCTGAACAAGGCCCAGCCCGCATGAACCCGCCCCTGCTGCGTACGCCGCTGTACGACCTTCATCTTGAACTTGGTGCCCGGATGGTGCCGTTCGCGGGCTATGACATGCCGGTGCAGTATCCCGCCGGTGTCATGGCAGAACACCTGCATACCCGCGCAAAGGCGGGCCTGTTCGATGTCTCGCACATGGGGCAGGTGCGTCTTTGCGCCAGATCCGGCCAGCTTGCGGACGCCGCCCGTGCGCTGGAAGCGCTGGTGCCCGCCGATATTGTCAGCCTGAAACCCGGCCGGCTGCGTTATGCCCTGTTTACCACGGCGGATGGCGGCATAAGCGACGATCTGATGGTAGCCAACATGGGTGACTGGCTGCTGCTGGTGGTCAATGCCGCGTGCAAGGATGCTGATTTCGCGCATGTGCGTGATGCGCTGGGTGCGACCTGTGATGTGGACATGCTGGCCGATCGCGCCCTGATCGCGGTGCAGGGCCCCGCAGCGGAAGCAGCCCTTGCGGCCCTGAACCCCCGGGCCGCCGGCATGCGCTTCATGGATGTGGCGGAACTGGAACTGGCGGGTGTGGCCTGCATCGTTTCACGGTCCGGCTATACCGGTGAGGACGGATTTGAGATCGGCATGGCGGCCGGTGGCGCCGTCACCGTGGCCCGCGCCCTGCTGGCCCACCCCGATGTCGCGCCCGCGGGACTTGGCGCGCGCGACAGCCTGCGGCTGGAAGCCGGATTATGCCTGTATGGGTCTGATATCGACCTGACCACGACCCCGGTCGAGGCAGCACTTGAATGGTCCATCCAGAAAAGCCGCAGGCCCGGCGGTGCGCGCGCGGGCGGCTATCCCGGGGCTGCGATTGTGGCGGATCAGCTGGCCGATGGTACGACGCGCCGCCGCGTGGGCCTGCGCGCGCATGGGCGTGCGCCGGTGCGTGGCGGGGCTGACCTGTTTGCGGATGAAGCGGGTACGCAACCGGCAGGCCGCGTGACGTCGGGCGCGTTTGGTCCCAGCGTTGGTGGTCCCGTCGCCATGGGGTACGTGGCGGCGGATCATGCAGCGACCGGCACGCCCCTGTTCGCCAGCGTGCGTGGCCGGCTGCTGCCGGTGACGGTAACGGCGATGCCCTTCGTGGCGCCGACCTTCAGACGCTAGGTTTTCCCCTGTTTTTCAAACGTATTTCAAAGTGATGGAGCACGGATATGACCGTTTATTACACCAAGGAACATGAATGGCTGCGTGTCGAGGGCAATGTCGCTGTTGTTGGCATTACGGCCCACGCGGCGAACGAACTGGGCGAACTGGTCTTTGCCGAAGCCCGCGACCCCGGCACCACGGTGGAGCAGGGTGACAGCGTGGCCGTGGTGGAATCGGTCAAGGCGGCGTCCGACATCTATGCACCGGTAACGGGGGATGTGCTGGCGTTCAACGACGTGCTGACGGATGACGCCGCCCTGGTCAATCGCGACCCCGAAGGCGAAGGCTGGATCGTGCGCATGACCATTGCGGATGCAGGCCAGCTTGAGGGCCTGATGGACAAGGCCACCTATACCGCGCTGGTTGGCTGATTTTCCTGAACGTCCCTTTCTTTACGGAGTATGCAGGCCGTGACGTCTTCCCCCCCTCGTTCTTCTTCCCTGTGGCATGATCCGGGTGATGATGCCGGTGCGTTCTGCGCCCGCCATGTCGGGCCGGACGCGCATGATGTGGCGGACATGCTGCGTGTGGTGGGGGCGGACAGTCTCGATACACTCATGGCGCAGACGGTGCCGGGCAATATCCGCCTGTCGGGTGCCATGGGTCTTGGCGCTGGCCTGCCCGAACATGTCGCACTGGCCCGCCTGCGTGCCATTGCTTCGGAAAACCGGGTTCTGACATCGCTGATCGGGCAGGGATATTACAATACCATCCTGCCAGGCGTGATCCAGCGCAACGTGCTGGAAAACCCGGCCTGGTACACCGCCTATACCCCGTACCAGCCTGAAATCAGCCAGGGACGGCTGGAAGCGCTGCTGAACTTCCAGACGCTGGTGATCGAACTGACCGGGCTGGACGTGGCCAATGCCTCGCTGCTGGATGAGGCGACTGCGGCAGCCGAAGCCATGGCCATGGCCCGCCGCGTGGCCAGAACCAGAGCGAACGCCTTCTTTGTCGATGCTGACTGCCACCCGCAGACCATCGCCGTCGTGCGCACCCGTGCCGAACCCATGGGCTGGCAGATCGTGGTGGGCGACCCTGCCACCGACCTGGACCCGCAGGCCGTGTTTGGTGCGCTGTTCCAGTATCCGGGATCATCAGGGGAAATCCGTGACCCGCGTGCATGGATCGAAAGCCTGCACGCGACAGGCGCCATCGCCACCATGGTGGCGGACCCCATGGCGCTCATGCTGCTGGAAAGTCCCGGCGCGCTGGGGGCGGATATTGCGGTCGGGTCCATGCAGCGCTACGGCATGCCCATGGGGGCAGGTGGCCCGCATGCGGCCTATATGGCGACGCGCGATGCCTTCCGCCGCAACATTCCGGGGCGGATCGTAGGCGTGTCCATCGATTCGCGCGGCAATCCCGCCTACCGTCTGGCGCTGCAGACGCGTGAGCAGCATATCCGTCGTGAAAAGGCGACATCGAACATCTGCACAGCCCAGGCGCTGCCTGCCATCGTATCCTCCATGTATGCGCTGTATCATGGTCCGGAGGGGCTGACGGCCATCGCCACGCGCATCCACCGGCTGGCGTCCGTCATGGCTGCGGGGCTGCGCGCGCTGGGTGCGACAGTGAAAACGACGGCGTTCTTTGATACCGTCACGCTTCAGACCGGCACGGAGACGGATGCCGTCATGGCGCGAGCGCTGGACGTGGGCATGAACCTGCGCCGCGTGGATGCGACGCATGTGGGCATAAGCCTGGATGAAACCACCACGCCGGACACGGTGCGCGCGGTATGGGCCAGCGTCTGTGGCGATGCGGCAGCGGCGGCACGGGTCGAGGCCGACCTGTCTGATGTGGCAGGCACCGTCCCCACGGGCCTTGTCCGTACGGGGCGGCCGCTGAACCGGCCCATTTTCTCGGCCTGCCGGTCGGAAACGGACATGCTGCGCTACCTGCGCCGCCTGGCCGACCGTGATCTGGCGCTGGACCGTTCCATGATTCCGCTGGGGTCATGCACGATGAAGCTGAACGCCACGGCGGAAATGCTGCCGATCACATGGCCGGAATTCTGCGATATCCATCCCTTCGCGCCCGCGGACCAGATGCGCGGTTATGCCCACCTGTTTGCCGATCTTGAACGGATGCTGTGCCAGATCAGCGGCTACAGCGCCGTCTCGCTCCAGCCCAATTCCGGTGCGCAGGGGGAATTTGCAGGGCTTATGGCCATTCGCGGCTACCACCATGCACGCGGTGACGTGGGGCGCGACGTCTGCCTGATCCCGGCATCGGCGCATGGCACCAACCCGGCATCGGCCCAGATGGCGGGCATGCGCGTGGTGGTGGTGGCGTGTGACCCGCAGGGGAATGTCGATATCGGGGATCTGAAGGCAAAAATCGCACAGTATGCCGACCATCTGGCCGCGATCATGATTACCTATCCCTCCACCCATGGTGTGTTTGAAGACAACGTGCGTGAGATCTGCGCCCTTGTGCATGCGGCGGGCGGGCAGGTCTATGTCGATGGCGCGAACCTGAACGCGCAGGTGGGACTGGCGCAGCCGGGCGTGTATGGCGGTGATGTCAGCCATTTCAACCTGCACAAGACATTCTGCATTCCCCATGGCGGCGGTGGCCCCGGCATGGGGCCGATCGGGGTGGGGGCGCATCTTGCCCCCTACCTGCCGGGTACGCCGCAAAAGGGGGAGGCCAACGCCATTTCGGCCGCACCCTTCGGGTCCGCCGATGTGCTGCCCATTTCATGGATGTACATGGTCATGATGGGGGATGCGGGGCTGAAACGCGCGACCGAGGTCGCGATCCTGAACTCCAACTACATCGCGGCCCGCCTGTCGGATCATTACCCGGTGCTGTACCGTGGGGCGGACGGGCGGGTGGCGCATGAATGCATCATCGACCTGCGTCCGCTGAAGGACAGGGTCGGCGTTACGGTGGATGACATTGCCAAGCGCCTGATCGACCATGGGTTTCATGCGCCCACGGTCAGCTTCCCTGTTGCGGGTACGTTCATGATCGAACCGACCGAATCCGAAAGCCGGACCGAACTGGACCGTTTCTGCGATGCGATGATTGCCATCCGCGCGGAAATCATGGCGGTTGAAAAGGGGGAACTGGGCATGGACGACAGCCCCCTGCGTCACGCCCCGCATACCGTGCGTGACGTGACCGGCCCGGACTGGGACCATGTCTATGATCGCGCGCAGGCCTGCCTGCCCGGCGCGGTGGTGGCCGCCAGCAAATACTGGTCCCCCGTCAACCGGCTGGATAATGCCTACGGCGACCGCAACCTTGTCTGTTCATGCCCCGATATCAGCACCTATGCTGACTAGAAATTTTAAAAAATAACCGGGCGCCGTCTTTTTTCGACAAAGGCGGTGTTCCCCTGACACTTTTTGCAGAAAACCTGTTGCATTTTCAGGGCATGTCCGGGGGCGGGCTGGTGGAACCGGTCCCTTTTGGGCTGATTGTGTCCCGGTGGTTCGTGTATATATCTGTTTCGATATAATACATTGGGCCATGAGTAAGGGGACAGCACGGTGAATTGGGGCAGACGCAGGCTGAACATCGGGGCACTGGCGGGCATGGTTGTGGCGGGTGCGTCCGTCCTGTCGCCCGCCATGGCGCGGGAGGTGACGGACATGGCCGGCGTGACCCAGTCCGTGCCCGACCACCCGGCGCGGATTGCCGACCTGTGGTTCGCCCATAATGAACTGGTGCTGATGCTGGGCGGGGCAAGGCAGATCGTCATGACCGTGGATCGCCCGCAGGCGCGGCCATGGATGTATAAAGTCTTTCCTTCCCTGTATCAGGCCCGTGCGGTCAACGGCCCGCAGGTCAATGCCGAAACCCTGCTGCAGGACCATGTCGACCTTGTCTTCGTGCCCGATGCTACGGCCGCCATTGCGTCATTCCGGGGGGTGGGGGTGCCAACCCTTGTCGCCTCTTTCCGGGATGTCGATGGACTGCTGCGGGTGGTGGACATGACGGCAGGCGCACTGGGCACGGAACAGGCCCATGCGACCGCCACCCATTACCGCACCATGATGCGGCAGACCGTCAATGACGTGCATGACCGGCTGTCCGGCCTGACGGATGCGCAGCGCCCGCGCGTGCTGCATATCCAGTCGCTGCATCCCCTGAAGGTGGACGGGGCGGACAGCATTGTCGATGAATGGATCACCCTTGCCGGTGGCCGCAACGCGGCACAGGGCGTAAGCGGGAACATGAAGCCGGTTTCGGTTGAGCAGGTGGCGGCGTGGGATCCTGATGTCATCATCCTCGGCCCGGATTGCGGCACGCTGGACCCGGCGGCCAATGGCGGAATATGGCAACGTCTGCGCGCGGTGCGCGAGGGCAGGGTGCATAACAATCCGTCGGGTGTTTTCACGTGGGACCGCTACGGCAGCGAACTGCCGCTGCAGATCAGCTGGGCTGCGAAAACCCTGCATCCTGACCGGTTTGGCGATGTGGATCTGCTGACCCTGACACGCGATTTCTACCGCACCTATTTCCACTATGACCTGAATGCGGATGATGCCGGACGCATCCTTGCGGGCCAGCCACCACAGCCGGTGGCGGACAGGGTGCAGTGACCCTGCGCGGTAGCGTGGTCGGATGCCTGTGTGCTGCCGGTCTGGTGGTGCTGTCGGTGCTGTCGGCCTGTCTCGGGCGGTTTGCGCTGCAGCCGGGGCAGGTGCTGCATGCCCTGTTGACGGTGGGGCACGCCCCGGCAGGTGGCGACATGGTGCATACCGTCCTGTTCGGCGCGCGCCTGCCGCGGATCGGGGGGGCGATCTGCGTGGGGGCGGCGCTGTCGGTGGCGGGGGCTGCGTATCAGGCGGTGTTCCGTAACCCGCTGGTGTCCCCCGGTCTGCTGGGCGTGCTGGCGGGTGCGGGCACGGGTGCTGCGCTGGGCATTGTATGGGGTATGGGGCATGCGGGTGTGGCGGCCCTGTCCTTTCTGGGGGGGCTGGCGGCGGTGGCATTCGGTGTGGGCGTGGCGCAGATGTTCGATGCCGCATCCATGCTGATGCTGATATTCGGCGGGCTGATCAGTTCGGCGCTGTTTACGGCGTTCCTGTCACTGCTGAAATACGTGGCGGACCCGCAGAACCAGTTGCCCGATATCGTCTTCTGGCTGCTGGGCAGCCTGACGCAGGTGACGCCGCAGGCACTGGGCGTGCTGTTGGGGCCGGTTGTGGTGGGGATCGTGCTGCTGTCGGCCTGCGGGCGGATGCTCGATGGCCTTGCCATGGGGGATGAGGAAGCGCGCACGCTGGGCATTCCGGTCATGGCGCTGCGATACGGGGTAATTGGCGGGGCTACGGTGCTGGCGGCCATGACGGTCGCGGTGGCGGGCATGATCGGCTGGATCGGGCTGGTGGTCCCCCATGTCGCGCGCCTGCTGGTCGGGCCATGCAACATGCGGGTGCTGCCGGTCAGTGCGTGCGTGGGGGGGATGTTCCTGCTGGCATGTGATGACCTGGCGCGCACCCTGTCGGCGGAGGAAATTCCCGTGGGCCTGATTGCCGACCTGCTGGGGGTGGTGGTGTTTGTCGCCGTCCTGCCGCTGCTGCGGCGCGGGTGGCGGGCATGAACGGGTCGCAGCCAGTCCTGCGGCTGGACCACGTGGGCTTCCACCGGGGGCGGCGTGCGGTGCTGCATGATGTCTCGCTGGGTGTCCGCACGGGTGAGATGACCGCCCTGCTGGGGCCCAATGGTGCGGGCAAGACCACGTTGCTGCGCCTGCTGCTGGGCCTTGCGCGCCCGGATTCAGGGCAGGTCTGGCTGGATGGGCAGCTCATGGCGCACTGGTCCCGGCGCGAGGTCGCGCGGCGCATTGCCTACGTGCCGCAGGGGCATGCGCCGCTGTTTCCCTACAGCGTGCGCGATATTGTGGGCATGGGACGACTGGCGGAGGCGCCGTTCGCCCCCCGTCTGCGCGAAAGGGATCGTGATGCGGTGGCGCATGCGTTGGCGGAACTGTCCATTACACACCTGGCCGCGCGCGCCTATACCGAACTGTCGGGGGGGGAACGCCAGGCGGTGCTGCTGGCGCGCGCGCTGGCGCAGGGCGGGCATATCCTGATCCTGGATGAACCGGAAACAGGGCTGGATTACGGACAGAAACAGCGGCTGTACGCCCTGCTGCGCCGGCTGGCACAACGGGGACACGCCATTGTCGCCACCACCCATGACCCGGTTCAGGCGGCCCGGATATTCGACCGCGCCATCCTGCTGCGTCATGGACGCGTCATGGAAGACGGGTCTGCAGCCGCCCTGCTGGTCCCGGTCATGCTGGACCGGCTGTATGCCCCACAGGGGGGATCTGAGGAATAGGGGTGGTCTAGCGGTTGTAGGGGTTTGTATCGACGCGCACGGCCTTGCCGGTGCGGTCATAATACAGGATGGCGTTGCCGCGTTTTTCGGCATAGCCATCGGGTTCCCCCGTGGGCGTCCAGAACAGCAGCCGGTTCACGTCCGGCTGTTCCTTTATCTTGTCGCCCGGCGGGATGAAGCGGTACTGGCTGTAATCCATGTGCAGCCGGGGCAGGGGGGGGGCGCTTGGACAGCTGGTGCATGGAGAAATGGCGTTGCGAGGCCTCACCGGGGTCTTCATTGCCCGCATTGGCATGCCCACCGTCAGCCATCGCCACACCCGGCACGACAGGGGCGCATAATATGCCCAGCAGAACCACGTGCCGTAACCTGATTGACATAAGCGCTGGCCTTTCCCTCATTCCCGATCCCGGTCACCATCCTCCTTTTCCATGCCGGACGCAATATCCGCCACCGGATGGCGGGATTACTGGAATGGCAGGTAACGGAAATCGAAGAAGATTTCGCTCAGGCTGGTTGTGGGCGCGCCCCCCATGCCGCCCCATGTATGCACGCGCGAATAGGCCAGCTGCGTGCCCGCCTGCACCGTGCCGTACTGGCCGTGAATGAAGCGGTACCATGCGCCGATGGTGAATTCCTCCACCGAACGGATATTGGCGGTGCAATCGGCCGAACCTTCGGTTTCGCACCCGGTATTGTCGGCATTGGGGTTGCCATAGCCGTAGCTGCCGCCATCCGCATTAAAGTAGCTGCGCCCAGAACGCTGCATACCGAAATAGCCATAGACATCGATCACTTTGTTCGGGTGCGCGATCACGCCCGCAGTTGTCTGCGCGCTGGACAGCAGGGCGGGCGCGCCATTGGCCCGCAGCGTGGCATCAGGCAGCAGGACTGAGCCGTAGCGGCCGATGCCCCGGCCCGCCAGTCCCGCCAGCCGCACTTCCAGCCGGTGCGGAATGATCGGCAGGATCATCGACCCGCCCGCGCCCCATGCAATGGCGGTATGGTTTTCGCCCACGCCGTTGATGACGGACCGATCGTGCGGGAAGTGCAGCAGCCCCTCGATTTCGTAATGGCCCCATGTCGGGTCCCATGCCACCTTGCCGATGATGTCCGGGGCGATTTCGTTGGAATAGTTGGTGGTGTTGCTGCTCAGCCCCACGCCGTTCGAACCAACCTTCGCATAGTTGCTGCTGTTGCCAGGCAGGGCGTATTCCCCATTGTCGCCTGCACTGGAAAACCCGGTGGTGTCATAGATCGTCGCGGGATTTTCAATCGAGAAACCCGTCCAGACACGGTGGTGCATGAAATCCTTGACCACGCGCAGCTGCCACTGCCGCGACCATGTCTGCCCTGCCAGGATGGAGGATTCGATCGTTTCCGGCAGGCTTTCCTGTCGTGGCACGATGCCCACGCGGTCGGGTGTCAGCATGGTCCATGCCTGACCGATCAGGAAATGCATGTCGGCGCGTGAATCATCCAGCGTCAGGTACGCCTGCCGCAGCCGGGGGACGTAGGAGTTGCTTTCATACGGGTTGGTGGTTTCGGCACTGGCGCCAAAATCCGTTTCCACGAACCCCGCCACCGTCAGGTGCGGGTTCAGCTGCCCCCGCGCCATGAGCGAGAAGCGCGAATACCGCGCATCGCCATTGAAGTTGGTGGTGTGGAAATTTGAACTGTTACGGAAGGGAATGGCGTTCCAGTAGTTGAAGATGCCCGACGAAACCTGCCGGTTTTCCACCAGTGCCGCCGCATCGAAGAAACCGCCGAGGATGATGGAGACGGGGCCAAGGTGGAACACCTTGCTGCCCAGCGCACCCGCAGACTGCGCGCCCACCGTTTCGCGGTTGTGGGGGCCGACATTGTTGTTGGCCATGTGGGAAATCAGGTCTTCCTCACGGTGTGCCACCACGGATTCATAGGTCGGCTGATCGCCCAGTTCTGAAACCGGATCGGAATGACCGCCGATGCGCGGACGCGCCATGTGTTCGCCCTCCGCCATCTGGGAAGATGCGGGGGTGTGTCCTTCCACCGGGGTCCAGCCGCCATGCACATGCCCGCCCGAACCCGTGACCGCCAGCGGGTGGCCGCCATGGGCCGCGGTGCCGCCCATCTGGGCGCGGTGCTGGATGATCTGCTGGCGCATGGCCTGCAGGCTTTTCTGCAGCGCCATCTGCTGCTGCTGCAGCTGCTCCATCTGGCGCTCCATGATATCCAGCGATTCCGGATCTTCATCCGCCCATGCGGGAAGGGGGGCCAGAACGGAACACACCATCAGCGCCCGCGCGAAACGCACTGGCCGGGTTATGGAAAAGGACGGAATCCGCATGTATGGTCAGGAGGCCCCAAACTAGGTTTTGAACAATAATATGTCAAAACATGTCTAAAAGAAGGGGTAAATGATAATTTCTTTTAATATGTGACAGCGCGGCAACCCGTGCCGTGCATTCCGTCATAATACGCCGAAGCGGGCGGTAGTATTTGCCCAATGTTACAAAATGTCAGGACGGCGCGCCGTCATGGCATGCACGGCGTCATGCCAGAACAGGTCTTCAGGCGCTGGGGTGACATTGCCATTGTCCACCGGGCCGAAACCGGCGCGCTGCAGCAGCACCGACAGCATGCGGCGGCGGTCCCCCTCATCATCCAGCGCCTGCCACAGCGCCGTGGCCTTCTGGGGAATGAAGCGGTCCCCGAATGTGATGACGATCAGGCCGCCGGGCTGCAGCACCCGGGCGATTTCACGAAAGATGGCGACGGGCTGGCGCAGGTAGGGCACCACGTCGCATAGCAGGGCGGCGTCCATGCTTTCATCGGCCAGCGGGATGTCGGGGGTTTCGTTCATGTCCTCCACCACGCGGTCGGTCAGCCGCGGGTTGCTGTCCAGTGCCTGTGCATTGACCCCGATGCCGATCACGCTGTCGAATTCCATGTCGGGCGGCAGGTGGCTGTCGGGTCCGGCCATGACATCAAGGATATTGCCATCTTCGGGCAGCAGCGTACGGTACAGCGCGGTAATGGCCGTAAGCGCGCCCTGGTCCAGCATGGGCCCTGCAGGCCTGCGGGAATAGAAGAGCGTATCGGATTCAGCCGAGGCCGCCGTGAAGGAATGCGGGTGAAACCCGTGCAGGTCGTTCATGAATGTGCCAGACAGTACGGAAGTAACAACGCCATATGCGGTGGGCGTATTATCATGCGCGCCCCCGTAGGGAACAGGAGAAAAGCAGAATGGCCCGTATGATCCATTCGATGATCCGCGTGCGTGATGAAGCCGCAAGCCTTGCATTCTATGACACGGCCTTTGGCCTGAAAGTGGCCGATCGGCTTGTTTTTGACACCTTCACCCTTATCTACCTGTCTAATGACGAACAGACATTCGAACTGGAACTGACCATCAACCATGACCGCACCACCCCCTATGACCTGGGGAACGGGTATGGCCACCTGGCGGTATCGGTTGCGGATGTGGATGCGGAACATGCCCGGCTGACGGCTGCGGGCCTGTCGCCGCTGGCGATAAAGGACATGTCGTGCGGGGAGCGGTTCGTGGGCCGGTTTTTCTTCATGACCGACCCCGATGGCTACAGGATCGAGGTGCTGCAGCGCGGCAGGCCGGGGCGTTTTCTCTGATCAGGCTTGCAAGGCCGCGCGTGGGGTGCCATCCCGCTCCTTCATATGGGCGGGTTCCCTCTATACAGGACGGATGATGACCGGGTTTCTCAAGATGCATGGGCTGGGCAATGACTTTGTGGTGGTGGATGAACGCGTCCACCGCCATGACCTGACGCCTGCCCGGATCGCTGCATTATGTGACCGGCATACCGGTATTGGCTGCGACCAGTTCGTGACCCTGCGCCCTGCCTGTGCGGAGGGGGCGGACGTGTTCGTGCGGTTCTTCAATGCCGATGGGTCGGAATCGGGGGCATGCGGCAATGCGTCGCGCTGCATTGCCGATCTTGTGGCGCGTGAGACGGGACAGGAGCATGTCGGGCTACAGACCCGCGCGGGCGTGCTGCACGCCACCATTATCCGCCCCGGCCTGGTCACGGTGGATATGGGAACACCCGCGCAGGACTGGGCGGACGTGCCGCTGGCGGAAGCAATGGACACGCTGCACCTGCCAGTCGCGGGCGACCCTGCCGCCGTGTCCATGGGCAACCCGCATGCGACCTTTTTCCTGTCCATGCCGGATGCCATGGACCCATGCGTGGCGGGACCGGCACTGGAACATCATCCGCTGTTTCCCCAGCGCGCCAATATCGGCTTTGCCCATGTCACGGCACCCGATGCCATGCGCCTGCGCGTGTGGGAACGCGGCAGCGGCCTGACGCGGGCGTGCGGGTCAGGTGCGTGCGCCGCCGTGGTCAACGCCGTGCGGCGCGGGCTGGTGGAACGCACCTGCACGGTGGAAATGGATGGTGGCGAACTGACCATTACATGGCGCGAAGGCGACGGCCATGTGCTGATGACCGGCCCCGCGACAACCAGTTTCATGGGCACATTCAACCCGGAAGACTACCCCCGATGAAGAAGCCGGAAATCCTGACCTTCGGCTGTCGCCTCAATACGTATGAAAGCGAGGTGATGCGCAATCACGCGGCCGCGCTGGACAACGTGGTGATCGTGAACACCTGCGCGGTGACGGGGGAGGCGGAGCGGCAGGCCCGGCAGGCAGTGCGCCGCGCCCACCGCGAACGGCCCGACGCCCGGATCGTGGTCACCGGCTGCGCCGCCCAGATCGACCCCGACCGTTGGGCGGCACTGCCTGGCGTGACCCGCGTGCTGGGCAACCGTGAAAAGCTGGACGCCGCAAGCTGGAGCGAGATGGCCATGGGGCAGGGCAACGCCGTGTCCGACATCATGGCCGCGCGCGAGACGGCGCCGCATCTGGTCACTGAATTCGCCGGCCGCACCCGCGCGTTTGTGGAGGTGCAGCAGGGCTGCGACCATCGCTGCACTTTTTGCATCATTCCCTTCGGGCGGGGGCCATCGCGCTCGGTACCCGTGGGCGCCGTGGTGGAGCAGGTGCGCGCGCTTGTGCAGTCAGGCTACCGCGAGGTGGTGCTGACGGGTGTGGACATTACCTCATGGGGAGATGACCTGCCGGGCAGGCCGGCGCTGGGGCAGTTGTGCCGCAGGCTGCTGGCCCTTGTGCCCGAACTGGAGCGGCTGCGCCTGTCCTCGGTCGATCCGGTGGAAATCGATGAGGACATATGGAAGTTGCTGGAACACGAACCACGCTTCATGCCCTACCTGCACCTGTCGCTGCAGGCGGGGTGTGACATCATCCTCAAGCGCATGAAGCGCCGGCACCTGACGGCAGATGCGGCCGCGGTGGTGGCGCGGGCACGGACGCTACGGCCCGATATCGGCATCGGGGCGGACATCATCGCCGGTTTCCCGACCGAGGATGAGGACCTGTTTGAACAGACACTCGATTTCGTGCGCACGCACGCCCTGCCTTACCTGCATGTGTTTCCCTATAGTGAGCGCCCGGGCACGCCCGCGGCCCGCATGCCCGCCATTGCCGTACCCGCGCGCAAGGAGCGCGCGGCCCGGCTGCGGGCGGCAGGTGCGCAGGCGGCGCGTGATTTCCACGAACGGCTTATGGGCCGCACGCTGCAGGTGCTGATGGAAACGGACACCTCGGGACATAGCGAGGAATTCGCCCCGGTAAGGCTGGTGGATGGCGGGATGTCCGTGGTCGGGCGCATCGAAACGGTGCGGCCGGTGGCGGTTGACGATAACGGACTGGTTGCGGAAATTCTCTGATATGGCACTTGGTTTCTTCTCACGTCTCAAGGCGGGGCTTTCGCGCTCCACACAGAAGCTTAGCGGCGGGCTGAGCGCCGTCTTCACCCGGCGCAAGCTGGATGATCAGGCGCTGGAGGATCTGGAAGACCTGCTGATCTCCGCCGACCTTGGCCCGAGCGTGGCGGAAAAGGTGATCGAGTCCTTCCGCCGGTCCAAATTCGGCAAGGAAGTGACGGATGAGGAAGTGCGTCAGGCACTGGCGGAGGAAATCGCCACCATCCTCCAGCCGGTCGCCATTCCGTTTGAACCCGACCCCAAGCACAAGCCGCATGTGGTGCTGGTGGTTGGCGTCAACGGCACCGGCAAGACCACCACCATTGGCAAGATGGCCCGTTTTTATGGCGAGCAGGGCAAGAAGGTGATGATGGTGGCGGGCGATACCTTCCGCGCCGCTGCCGTCGAACAGTTGCAGGTATGGGGCGAACGCGTGGGCGCGCCCGTCATTTCCGGCAAACCCAATGCCGATGCGGCGGGTCTGGCGTTCGAAGCGCTCAAGCGCGCCACGGCGGAAAAAGCCGACCTGCTGCTGGTCGATACCGCGGGCCGCCTGCATAACAAGAGCGCGCTGATGGAGGAACTGGCCAAGATCATCCGCGTCATGCGCAAATTTGACGAAACCGCGCCCCATTCCGTGCTGCTGGTGCTGGACGCCACCACCGGACAGAACGCGGTGGAGCAGGTGCGCGTGTTCAAGGAACTGGTCAACGTGACCGGGCTGGTCGTGACCAAGCTGGATGGCTCGGCGCGCGGGGGGATCGTGGTGGCGCTGGCCGATGCCTTCGGCCTGCCGGTGCATCTGGTGGGCGTGGGGGAACAGGCCGATGACCTGCGTCCCTTCTCCGCCGAGGCATTTGCCAAAGGGCTGGTCGGGGACTCGATCAAGGTCATTGAACGCGACGGCATGCCCGCCGAAGGGCAGGCGGAAGATGCCGAAGCACCCCCGCCCGAGGCGGAACACCCGCCGCAGCAGGGCTGATCCCGCACGACCGTTCAGGTATAAAAAAGGGACCATCCCGGGGGATGGTCCCTTTTTCGTTGCAGTCCGGGACTGTCTGGAACCAGGGAAAAGTTTCTGGTGAAGCTTTTTTTAAAGCCTCGAAGAACGCAGCCTTTCTGAAAAAAGGCTGCGCCCAAAAACTTTTATGGCCTGCCTTCAGATCGGCATGGCACGTTCAAAGATGTTTTCCAGCGCCATGATGCCCGGCAGCGTCTTGCCTTCCATCCATTCAAGGAAAGCCCCGCCCGCGCTGGAAATATAGGAGATATGCTTCTCCACCCCCGCATGGCGCAGGGCCGAAACCGTGTCTCCACCGCCCGCGATGCTTTTCAGTGCGCCGGAATCGGTCAGGCGGGCGACGTCGCGCGCTACGGCATTGGTTGCCGCGTCGAACGGCGTGATCTCGAACGCGCCCAGCGGGCCGTTCCAGACCAGCGTCTTCAGTGTCGCGATCTTCTGCTCGATCAGCTTCACCGTTTCCGGCCCGACATCCAGCATCATGGCATCAGCAGGAATGGCGTTGACGGGCACGGTGCGGGTCGGGACATTGGCCTGGAAGTCGGTTGCAGTCACGGCATCAACCGGCAGCACGATCTCGCAGCCCTTTTCCTTTGCTTTCGCAAGGATGTCGCGCGCGGTGTCGTGCATCTCCGCTTCCTGCAGCGACCGGCCCACATTCACCCCCTGCGCCGCAAGGAACGTGTTGGCCATGGCGCCACCAATGATCAGCATGTCCACTTTTGCCAGCAGGTTGCCGATCAGGTCCAGCTTGGTGGAAATCTTGGCTCCACCCACGATGGCCCCGACCGGGCGGGCAGGGTTTTCCAGCGCGATGTTCAGCGCGTTGAGTTCCGTTTCCATCAGCCGCCCGGCAAAGGACGGCAGCAGGCGGGCCACGCCTTCGGTCGAGGCATGGGCGCGGTGGGCGGCAGAAAACGCGTCATTGACGTAATAATCGGCCAGCGACGCGAACTCCTTCGCCAGCGCGGGGTCGTTCTGCTCCTCCCCGGGGTAGAAGCGGGTGTTTTCCAGCACCACGACATCGCCATCCTGCATGGCGTCCACCGCCTGCCGGGCCTTCGGGCCGATACAGTCATCGACAAAAGTGACCGGGCGGCCCAGCGCGTCCCCCAGCGCATCGGCAATCGGGCCAAGCGACATTTCCGGCACGGGCCTGCCCTTGGGGCGGTCGAAGTGACTGACGACAATCACCTTCGCACCCTTCTGGGCCAGTTCCTGAATGGTGGGCAGCAGGCGCAGGATGCGCGTGGCGTCGGTGATCTGGGCATTGCGGACCGGAACGTTCAGATCGGCGCGCAGGAGGACCTTCTTGCCAGTGGCGTCGAGGTCATCCAGCGTCTTGAAGGATGTGGCGCCCATTACAGTGCCCCGAATACGGCCGCCGTGTCGGCCATGCGGTTGGAGAAGCCCCATTCATTGTCATACCAGCTGCAGATGCGCACCAGCCTGCCACCGTCGATCACGGCGGTCTGGGTCGCATCAAACGTGGATGACGCGGGGCAGTGATTGAAATCCGTGCTGACCAGCGGCGCGGTGCTGTAGGCGAGGATGCCCTTCAGCGGGCCGGATTCGGATGCCTTGCGCAGTGCTTCGTTCACCTCCTCGACCGAGGCCGGGGCCTTCTTCGGCACGAAGTCGAGCGAGACGAGCGAGACATTGGGCGTGGGCACGCGAATCGCGGTGCCATCCAGGCGGCCCTTGAGGTGTGGCAGCACCAGCCCCACGGCGCGCGCGGCCCCGGTGGAGGTCGGGATCATGTTCAGCGCCGCCCCGCGTGCGCGGCGCAGGTCCTTGTGCAGGGTGTCCACCGTGCGCTGGTCGCCGGTGTAGGAATGGATAGTGACCATGTAGCCGCATTCGATGCCGAACGTGTCATCCAGCACCTTGGCCACCGGGGCCAGGCAGTTGGTGGTGCACGATGCGTTGGAAATGACGGTCATGTCGGGCGTCAGCACATCCTGGTTCACGCCGAACACGATGGTGGCGTCCACGCCCGATGCGGGGGCGGACACGATCACCTTGCGCGCGCCGGCCTTGATCAGCTGGGCGGCCTTTTCCTTGTCGGTGAAGCGGCCGGTGCATTCCAGCGCCACGTCCACGCCCTGGAACGGCACCTTCGTCGGGTCGGCCTCGGCCGAGACGGTGATGGGGTCGTAGGTGCGGCCGTTGGCGGTAATGATGATCTTGTTGCCATCCACCTTCACATCGGCGGGGAAGCGACCGTGCACGCTGTCATAGGACAGAAGGTGTGCGTTGTCTGCCACGCTGCCGAGGTCATTGATGGCGACGGGCACGACATCGGTACGCCCGCTTTCGATAATGCCACGCAGCACAAGGCGACCAATGCGACCGAAACCGTTTATTGCGACTTTAACAGCCATTTTCTTATTTTCTCCGTAAGGTCAGACATTTCACACACTGACATCGGCCGATGTCATCCCGGGCGGCGCGCCGTTTCCTCCCGCCGGTTCAGTCAGGGTATCGGACAGGGGACGGACCAGACGCAGCGCGTCGCGGCAGATCCGTTCCGGCGTGATGTCAGTCGCGCTGTCAGGCTGGTCCGGGGCGGCCGTCCCGAACCCGTCAATGCCAACAAACAGCCCGTCTGTCCCAAGCCAGCGTTCCCATCCAAACCCTGACGCGGCTTCAATGCCGATCCGGGGTGCCGTTCCCAGCACGGCGGCACGATACGTCATTTTTTGCGCGGCGAACAGTTCCCAGCATGGAAGGGATACGACAGCCGCCGCAACCCCTGCGTCCTTCAACAGTTTGCGTGCCGCCAGCGCCAGTATCGCCTCGTGCCCCGTGGCGACCAGCGTGACCTGCCGCGTCCCTTCGGCTTCCGCCAGGACGTAGCCGCCGCGCGCGCACAGGTTGGTCAGCCCGTGCTGTTCGCGTTCCGGGGCGCCCGCCGTCGCCATCGCAGGGGCGGATTCCAGTGTCAGCAGGCTGGGTCCGCTGGTCCGCCGCAGCGCCAGTTCCATGCATTCCATCGTCTCGCGGTGGTCTGCAGGGCGGAAAACCGCCACGTTTGGCATGGCGCGCAGGCTGGCCAGCTGTTCCACCGGCTGGTCGCCCGCCGCGCCGTCGCCGCTCAGCAGGTCGTCATCGGTCAGCAGGTAGATCACCTGCAGGTCCGTCATGGCGGCATAGCGCAGGGCGGGGCGCATGCGGTCCACCGCGATGATGGTCGATGTGCCCGCCGCCAGCAGTCCGTCATGCATGGCGATGCCATTGAGCAGGGCCGCCATGCCATGCACCTGCGTTCCGCATGACAGGTCCGCCTCGCCGCCGTTGCGGCGGTTCGTGGGCAGGTCGGCCAGCATGCCCCGGCGCGAGCGCAGGCAGGTCAGTTCCGGCAGGAGTTCATGCAGCGTCTCGAGTCCCCTCCGGGCCGCGAACGTGGGGGCGACACGGGCGATGGCGCTGCCGTGTTCGCGCCATGACCGTTGCCAGTCGGGCTGCCAGAAGGCGGGGCGCTGGTTGTGGGCCATGCGTTCGAATTCGGCCTTCTGCCGGTCCTTGAGCAGCCGGCGTAGCCACGAGCGCCGCGCGCTGGCCCCACGCCGTGCGGCGCCCGCCCACAGGCCCGGATCATCGACAAAAGGGGGCGGCGGGTCGATTTCCGGTGAGGCGATGCATGCGATCAGGCAGGGCTTGTGCGTGCGCTGTGACGACGTGATGGCGGCCGCGATCTGTTCGGGGCTGTCGGCGTCCACCTTCCGCACCGACCAGCCCGATGCGCTGTAGCGCGGCAGGATGGCGTCCACGGCCTCGCGCTCGCTTGTCCACAGGCCGACGACCAGCGTGACCCGGTCCAGCCCCATCTGGCCCGCAAGCGCCGCACTTTCCAGCGCGACGCCGGTGGACAGTTCGGTCCAGCAGCCCAGCCCCCATATCCGGTGGTTGACCAGTGATCGCCCAAACCGTGCCGCCAGCGTCTGTTCCGCCAGCGCCATGCCGATCGCGGCCCCCAGTCCCTGCCCGCTGGGGCCGCAGGCCTGACGGTCATGCGGCGGGGCGGGGTGGTCACCCACGCGCGGTGGAAGCGGCGCCTGTCCCGACAGTTCGGCCATGATGCGCGGCAGCACGCGATAGCGGGGGGAGGACACCACGAAGCGGTCCCGGTCCGGCCACTCCGGGCTGGCGGGATCGAAGCGCAGGAAACGACTCCACAATACCGCGCAGAAACACGACATGACCCGGGCATGGGGGGCATAGCGGCGATTGGGTTCATGGATGCCGATGGCATGGCGGATGGCCGTCGTCAGCCGCTGCGGCATGCTGGGGGCTGCGGCTGGCAGCGTGGCGGGCGGGGTCATGCTGATCTGGTCTGTTGGCATCGGCATCGTCCTGGGGTCGGGGAATGATCGGTCGGGGCCGTTTCCGCATGACTACTGCGCTGCGCGGGCGGCGGCAATATTGCGCTATTGTCCCACTATGCCACGTGGGGGGGATACTGTATCGGTATGGGGTCATGTCCCGTCCGTTCCCGCGCCCCGTCCGCCGTGCCGTCCTTGCCGCCGCAGCCTGCCTGCCGGTGCTGGGCGGGTGCGCGCTGGTCAGCCAGAAAACATTCAACCGCCACGCGGGCGACCCGCCACAACTGCCGCAGCGCCCGCCGCCACCGGTGCCCGGCATGGACCGTCCCGCGCTGGTCACGATCGTGGCCGGGACGCCGGAAACACAGTGGAAACCCGCCGTCCGCGCCGCCGTGGCCGATGCCCTGTCGCGCAAGCCCAATGCGCTGTTCACCATTGTGGTCAGCGTGCCCGAGCGCGCCGATGGCAGCCTGCCGGACATGCCGAAGGTGGTGGATGCGGATGGCCAGCCTGTCCTGCAGGCGGTGATGGATGCCGGCGCGGGCGGGGGACAGACGGAAATGGACGCCCGCAGCGTGCCCGCGAACAGCGCAACGCAGGTCTGCATTTACGCGGAGTAGTTCAATGCGCTTTTGCAATCTCCGCCTCCATCATGCCATAAAGGGTGGTCCGCTGGCGGTTAACCCCCGGCGGTAGCGCCGCGTGAGGGGAGCATCATCCCCCCGGCGCGGGTCATCCGTAATGGTGACCGTAATGAATGAAGGCCCCGTGAACAGACCGGGGCGTGCATGGAGAAAAGCAGCAGTGTCCAGTAATCAAGTGGATGGGCATCCGTTCTTCCGGTTCTGCCGGACGGCGCTGGAGAATATACGCGCGCAGGGTCGCTACCGGCAGTTCACCCCACTGGCACGCCAGGCCGAGCGTTATCCCCTGTATGACCAGCCGGAAACACAGGCCACTCCGTCAACCCCCGCCTGCCCGCAGGACCGGGAAGTGGTTGTCTGGTCCTCCAATGACTATCTGGGCATGGGGGTCGATCCCGCCGTGGTCGAAGCCGCCATTCAGGCGATCCATGAACATGGCGCGGGGGCCGGCGGCACGCGCAATATCGCGGGTACCAGCCCTGTCCATACCGCGCTGGAAGCCGAAATGGCCGACCTGCACGGCAAGGAGGCTGGGCTGCTGTTCGTCTCCGGCTATGTTTCCAACCAGGCAACCCTGCAGACGATCCTGAGCAGCATGCCCGGCTGGATATGCTTTTCCGACCGGCTGAACCATGCCTCCATGATCGCGGGCATCAAGGGTGCGCGCGGTTCGACCACGGTCATCTACGAACATAACGACCTTGCCGACCTGGAAGCCAAGCTGGCCGCCGCCCCCAAGGATGCGCCCAAGCTGATCGCGTTTGAAAGCGTGTATTCCATGGACGGCGACATATCCGACATTGCCGGGACATGCGCGCTGGCGCGCAAATATGGCGCCATGACCTATCTGGATGAAGTGCATGCCGTGGGCCTGTATGGCGACCAGGGTGGCGGCGTGTCCGAACGCGATGGCGTGGCCGATCAGGTGGACATCATCGAAGGCACGCTGGCCAAGGGGTTTGGCGTGCATGGCGGCTATATCACCGCACGCAGCGATATTGTCGAATACCTGCGTCTTGCGGCGTCGGGCTTCATCTTCACCACGGCGCTGCCGCCTGCGGTGGTGGCCGCGGCGCTGGCCAGCGTGCGGCTGGTGCGCAAGGATGGCTGGCGTCGCGAGCGCATGTTCGAACGCGTCAATACCTTCCGCGACAAGCTGCGCAAGGCGGGCATCCCCTTCACCATGACACCCAGCCACATTGTCCCGATACCGGTGGGTGATGCCAAGCGCTGCCGGGAGCTGAGTGACCGGCTGCTCAATGATTACGGGATTTACGCCACCCCCATCAATTATCCCACCGTGCCGCGTGGCACCGAACGCCTGCGCCTGACGCCGGGGCCGTTCCATACGGACGAGATGATGGACGACATGGTGACGGCCCTGTCCCGCCTGCTGCGCATCAACGATCTTGCCGCGCAGCCTGTCGCAGCCATGGCCTGAACCACCGCCCGCGCCCGGCATGGCCGGGACGCGGGCTGGCCCGTCTGGCGGTACCCGGGGTCAACGGCTCTGCGCTATGGCCTTTTTCAGGTCGTCATAGCTGACGGCGCCGGGAATGATCTGCCGGGCGTTGAAGACAAAGGTGGGCGTGCCATCCAGCCCGATGGCGCGGGCAAGTTCCATGTTCGCCTGCAGGATGGACGTGACCTTGGCGCCGTTCATGTCACTGGCCAGCATGCCGGCGTTCAGCCCGGACTGGGTAGCCAGCGTGCGCATCCGGTCGGCGGTGGGGGTGACGGAATCATTCATGATGGCCGCCTGCATGCGGAAATACGCCGCCTGTCCCCCCTGCACGAATGCCGCCACCAGCGCCTGCGACGCGATCAGGCTGCTCTGTCCCAGAACGGGAATGACCTTTTCAACAATCCGCAGATCCTTGTCCTCCTTTACCAGACGGTCAAGGTCAGGCAGCACCTTGCGACAGTAGGGGCAGCGCGGGTCATAGAATTCCACCACCGTGGTATGGCCCGTGGCATTGCCCAGTATCGCATCGGTGGCCGCCGGGGTCAGCAGGTCGGTACGGTGGGAGTCCAGCGCATTGCGGGCCGCGTTCTGCTGGGCCGCGTTGGCGCTGTTGCGCAGGGCCGCGATTGCATCGGACAGGATGGTGGGGTCGGTTTTCAGCGCATTGCGCATGATGTCCACGATTTCCTGCCGCTGCGCGGGGGTGAAACTGCTGCTGGCGGCAGTGGCAGCGTGGCCAGCGCCGGGCGTGGTGGCTGTCGCGGTCATCATTGCCCCCGCGGCCAGCAGGGCGTTCAGCAGGCGCGGACGGTGCCGGCGGGGGGAAATGAATGTCACGGGTTTGCTCCGTTGTCATGTCGGGATAATGTGTCTGTAAATGATCGGGCACGGGAAAGGAATGGGCCATGGCGGCGGACAGGGCGGCCTGACCTGTTGCCGACGGCCCGTAAGGCCGTTAAGTCGTGATGGGTCTGCCATGATCGCGCGGTCGTGCGGAATCCGTTGAGTTTATCAAAGCCGACTGCCCATTGGAGAAGCGTTGCGTGCCTGAGCCTTCGATCACCCCTGTTGCCCGTCGGTACATGCGTACGGCGCTTTCGGCCGTTCTGGCAATTTCGGTTGCTGGGTGCGCCGGTCATCGTTATTCGCCCATGCGGCTTGTCTCGCACATGTTCGGTCCGTCGCCCGGGCCGCTGATCGGCACGGTTTCGTCGGACGAACCGCAGGCGACGCTGGTGGGACGTGATATCCTGCAACGCGGTGGCAACGCGGCTGATGCGGCCACGGCCATGGGGCTGGCGCTGTCGGTCACGCTGCCGTCGCGTGCATCACTGGGGGCTGGCGGGGCGTGCCTTGCCTATCGTCCGGGTGACCAGAATGGCGGGCGTGCCTTCATGTTCCTGCCCACCGCGGGGACGGTGGCGGCCCCCGACATGCCGCATGCCGACCGTCCGGCCGCGGTCCCGATGCTGGCGCGGGGGCTGTACCTCATGCACCTCCAGTACGGGTCGGCTGCATTTTCGGAACTGGTGCCCGATGCGATCGCGCTGGCGGCCAATGGCATCAATGTCAGCCGGCAGCTGGCCAGCGACCTTGCCGCCGTTCAGGTGCCGCTACTGGCTGATGCGGGCATCCGCGCGGTGTTCAGCCGCTCGGACGGCAAGGCGCTGGCGGAAGGTGATGCGCTGGTCCAGACCCATCTGTCCGGTGCGCTGGACCAGATCCGCAGCATGGGCGTGGGTGACCTGTATAATGGCGCGCTGGGGCAGTCCTTTGTCGCGGGCAGTCAGGCCGCCGGCGGCGGGTTGCAGATGACGGACCTGCGTCATGCCATTCCGTCCGAACGCCTGCCCATCAGCCTGACCAGCGGGGAAACGCAGATCGCCTTCCTGCCGCCGCCTGCCGATGGCGGCCTGGGCAGCGCCGTTGCATTCCGCGCCGGATCCTCGTCCGATGCGGCGACGCGCGCGCAGTCCAGCATCGCGGCATGGCGGGCGCAGAATGGCAACCACGCATCGGGTACGGGTGACGACCTGACGGCGCGCGCACAGGCATTCGTCAACAGCGGCGGGGGAAGTGGCGGCGGGCTGCCTTCGCTTCCGGCGTCCACCTCGTTCACCGTGGTTGATCATTCGGGCATGGCCGTGGCGTGCAGCCTAAGTATGGACAATCTGTTTGGCACCGGGCGTATGGCGGGCAATACCGGCATCGTGCTGGGGGCATCGCCTGCGCGCCTGCCGCTGCCGCTGTTTACCGCCGCCATCGCCAGCCAGGGCCGCGCCTTCCGTGCCGCGGTTGCCGGTTCGGGGCAGAATGATGCCGCTGCCGCCGTGGGTATCGCCATGCGGCAGATCATGGCGGGACAGACGCCCGACGCCCATCCCGTCACGGCCCAGGGCCGGGTCAATGCCGTGTCCTGCCCGCATGGCCTGCCGGGTGACGCCAGCACCTGTACCGCCGCGACCGATCCGCGTGGCGCGGGACTGGCCATGGGGCCGCGCTAGGCTACGGGCCCGGGCCTGCCGGGCGGTATTATTCCGGACGGGCAGGCATGGGGCCATTGTAAATGGTCCTGTTTTGTTCCATATTGCACTGCATGACCTGCCACCTGTTGCGGCAGGGGGCGCAGGGCAGGATGCCCGGTCTTGGTTTTTTCTTCTCAAACGTCAGGGTAGGCAGCAATGGCACAGGCTCCGGGTATAGACAAAAGCAAGGCCCTGGAAGGGGCCTTGAGCCAGATCGAGCGCGCGTTCGGCAAGGGATCGATCATGCGCATGGGCGAACGCCCGACCGAACAGGTGGACGTGATTTCCACCGGGTCGCTGGGTCTGGACATCGCGCTGGGGATTGGCGGCCTGCCGCGTGGCCGTATTATCGAGATCTATGGCCCCGAAAGTTCGGGCAAGACCACCATGGCGCTTCATGCCATTGCGGAAGCCCAGCGCAAGGGCGGCACCTGCGCCTTCATCGATGCCGAGCATGCGCTTGACCCCGGTTACGCCCGCAAGCTGGGGGTGGATGTCGACAACCTGCTGATCAGCCAGCCCGATGCGGGTGAACAGGCGCTGGAAATTGCCGATACGCTGGTCCGCTCCGGCGCGATTGACGTGCTGGTGGTTGACAGCGTGGCCGCCCTCGTGCCGCGCGCGGAACTGGAAGGTGACATGGGCGACAGCCATGTGGGCCTGCACGCGCGACTGATGAGCCAGGCGCTGCGCAAGCTGACGGGGTCTGTCTCGCGGTCCAACACCATGCTGATCTTCCTCAACCAGATCCGGCTCAAGATCGGTGTGATGTTCGGCAGCCCTGAAACCACGACGGGCGGCAATGCGCTGAAGTTCTATGCATCCGTGCGCATGGATATCCGCCGGATCGGCTCGATCAAGGACAAGGACGAGGTCACGGGCAACCAGACGCGCGTGAAGGTGGTCAAGAACAAGATGGCGCCCCCCTTCCGTCAGGTCGAATTCGACATCATGTATGGCGAAGGGATCAGCAAGGTCGGGGAACTGATCGACCTTGGTGTCAAGGCGGGCATCGTTGAAAAATCCGGGGCATGGTTCTCCTGTGATAGCCAGCGCATCGGGCAGGGGCGTGAGAACGCCAAGCAGTTCCTGCGTGATCACCCGGAAATGGCCGCCGATATCGAACGCCGCGTGCGTGAGCAGGCGGGCGTGGTGGCCGAAGCCATGCTGGTCGGCCCGGACGAGGACGGCGCCGAACATTGATCCCCTTGGCCTGTCCCGTTATGGCAGGCTATCGTTTTCCACCCGTGCGTTATCGTATCGGCGCATGGTGTGGAAACTGAAAAACGGGGATGAGGGCAGCCGGCATGAAACCGCGTCTTGCAATGATCGGATTGCTGGCGTGCCTTGCGGCCTGTAGCGCGGGGCATGACGACAATAATGATCCAGCCGATGTGGATGAGTCCCCGCCCCCGCTGGGTTCCCATGGGGGCGTACGCAGCAGTGCCGCCCATGCCCGCGATGTCCTGCGCCCGCTGTCGCGGCACCTGCCCAGACCGCCCGATCCCACCGATGAAACCGGCACCGAAGCCTATCACACCCCGCCTGATTCAGCGGCGATGCAGATGATCTCGTCAGGCTATGACCCCAATCAGGCCGGGGATGATGACAACGGGTCTGACAGTGATGATGGCAAGCACTTTGTCGTGCCCGATACGCAGGTCAGCTACGGCAGGCAAGGGCAGGGCAGCCACTAAAGCGCATATAGAAATCAGCAGAAGTTTTTGGGTGCCGCCTTTTTTCAGAAAGGCGGCGTTCTTTGGCGTTTTCTGCAAAAAGCGTCACCAAAAACCCCTTTAGACGACCAGCACCGCCCGGATATCGTTCACGTTGGTCAGGGTCGGGCCGGTCATGACCAGGTCGCCCGTCTGCTGGAACAGGGTGTAGCTGTCATGCGCACGCAGGCACGCGCGCGGGTCACACCCCAGCGCGCGGGCGCGGGAGAGGGTGGTGGGGGTGATGATCGCGCCTGCCGCGTCCTCGGTTCCGTCAATGCCGTCGCTATCGGCGGCAATGGCCCATATCCCCTCGTGCCCCTGCAGGGCGTTGGCCATGGACAGCAGGAATTCCGTATTGCGGCCGCCATGCCCCGGCGTGGGCTGGTCGGGTCTGATGGTGACCGTCGTCTCGCCGCCTGACAGCAGCACGGCGGGGCCTGCCACCGGCATGCCATGCTGGCGGGCGGACAGGGCGATGCCCGCCATCAACGTGCCCGCATCCCGGCTTTCCCCTTCCAGCGCGTCACCCAGCACCAGGGGCGTCAGCCCGTATTCGCGCGCGACGCTGGCGGCGGCCTGCAACGCCATGAATGGCGTGGAAACAAGGGTGTAGCGATTGCGCGGCGACAGGGTGCCATTGACCGGCGGCTGCATGAGCACACGCCGCACGGCATCGGATACGGTAATGCCATAATGTGCGACGATGGACCGGGCATCGGCAGCGGTGGTGGGGTCGGCCACGGTCGGGCCGCTGGCAATGGTCAGCGGATCATCGCCCGGCACATCGCTTATGGCCAGCGTGACCACGCGTGCGGGGCTGGCCGCCGCCGCGAGGCCACCGCCCTTTATGGCCGACAGGTGGCGACGCACGACATTCATGTCGCGGATGCTGGCCCCGGAATGCAGCAGGGCGCGGTTGACCGCGCGGATGTCATCCAGCGTCAGGCCATCCTTGGGCAGTTCCAGCAGCGCCGAACCCCCGCCGGAGATCAGGGCGATGACAAGGTCGTCCTGGCCCAGCCCCGCAACTTCGGACATCATGGCACGGGCGGCAGCCTCGCTGCGGCTGTCGGGGACGGGGTGGGCCGCTTCCAGCACGCGGATGCGGCGCGTGGGGGCCATATGTCCGTCGCGCGTGACCACGCACCCGGTCAGGTCCACATCCGGCCATGCCTGTTCCAGTGCCGCGGCCATGGACGCCGCCGCCTTTCCCGCGCCCACCACCACGCATCTGCCCTTTGGCCGGGGTGGCAGGTAGCGCGCCAGAACCACATCGGGCATGGCGCTGCGGATGGCGGCGTCCAGTATGCCCCGCAGGGTCGTGCGTGCGCGACCGTCCGTCCAGTCCGTGGCCGTGGTGGTACGGGCTGTAGCGGAAAACGGATGGATGGTGGTGTCGTTCATTACAGTATCCAGATCCTTCAGGCATGCGTCGGCACGCGGGCCGGGTTCATACCGTAACGCGCGGTGCGTGGACGGGATGCACGCTGGCCCTTGCGCCCGGTCCATATCATCCATGCGGTGGCGGACAGTGTGTCACAATTATCACGTCTCTATCAGGATGGGGGGAAAGTCCCGGCCCATGGGCGTTGCACACGCTAATTTGGGGGGCGGGTGTATGGATTGGTATGGGTGATGGTGATACGCGGCAGATGGCCTGCACCAGTGGGCAGGCGCCACAGCAGAAAGGACAAGGGCATGGAGAACTGTGTGCTGGACGCGCGTCCCGTTCCCTCCGCGCAGTCACCCCATGGCGTGGTGCAGCCTTATCTGATCTTTCCCCGACCGGAATGGGCGGCGTTGCGTGCGAATGTGCCCCAGTCGCTGGGGGAGGCGGACATCGCGTCGCTGCGCGGGCATAACGAGCCGGTTTCGCTGGAAGACATCACCGAGATCTACCTGCCGCTGTCGCGTCTGCTCAACCTGCATGTCATGGCGACGCGCAGCATGAACAACATGGTCAAGAGTGCCTTTATCGGCGCCCCGGCCGTGACCACGCCGTTCGTGATCGGCATTGCGGGCAGCGTGGGGGTGGGGAAAAGCACGTTTGCGCGCCTGCTGCAGGCAGTGCTGGCGCGCTGGCCGGACCACCCGAACGTGGCGCTGGTCACCACGGACGGCTTCCTGCATTCCACGCGGGAACTGGAACGGCGCAAGCTCATGCACCGCAAGGGCTTTCCCGAAAGTTACGACCTGCGGCACATGATCGCGTTCCTTGCCGCGCTGAAGGCGGGCGAGCGTAACCTGAAGGTGCCGGTCTATTCCCACGAAGCCTATGACATCGTGCCGGATCGCTATCAGGTCATTGACCAGCCTGACATCCTGATATTCGAAGGGCTGAACGTGTTGCAGACCGTATCCGAACAGCCGTTCATGGCGTCTGACTTCTTTGACTTTTCCATCTATCTCGATGCGGATACGCAGGTGATCGAGGATTGGTACGTCAGACGTTTCCTGTCGCTGCAGCAGACGGCATTCCGCAAGCCTACGTCCTACTTCCATCACTGCGCCGACCTGACCCGGGATGAGGCGGAACGCATGGCGCGTGACATCTGGCGGCGCATCAACCTGCCCAACCTGCAGCAGAACATCCTGCCCACGCGCGAACGTGCCCGTGTGGTCATGCACAAAAGCCCGAGCCACGCGGTCGATACGGTGTGGATGCGCCAGATATGAATGCACCCTGAATTCCAGCCGGTATGCGTATCAGCACCCGGTGGCATGAGATCGACAGAAGGGAACGGTTTCCGCGTGCCACCTTTTTTAAAGTGTCACCAGAAACGTTGTCATTGTCCCCGTACCATCACGGGGCGGTCCATCCGGTCATCCTGAACAGGGCATAAAAAAAGGCGGCCCGACATCATGTCGGGCCGCCCTGTCGCCGGAAGTCGGTCTTTATGCGTTCAGGTAAACGGTCTTGGTATCGACATAGGCTTCCAGGCCGTACTGGCCGTCCTCCCCGCCAATGCCGCTATCACCATAGCCATGATGGAAGCCCTGTGCTGCCTCACCACCTTCACGATTGACGTAGATCTCACCGAAGTTGAGTTCGTTGGTCATGCGCATGATGTTCTTCAGGTCCTGCGTGAACATGTAGGCCGACAGGCCGTAGCGCGAGTTGTTGGCCTGCGTGATGGCGTCGTCAAAATCCTTGACGCGGATCAGCGACAGCACGGGGCCGAACACTTCGTTCTGCACGATGTCCATGTCGCCCTTCACGTTGGTCAGCAGCGTGGGGGCATAGAAATTGCCCCTGTCATACGCGCCGCCTGTCAGGCGCTTGCCACCCAGTTCGACCTTCGCCCCCTGTTCCACGGCCTTGCGGACCATGGCATCGACCTTTTCAAGTTCCTGCGCGCTGATCTTCGGTCCCATGTCGGTGTCTTCATCCAGCGGGTTGCCGGTTTTCAGGGCCTCGACCTTCGTGCGCAGGCGCTTGAGGAACTCGTCATAGACCGCCGTATGGACATAGGTGCGTTCATTGGCGGTGCAGACCTGGCCACAGTTCATGAAGCGCGCGGCAACGGCGGCATTGACGGCAGCATCGATATCAGCGTCCTCCATGACAATGAACGGGGCCTTGCCACCCAGTTCCAGCCGGACTTCCTTCAGCCCTTCGGATGCTGCAGCCATGATCTTACGGCCTGCGGGCGTGCTGCCCGTCATGGTGATCAGCCTGGTGATCGGGTTGGTCACCAGCGCATTGCCCACCGTTACCCCGCCGCCGGTGACGACATTGAAGATCCCCTTCGGGAAACCGGCCTCAACCGACAGTTCCGCCAGCGCGAGGGTGGAAAGGGGGGTCAGTTCATGCGGCTTGATGACAAAGGTATTGCCCGCGGCCAGCGCCGGACCCAGCTTGCGCGCCGTCAGGGCAAGCGGGAAGTTCCATGCTGAAATGCCGGCCACGACGCCGTGGGGGATCTTTTCAATCAGGATCTTCTCGCCCGGGCGGCTGCCGGGAATGATGTTGCCTTCCAGCCGACGGACATTTTCAGCGGCGAAGCGGATCAGCTGGATGGCAAAATTGACCTCGATCCGGGCTTCCTTCAGCGGCTTGCCGTTTTCAGAGGTAATGATACGGGCCAGCTTTTCCGTATCGCGGCGGATCAGTTCAATCAGTCGGTACAGGTAATCCGCCCGGTCGGTCGCAATCAGGCCGCGCCACGCGGGAAAGGCGTCCTGTGCGGTCTGCAGGGCACGCTTGACATCGCTTTCGCCCGCGACGGCCACATGGGCCAGCACGTCCCCCGTTGCCGGATTGCGGATGGTATCGCGTTCGGTGTTGTCAGCCTTGGACCATTCGCCACCAATGAACAGGTCATGGGTTGTCGGCTTGGTCATGGGGTAATCTCCGTTTTCAGTCGGTTCTATGGATTGCCCGCCATATGGTAGGACGCCACGCGCGGCCGTGCCACCCGCCCCGGTCAGCTCCGGGGCAGGATGGGCACGTGCATGGGTCAGGCAGAGGCAGGCGAAAGGGGAATGGAGGAGAAGAAGGCCGTCAGGATGCGAGGAAGGGCCGACCTTCGTGGGCGACCAGCAGGTCATGCATGTCGGTCGCGTGGTCTTCTTCTTCCGCAAGGATCTTTTCAAGCATGATCCGCGTTGTCGGATCATGATCGGCAAAATACCGGATCAGTTCGCGATAATGTTCAATGACCAGACGTTCGGCCACCAGGTTCTGGCGCACCATTTCCACCAGGTTGCCGCCATCGCCGTATTCGGTGGCGGAACGGGTGGCCAGTCCTTCGGGTGACAGATTGGGCACGCCGCCAAGCTGGTCGATGCGGTCGGCCGCCCACATCATATGGGCGCGTTCTTCCTTGGCGTGGGTCGCGAATTCACTGGCCACGCTTTCGCTGGTAATACCCGTTACGGAAATGGAGTGCATGGTATAGCGCAGTACACAGACCAGTTCGGTCGCCACCACAGTCTGCAGCAGGTCGATTGCGGTCTGGACATTGCCCTGGTACGCGGGGGTCACGGCGCCCTTTTCAATCGATTTCTTCGCGCGTTCCCGCAGGGTCTGCACATCGGTCAGGAACGTATTTTCGCCTGCATCGGCCATGATGCTCTCCTTGTCTGTGGCGGGCATGCGGTGGGCTGCATGTCCGTTACGGATCGTTGCTGGTGTAACGGGCCGACGGGAAAGGGGTTCCCAAAAACCCGTGGCAGGGCGCAGGAGAGTCCGGCAACACTCTAAAATATGGCAAAAACGGGTTTTTCGTTGCCTCAGACGTTGCCATTCACGTCCAGATGATTATTGATCAGCATTAATAAGACCTATTTGCATTAAGGATGAAGTAAACGGCATGGTATCATTCAGCGCAGGCCAGTCTGACAAGCTTCCCCGCCGCGCGTTGAGCGACGACGCCTACGAGCACGTGCGTCGTGGGCTGATCCGCAGCCGTTATCGCTCTGGCGAACGGCTGGTGCTGCGACCGCTGGCGGCTGAACTGGGCCTCAGCCCCACCCCCGTGCGTGAGGCGCTGCTGCGCCTTGTGTCCGAACACGCGCTGGAACTCAACGACCGCAATACCGCCGTCGTACCCGCCATGACCCAGCGCAGCTTTGCCGAAATCCATGACCTGCGCGTTGATCTGGAAATGCGCCTTGCCGCCGCCGCGGCCCAGCGTGCGTCTGACCACGGGATCGAGGCGCTGGTCATCCTGCAGCAGCAGTTCATGAGTGCATCCCAGGCACGCGACGATGGGGGCATGGCGGCCTTCAACGCGGATTTCCATACCACGGTGGCGACATTGGCCGAACTGCCGCTGACCGCCACGATCCTGAAAAACCTGTGGATGCGGATCGGGCCGATCTATGCCCTGTCACGCCCCATGATCCAGATGCAGCACGAGGGACGCACGCACCCGCATGATGACCTGATCATGGCATTGCGGCAGCGTGACGTGGCGGCCGCACAGGAGGCGGTCACGCGTGATTTCGAACATGCGCGCCGCTGGATCGAACCCCGTCTGTCCTGACGGGGCGATCGGCAGTCGGGCCGCCCTAGCGGCGGCCCGGTGACTTGATCTGCGGTACCTCGATATCGATTTCCAGCATCGAGACGGAATTGCCCCGGTCCAGCTTTACCTGCACCTTGTCCTGATCGACGGGGATATGCCGTTTGATGACCTCAAGGATTTCGGCATGCAGCTTGGACAGCAGGTCGGATTCGTCACCGTTTCCCGTGCGTTCATGCGCCAGAAGGATCTGGAGCCTGTCACGGGCGACAGGGGCGGACGTTTTCGTGCCGCGACCAAAAAGGGAGCCAAACAAGCTCATCAGCTTTTCCCCTTGAACAGGCGGGCGAACAGGCCCTTGCGTTCGACCGGGACCGTGATCTCCAGCTTCTCGCCCTCCAGCCGGCGTGCGGCTTCGGCATAGGCGCGGGCAGGCGGGCTGTCGGGACTGCTTAACGTGACCGGCGCGCCCAGGTTCGAGGCGCGCAGCACTTCCTCGCTTTCGGGAATGATGCCCAGCAGCGGAATCGACAGGATTTCCAGAACATCCTCGATACGCAGCATTTCGCCACGCGCGGCGCGTGCGGGGTCATAGCGGGTCAGCAGCAGGTGCTTTTCGATCTTGCCGCCGCCCTTGGCCTTTTCGGTCGTGCTGTCCAGCATGCCGATGATCCGGTCGCTGTCGCGCACGGACGACACTTCGGGATTGGTGACCACGATGGCGTGGTCGGCATGGTACATGGCCAGCTGCGCGCCGCGTTCGATCCCGGCCGGGCTGTCACAGATCACCCAGTCGAACTTTTCACGCAGTTCCTGCATGACGCGGGCGACGCCTTCGGCCGTCAGGGCGTCCTTGTCGCGGGTCTGGGACGCGGGCAGGATGGACAGCGTTTCGATGCGCTTGTCACGGATCAGCGCCTGCGACAGCTTGGCGTCACCCTGAATCACGTTGATCAGGTCGAACACGACCCGCCGCTCGGCCCCCATCACCAGGTCGAGGTTGCGGAGGCCGACGTCAAAGTCAACAACGACGACATTCTGCCCGGTCTGTGCCAGTGCGGCGCCCAATGCGGCGGTCGACGTGGTCTTTCCGACGCCACCCTTGCCGGATGTGACAACCAGCACTTTTGCCATTGGGGTACTTCCTTGTCCGCTTTTAGGGGATGTTTTCTTGTTCATGACCTGATGGATACGGTTGGATGGGTTGGCACGCGTAAGAAGCGCGACGGGGGACTGGAGAAGGCCTGCCTAGCTTTTACGCCCTGAAAAGGCAGGCGGCACAAGCGGCTGGACCACAAGTGTGTCATTACTGAGGATGATTTGCGCGGGTTTTTCAACGTAGCGCGGATCAATTTCCTCAGCCGTAATGTAATAACCGTCAATGGCCAGCAGTTCCGCCTGCATGGAATGGGCGAATATGCGGGCGTCGGGCTGTCCGTTCATGCCGGCTATGGCGCGGCCACGCAGCGGACCATAGACATGGATCGACCCGCCCGCCGTCACTTCTGCCCCGGACCCGACCGAACCCACGATGATGATGTCGCCATCGGGGTTCATGATGACCTGCCCCGAGCGGATGGGCTGTTCGATGATCATGGAGGAAGCGCGTGGCGGCTGTGGCTGCACGGGGGTGGCATCATCGGGGATCTCGACCGCGCCGGACGCCCGGCCGCCCATGAAGCCTGCGGGCCAGTCCCATGCTGCGCAGGCGGGCCACGAGGCATCGCCGCCTTCTATGCCGATAATGCGGATGCCGCGCGCGCGCAGGGCCGGATACAGGTCGGCCAGCCCCTCGGTCGTGGCATCCAGCAGGGACAGGTCCAGAATGACCGGCTTGCCCGCGAAAAACGTGCTTGAGCGTGCGATCTGCGCATCCAGCCCCGCCAGCCAGTCGGCCAGAACGGGTTCGGGGGACAGCACCAGGGCAAGGAACGACCGGCCGCGTGCGCGGATTTTCGGTGTGGGACGCAGTTCGTCTGGCAACGTTATCCTGTCCTGTGTGGTGAATGGGGCGTGTTGTTTCCAGCTACCTTGCCATGCCGGAACTGTCGAGGGGAGGATGCCTTATTCATCCGTCATGCATCCATACTTTTTCATGCCTGCGTACTGAGGGCTTGGCGAAGGGCGGGACAATGCAATAAAGCGGGATCATGCGCATCCTGTACCATCTTCCCCTTTCGCCCTATTCCCGCAAGGTTCGCCTCGTGCTGGGGGAAAAGCGGCTGCCGTTCGAACTCAAGACCGAGCGTGTGTGGGAACGCCGCCCGGAATACCTTGACCGCAACCCTGCCGGCACGGTGCCCATGCTACAGGAAAGCAACGGGCTGTGCATTCCCGATTCGTGGGTCATCTGCGAATATCTGGAGGAAGCCTATCCCGACACGCCCCTGCTTGGCCGCACGCTGGCCGAACGGGTGGAGGTACGCAGGCTGGTGGTGTGGTTCGATGAGAAATTCGGCAGCGAGGTATCGCGCAACCTGCTTAATGAAAAGGTGATGAAGCGCATTTCGGGTAAGGGCAACCCCGATGGCGCGGCCCTGCGTGCGGGGTATGCGCATATCCGCACTCACCTGTCCTATATCGACTGGCTGGCGGAAACGCGGCAGTGGCTGGCGGGGAACATGCTGTCCATGGCGGATTTTGCCGCCGCCGCCCACCTGTCCTGCCTTGATTTCCTTGATGACGTGGACTGGTCGCGCGCCCCCGCGGCCAAGGACTGGTATGCCCGCGTCAAGAGCCGTCCCTGCTTTCGCGCCCTGCTGCAGGACCGCATGACCGGCTTTAACCCGCCCGCCCATTACGCGGATCTGGATTTCTAGGGATATGACTGCACGGACTGCCGGTTTCACCACCATCGTGCTGGGCGCGGGGGCGGCGGGCCTTATGGCGGCGGCAACGGCGGGGCAGGCAGGCGCACGCGTGCTGGTGCTGGACCATGGGCCCCATGTGGGCCGCAAGATCCTGATTTCCGGCGGCGGGCGGTGCAATTTCACCAATATGGACACCGGGGCAGGGCAGTTCCTGTCGGCCAACCCGCATTTCGCCAAATCGGCGCTGGCGCGGTACACGCCTGCTGATTTCCTCGCCCTTGTGCAGCGGCATCGCATCCCGTGGCATGAAAAGGCGGCGGGTCAGCTGTTCTGTGACCGCTCGGCGCGGGATATCGTGGACATGTTGCGGCGTGAATGTGCGGCAGGACAGGTGGACGTGCGCGTGTCGCACCGGATCATCGACGTGACGCGCGACGGGGCGGGGCAGTACCGGGTGGAAACGGACCACGGCATCTTCCATGCCCCCAACCTGATCGTCGCGACCGGCGGGCTGTCCATTCCCAAGCTGGGGGCGACGGGACTGGCCCACGACATCGCGCGCCGGTTCGGACTGCGTATCGTCGCACCAGCACCCGCGCTGGTGCCGCTGACATTTGGCGCGCAGGACCGCGAATGGATGGAACCGCTGGCCGGGCTGTCGGTCACGGTGGGCATTACCTGCCATGAAGGGGAGGGACGGCAGGCGCGGCAGGCCACCTTCCGTGACGGCATGGTCTTTACCCACCGTGGCCTGTCCGGTCCCGCCATCCTGCAGGCCTCGTCCTACTGGCAGCCGGGGCAGGTGCTGGACATCGACCTGCTGCCCGGCATCGACGCCGGCCGTCGCCTGCTGGAGATCAAGCGTGACCGCCCGCGCGCGGGCGGCGTGGCCATGCTGTCCATGCTGCTGCCGCAGCGTCTGGCCCAGCTTATGGCGCAGGCCCACCTGCCTGACGGGCAGCTGGCGGGCATGCCCGATGCGCTGCTGGCCAATGTCGGGCGTATCCTGTCGGGCTGGCGGCTCAACCCGCATGGCACCGAAGGCTACGTGAAGGCCGAGGTCACGCGTGGCGGGGTGGATACGGACTGCCTGTCGTCGCGCGACATGCAGGCGCGTGACGTGCCTGGCCTGTTCATGGTGGGTGAAGCGGTGGACGTAACCGGCTGGCTGGGTGGTTACAATTTCCAGTGGGCCTGGGCCAGCGGGCATGCGGCGGGGCAGGCGGTGGCGGAACGCGGCGGCTGATGCTGTTTGCGTCGCAGTCGTTCCTGATTGTTTTCCTGCCGCTGGTTCTTGGACTGTACTACGCCGTGGGCGACAGCCGGGCCGCGCGACAGGGTGTGATCATCGCAGCCTCGGTGCTGTTCTACGGGTTGTGGGACTGGCGGTTTGTGCCGTTTCTGCTGGCAATGGTCGGGTTCAGTCAGACGGTCGCCATCATGTGGGGGCGGACACGCCGGCGCATCTGGCTGCGCGTGGGGATCGTGGGCAATCTTGCCGTGCTGTTCGGCTTCAAATATGCCGACTGGCTGGTGGGCTGTGTCCTGCGCTGGTCGGGGCGGGAGCATGCAGCGTGGCCCATCGTGCTGCCGCTGGGGCTGTCGTTTTTCGTGTTCCAGAAAATCTCCTACCTTGTCGATCTGGGACGGGGGCAGGCGCGGGTGTACCGGCTGGCGGATTTCATGGAATTCGTCACGTTCTTCCCGCAGATGGTGGCAGGACCCATCGTGCGGCATAACGAACTGGTCCCGCAGTTCGACCGCAGCCCGCGCAATGCCGCGATGTGGGAAAATCTTGGCTGTGGCGGGCTGCTGCTGCTGGTGGGGCTGGGCAAGAAGGTGGGGCTGGCCGATACGCTGGGTGGCCTGTGCGCCCCGGTGTTTGACGCGGCCCATGCGGGCCATGTGCCGGGCATGGGGGCGGCGTGGCTGGCGGCGGTGGCCTACATGCTGCAGATCTATTTCGATTTTTCGGGTTATTCCGACATGGCCATCGGCATGGCGCTGATGATGGGGATTCGCCTGCCCTTCAATTTCAACGCGCCCTATATGGCGGTGTCGGTACGCGATTTCTGGCGGCGGTGGCACATGACGCTGTCGCGTTTCCTGCGCGATTACATCTATATCCCGTTGGGCGGGAACCGCTGCGCGCCGGTGCGGCAGGCGGCCAATGTCATGGTAACCATGGAACTGGCGGGTGTGTGGCATGGGGCCGGGTGGAATTTTGCCCTGTGGGGCCTGCTGCATGGCGCGGCACTGGCGGCAGCCCATGCGTGGGACCGGGCGGGCCGGGCCATGCCGCGCTCATGCGCGTACGTGCTGACCATGGGGTTCGTGCTTGTGACATGGGTGGTGTTCCGCGCGGCCGACCTTGCCACGGCGGGGCGGATGCTGGGGGCCATGGCGGGGCTGCATGGCATGGGCGCGACGGCCATCCACCACCCGGTCGTGCTGGGGCTGGCGGTGGTGGTGGCGGTAATGGGACCGTCATCGCAGCAGATGATACTGGACCGCGTGCGTCCTGCGCCATGGGTGGCGGTGGCGGCAGGTATCGCCTTCGTGCTGCTGGTGTTCCTGATCGGCGGGCGGCCGCCGGAACCTTTCATCTATTTCCAGTTCTGACATCGCGTGTCTTTGCCGTATGGGGCATGTATTGTGCTGCCGGCACTGGTATTGAAGCGCAACACTTCCCAAATCCAGCAATGGTCCGTCACACGGGACCGCTATGATGACAGGCAGGGGTATATGGCAGGCAGGCGTGACAGTATGGAGAATGGCCCGGCGGACCTGTTCGGCGCGCCCCCGCCGCAGCAGGACAGGCGGAACCCGGTCCCGTTTCCTGCCCATGAACCCAAGGCCCCGCCACGTACCCAGCCACTGGCCGACCGGTTGCGCCCCGCAACCCTGGATGATGTGGTGGGACAGGATCACCTGCTGGGGCCGCAGGGCAGCCTGCGGCAGATGCTGGCGCGTGGCTCGCTGGCCAGCCTGATCCTGTGGGGCGGTCCGGGCGTTGGCAAGACCACCATCGCCCGCCTGCTGGCCGATGCGGCGGGCCTGCGCTTCGTGCAGCTTTCAGCGGTGTTTTCCGGCGTGGCCGACCTCAAACGCGCGTTCGAGGACGCCCGGCGTACCAGTGCGAATGGCGGTGGCACGTTGCTGTTCGTGGATGAAATCCATCGCTTCAACCGCGCGCAGCAGGACGGTTTCCTGCCGGTGGTGGAAGATGGCACCGTGGTTCTGGTGGGGGCCACGACGGAAAACCCGTCCTTTGCGCTGAACAGCGCGCTGCTGTCACGGTGCCAGGTGCTGGTGCTGCACCGGCTGGATGATGCGGCGATGGAAAAGCTGCTGGAACGCGCGGAACTTGCGACTGGTACGGCCCTGCCGCTGACACCCGAGGCCCGCGCCACGCTGCGTGCCATGGCCGATGGGGACGGGCGCTACCTGCTGAACATGGTCGAGCAGCTTCTGGCCCTGCCACCGCAGAAGGCGGCACTGGACCCTGCTGCCCTGTCCAGCCTGCTGGCGCGGCGCGCGGCGCTGTATGACAAGGACCGCGAGGAACATTACAACCTGATTTCCGCGCTGCATAAGTCCATGCGCGGCTCGGACCCGGATGCGGCGCTGTACTGGTTCGCCCGTATGCTGGAAGGCGGCGAGGATCCACGCTACATCGCCCGCCGCCTGACCCGCTTCGCCGCGGAGGACGTGGGCATGGCCGACCCGCAGGCCCTGCCGCTGGCGGTGGCGGCGTGGGAAACGTTCGAGCGGCTTGGCTCTCCAGAGGGGGAACTGGCGCTGGCGCAGCTTGTGGTGCATCTGGCCACCGCCCCCAAGTCCAACGCGGTATACAAGGGCTACAACATGGCCCGCCGGGCAGCGCGCGCCACCGGCAGCCTGATGCCGCCGGCCCATATCCTCAACGCGCCCACCACGCTCATGAAGGATATCGGCTACGGCAAGGGGTACGAATATGACCATGATACGGAGGGGGGAATTTCGGGGCAGAACTACTTCCCCGATGGCATGCGCCGCCCGAAACTGTACCAGCCCACCGGGCGTGGATATGAACGTGAAGTGGCGCGACGGCTGGACAGTTGGAACAGAGTGCGCGAAAGCCGTGGGTCATGAGTGTCGTTACCCTTACCGTCAGTGATGACGAAGCCGATATCCGCCTCGACCGCTGGTTCCGCAGGCATTACCCCCATCTGACGCAGGGGGCGTTGCAGAAGCTGTGCCGCACGGGACAGGTGCGCGTGGATGGCAGGCGCGCCACCGCTGCCACCCGCCTTGCGCCGGGGCAGGCGGTGCGCGTGCCGCCCATACCCAATGCCAGCCGCCCGCCGCCGCTGGCCGTCAAGCCGCTGGATGAGCGGCAGGTCCGTGAAATCAACAGGATGGCCGTCTATCGTGATGACCACGTGATCGTGCTGAACAAACCCGCAGGCATCGCGGTGCAGGGCGGGCCGGGCATCACGCATCATATCGACGCGCTGCTGGACGGGTTGCGGGAAAACCCCGATGATCCGCGTCCGCGCCTGGTCCACCGTATCGACCGTGACACGTCCGGCCTGCTGCTGGTCGCGCGCACGCCCGGTGTCGCGGCCAAGCTGGCGGCGGCGTTCCGCGGGCGGGATGTGCACAAGGTCTACTGGGCCGTGGTCGTGGGCCGTCCCAGCCCGGCCACGGGCATCATCGACCAGCCCCTGACCAAGCTGGGGGCTGGCGCAGGCGCGATCAGCGTCGTGGCCGAACGCGGGGATGCGGATGCGGTGCATGCCCTGTCGGAATATGAAGTGCTGGATGCCGCGGGGCGCAAGCTGTCGTGGCTGGCGCTTTCGCCGCTGACGGGACGCACCCATCAGCTGCGCGTGCATTGTGAGGCACTGGGCAACCCCATACTGGGCGACCCGAAATATGGCGGTGACATAGCTCATGTCACGGGGTTTACGGATAAGCTACACCTGCATGCCCGCAGGCTGGAACTGCCGCACCCGGCAGGTGGCACGCTGGTGGTCGAGGCGGACCTGCCCCCCCACATGCGTGAGACGTTCCGGCAGATCGGTTTTGTCGCACCCGCCACGGCGCAGCCCCGCCGCAGCTAACGCGGCCAGAATGGTACAGGACAGGAATTGACATGGCACACAACGGAAATGGACGGCGCATCCTTCTCGGCTCCGTCGCGGCGCTGGTGGTGATCGCGGGCGGGGCGGGGCTTGCGGTCAAGTCCATGCTGGACCCGGATGCGCTGCGCACGAAAGCCATTGCCGCGATCGAAAAGCAGACCGGACGCAAGGTGCGCATGGGCGCGCTGGAACTGCATGTCCTGCCCAGCCTGTCCCTGTCTGTCAGTGATGTCGGGCTGTCGGACATGGCCGGTGGTGCCTATACCGACATGGTAACGGCGGACAGCCTGCAGGCCAGCATGGGGCTTATGGCGCTGCTGCACCATGAAATCCGCCTGGAGAACCTGAAGCTGGTCCACCCTGTCGTCCATCTGGAGCGTACGGACAGGGGTGAGGCCAACTGGCGCCTGTCGCCCACCGGCGCACAGGCCACGGCCACGCCCGAAGGTGGTGCCACGCAGGCCGCGTCCGACTGGAAGGTGCAGATCGGCAGCATCCGCATAACCAATGCCGATCTTGACTGGGACGACCGGATGTCGGGCAGCCGGGGCAAGGTGGTGCTGGACCATATCAACCTGTCGGATGTTGATGGCGCGAAGCCCGAAATTGATGTGGCGGGTCATAACGACAGCGGCAGCTTTACGCTGGCCGGGCATACCGGGGCGATCAACCTGACATCCACCGCGCGCGCCAGCTGGCCGGTTGCGCTGCAGGCGGCATTCAGGGCTGGCGGGCAGCAGGTGGGGCAACTGGCGGTGGATGGCACCGTGGCTGATCCCGACCATATGAAGGGCTACAATATCAAACTGGATGGCAATATCGCCAGCCTGAAGGCGATCGAGGCTTTCGTGCCGGGGATGAGCCTGCCTGACGTGCGCCGCCTGTCGCTGAAAGCCAATGTGGTGGACGGTAGTGCCGCGGACAAGGCAGGCAGCACGCCGCTGCTCAATTCCCTGCATCTGGATACGGGCGCGGTTGACGCGGGACAGTACCTGTCCGGCCTGACGCTGCAGGGGCTGTCGGTTGACGCGCCGGGGCCCAAGGACGCCGTGACCATCCGCAGTCAGGGTGCATGGCAGGGGCAGGGGCTGAAGCTGTCCGGCACGCTGGGATCACTGCAGCAGGTGGAACAGGCGGCGCTGTCGCATCTGGCCGATCCACTGCCGCTGTCGCTGGACATGTCGGGTGATCCGGGCAGCCTGCGTATCGCGGGCACGCTGGGCGGGTCGCGCGCGGTGGTGAATGTCAACGCGTCCGCAGGCAGGCTGCCGCTGCCCAATGGCGCGGTGATCGACCATCTGGACGCCTCGACCCATCTGGTCAGCGAGGATAACGGCGCGCATTTCCAGCTTTCGGATATTGTGGTCAAGAGCACGCAGGTCTCCCTCAAGGGGGCGCTGGACCTGTCGGTTCACGGTGGGCATGCGGGCGTACCGCTGGTCAGTGGCGCGCTTGATGCAAGCTGGGTCAATGCCGATGCCCTGATGGGCAACGCCACTGCCGGCAAGGCCGACGCCAGCACCACCACGCCTGCGAATGCCAGGGACAGCAATGACGCGCTGCCGTTTGACCGGCTGCGCAAGCTGGATGCAGACCTGCGCCTGACCGCGGCGCAGCTGGAATTCGAAGGCGATGAATACCACAACGCCCTGAGCCATATCAGCCTGCGCAACGGGCTGCTGAAGGTTGACCCGCTACAGGCCGAAGGCACGGGCCGCCGCGTATCGGGACAGTTTGAGGTCGATGCATCGGGCAGCGTGCCCACCGTATCGGGCAAGATCGGCACGCTGGTGCTGCCGGCGACATGGCTGGAAAGCAAGGCGGGTCTGTCCAACATGGTGCAGGGGGCGCTGCAGGTTGTCGGTGAAGTGCGTTCGCAGGGGAATACCGCGGCCGAACTGCGTACCGGCATGACCGGACACCTTGGCGTGTCCATGGTCAACGGAACGGTCAGCGGCAGTGCGCTGGGTGAACTGCTGGGGGATGCGGCGCGCGGCGCGCTGGGCTCCGGCCCGATCGCACTGCGCTGCTTTGGCCTGCACATGAGCATGGCCGACAGGCAGGCGAATGTTGACACCATTGGCGTGCAGACCAATGCGCTGACCGTGACCGGCAAAGGCACGGTGGGCATGGCCTCGCAGGCGCTGGACCTGCATCTGGTGCCGCAGGTCATGATCAGCGGGACAGGGGCCAGCGTGCCGCTGCGCGTGGGGGGCACGCTGTCCGCACCGCGCCCGAAAATGGATGGCGGCGCGGATGGCCGCTATGCCATCGGCCTGCTGCTGGGTGGATCGAAGAGCAATGCGGTGGCCGATCCGTGCCCCGCAACCCTGAAGGCCGCGCGTGAGGGACAGGCAGGCCCCGAACCCACGACGGCAGCACCCAAGGCGCAGTCGTCCGGTGGTGCAGCAGGTCTGCTGGGCAATTCCAAGGCCTCGCCGGATGTGAACAAGGCGGCGGGCCTGCTGAAGGGGCTGGGCATCCTGAAATGACACAGGATAATGCGATGAAGGACGGGGTGCGTCCGCCCACGCCCCAAACGCCTGGCAGGCGCAGGCGGTTCTGGACGCTGGCCGCCGCCCGCCCGGCGGAGGGGGGATTCTGTGTCGAGCTTGACGGGCGGGGCATCCGCCTGCCCGGTGGCACGCCGTTATGTGTGACGTCACGGGCGCTGGCTGGCGCGATTGCCGATGAATGGGCGCATGCCGGTGGGGAAAAGGGCGGTGATTTTACCCCCGACGACCTGCCGATGACACGCATAACCGGCACCATGATCGAACGCGTCGCCCCCGATCCGTCGGCGCAGGTTACGGCCCTGCTGCAGTATGTGGATGGAGAACTGCTGTGCTATCGCGCGGATCATCCGGCACTGCTGTGCGCACGGCAGAAGGCGGAATGGGATCCGCAGCTTGCGTGGCTGCAGGCGCGCTACGGCATTGCCATGGCGGTGACGCAGGGCATCATGCCCCTGTCGCAATCGCAGGCGGTACAGGTGGCATGGCAGGGCATACTGGACAAAATGGATAACGCCACGCTTGCGGCACTGGGCGTGATGGTGCCTGCCATGAAAAGCATCGTGCTGGGGCTTGCGGTCGTGACGGGCGCGCTGTCGGCGGCGAAGGCGGCTGAAGTCGCATCCGTGGATGAACGCACCCAGATGGACATATGGGGCAGGGATGACAAACAGGCTGAAAGCCTGCGCCTGCTGGCGCTGGAGGTCGCGGACGCATCGCGTTTCCTGCGCCTGTGCCACATGACCTGAGACGCATCACATCTGTTGAGAACAGATAAAGGCTTCACCAGAAACTTTGTGCGGAATGCAAAACGGCCCGGTGTGACACCGGGCCGTTTTTTTTTGTCTCAGGCGATCAGGGCACCAGCACCGTGGCGCTGGCCAGGCAGGCAATGCCTTCCTCGCGCCCGGTAAAGCCAAGGCGTTCGGACGTGGTGGCCTTGACCGAGATGCGGTCGACATCAACCTTCAGCAGGTCGGCCAGACGGGCACGCATCGCTTCCGAATGGGGACCGATCTTGGGACGTTCACAGATCAGCGTCACGTCGGCATTGACCAGCATGCCACCACGCAGGCGGATGCGTTCGCCCGCATGCACCAGGAAGCGTGCGCTGTCGGCGTCCTTCCATTCATTCTGGCTGGGCGGGAAATGGCGGCCGATGTCACCTTCGGCCAGCGCGCCGTAAATGGCGTCGCACAGGGCATGGATGCCCACATCCGCATCCGAATGGCCCGCAAGGCCACGCGTATGGGGCACGTTGATGCCGCACATGATCAGGGGCCGGTTTTCGGCAAAGGCATGTACGTCGTAGCCCATCCCGGTGCGCGGCAGCAGGGTCGGGCCGATCAGGCGTTCCAGGCGCACCAGATCCTCCTTGTAGGTCAGTTTGATGTTGTCTTCCGAACCGGGAACGATGGCTACGTGATGTCCCGCCTGTTCCAGCAGGGCAGCGTCATCGGTGGCGTCCGCCGCATCGGCCGCGCGGTGCAGGTCGCGCAGCAGCGCAAAACGGAACCCCTGTGGCGTCTGGGCGCGGAACAGGTCGGTGCGGGGCACGGTATCGGTAATGATGCCGTCCTTCGCGCGCTTGATGGTATCGGCCACCGGCACGGCGGGAATGACGCCCGCATGCTGTTCCAGTGCCGCGATCACGCCCTGCGTCACGTCGGCGGGCACATAGGGACGCGCACCGTCATGGATCAGCACCAGGTCGGGCCGCCGTTCTTCGGGCAGGCGGTCGAGGGCTTCCAGCCCCGCGCTGACGCTGGCCTGTCGCGTGGCCCCGCCCGGTACGACCGGTAGGACCGTGCAGCCGGCGGGGGCGAACCCCTCCAGCGCACCGGTCAGCAGGGCGGGATCGCCCACGGGCTGGATCATGCCGACATGAGGGGCAAGGGCATCCGCCGCATGACGGATGACGGGCCGCCCGCCGAGCGTGACATACTGCTTGGCGAGGGGTGTCGCGGTCTGGGCGCTGTACCGGCTGCCCTGGCCCGCGGCGAGAAGGATGGCTGCAACACGCATGATGCGGAGCAATGCGGCCATGTGGCCCGCGCGTCAAGCACTGAGCGTCGGGAACAGTCCCGCGCGGGGCGGGGGACACGCAGTAAAATGTTTCCCGAATGCACCGAACCTGATTGCACGGGGCGACGGGAGAGGGTATTCTGCCTAAATCATAAGCATTATTGATGGATATTGTAGCCGGCATGCCTTTCTGCCGCCATCGGGCGCGGCTGGGGTTTTCGGCGGGGAAGCGTGGTTCATGTCGTCTCAGCTGCTGTCACCCATTGATCTGGGGGGGGGGGTCGTCCTTAAGGCACCTGTCATCCTGGCGCCCATGGCCGGGGTGACCGACCTGCCGTTTCGCAGGCTGGCGCGCAGGCTGGGCGCGGGACTGGTCGTGTCCGAAATGATCGCGTCATGGGCCATGATCCGGGAAAATGAAAATACCCTGCGCATGGCCGAAGTGGCGGATGATGGCCCCAATTCCGTACAGCTTGCCGGTTGCGACCCCGACGCCATGGGGCAGGCCGCGCGGATCGCGGTCGATCGCGGGGCGGATATCATCGACATCAATTTCGGCTGTCCGGTGAAAAAGGTGGCGGTGGGCCAGCTTGCCGGTTCAGCCCTCATGCGTGACGAGGTACAGGCCGGCCGCCTGCTGGAAGGCGTGGTGCGCGCGGTGGATGTGCCGGTCACGCTGAAAATGCGCATGGGCTGGGACCATAACAGCCTGAACGCCCCCACGCTTGCGCGGATTGCACAGGAATCGGGCATACGCATGGTGACGGTCCACGGCCGCACCCGTCAGCAGTTCTATAACGGCACGGCTGACTGGTATTTCGTGCGCAACGTGGTGGATGCGGTGGACCTGCCGGTGATCGTCAATGGCGACATCCTGACGGTGGAAGATGCCCGGGTGGCACTCGAACGCTCCGGCGCGCGGGGCGTCATGATCGGGCGCGGCTGTTATGGCCGCCCGTGGTTCCTGGCACAGGTGGCGCGCGCGCTCATGCATGGAGAACACGTGCCCGAGCCTGATCTTGTGGCGGAAAAGGCCATCGTGCTGGAGCATTACGGCATGATGATCGACCATTTCGGCGCGCATCCCGGCCTGCGCCTGGCGCGCAAGCATGTGTCGTGGTACTCGGCTGGCCTGCCGGATTCCGCAGGCTTCCGTGCCGCCGTCAACCGTGTCGATACGGTGGATGCCGCGATTGGCATGATCAACGAATTCTATGACCGCCAGATTGCGGCGGGCAATGTACGCGGGCCGCGCCCGTCCACCGTGGGAGCGGAAAGGGCCGCAGCACAGGCGGCATGAAGATGGGCCCGCTTTCCCCCATGCCCCATGTGCCGTGTGCGCCCGATAACGTGACGGGCAACGGGCGTGTGATCCTCGACTCGCTGGCGCTGCCGGTCATGATCGTGCGGGCGGATAACGCCATCGGGTATGTCAACAGCGCCGCGGAACCGTTTTTCGGCATGTCGCGCGCGCATCTGGTGCAGATGCGCCTGACGGACATCCTGCCCGGTGACAGCCCGCTTTTCCTGCTGATGGAACAGGTCCGCGCGCAGGACCATACGGTGGTCGAGCACGAGGTCACGCTGGACAGTCCCCGCCTGCGCCATGATGGCGTGACGGTGCAGGGCGCACCGGTCATGGAAGAGCCCGGTTCGGTCGCGCTGACATTCCATGATTTTTCCGCCGTCCGCGTGTTGGACCGGCAGCTGACCTTCCGCTCCGCCGCCCGCAGTGTCGCGGGCATGGCGGCCATCCTCGCCCATGAGGTCAAGAACCCGCTTTCCGGTATCCGGGGCGCGGCACAGCTGCTGGAAACATCGGTCGGCGAAGCCGACCGGGAACTGGCGGTGCTGATCCAGGACGAGGTCAACCGCATCCGGGACCTCGTGGACCGGATGGACATGTTCAGCGACCGGCCGATTGAACGCAGGCCCGTCAACATCCACCGCGTGCTGGAACATGTGCGCCGGCTGGCGCAGCAGGGCTTTGCCGCCGATATCCGCTTTCACGAAGTGTATGACCCTTCGCTTCCGCCGGTATGGGGAAACCGCGACCAGCTGGTGCAGGTGCTGCTCAACCTCGTGAAGAACGCGGCCGAGGCCCTGCACACCAATCCCGATGATGCGGCGCCGCCCGAAATCACGCTGACCACCAGCTACCGTCCCGGCATATGGGTTTCCACCGGGGCGGGCAGCCAGCGCGTGCAGCTGCCGCTGCTGGTGTCGGTGCGCGATAACGGGCCGGGTATTCCTGAAAACATCCGGCCGCACCTGTTCGAGCCCTTCCTGACAACCAAGACCACGGGCAGTGGGCTGGGGCTGGCGCTTGCCGGCAAGATTGTGGGGGACCACGGCGGCGTGATCGAGGTGGAAAGCCAGCCCGGTCGCACCGAGGTCCTGCTGCACCTGCCTGTCGTGACCGAGGGCCGGGACACGCCCTGATGTTCCCCCACTGGACCTGAGAGATTTATAGCGTATGTCGCTGCCGACCATTCTTGTTGCCGATGATGACCGCTCCATCCGCACTGTGCTGAGCCAGGCGCTGGGGCGTGGGGGCTACCAGGTCCGCACCACCGGCCAGGCGTCCACCCTGTGGCAGTGGGTGGAGGAGGGCGAGGGCGACCTTGTCATCACCGATGTCGTCATGCCCGATGAAAACGGGCTGGACCTGATCCCGCGCATCCGCCGTATCCGCCCTGATCTGCGCGTGGTGGTCATGAGCGCGCAGTCCACCCTGATGACAGCCGTCAAGGCGACCCAGCGCGGCGCGTTCGAGTACCTGCCCAAGCCGTTTGACCTCAAGGAAGTGCTGGCGGTGGTTGCCCGCGCGCTGGCGACCCCTGCCACCCCGGTGCAGCCGCTGGCGCCCCCGCAGCCAGACGAACAGATGTCGCTGATAGGGCGTTCGGTGGTGATGCAGGACATCTACCGCATCATCGCCCGCCTGACGACATCGGACCTGACGGTGATGATCAACGGGGAAAGCGGCACCGGCAAGGAACTGGTGGCGCGTGCCCTGCATGAATACGGGCGCAGGCGGACGGGGCCGTTCGTGGCCATCAACATGGCCGCCATCCCGCGCAACCTGATCGAAAGCGAACTGTTCGGGCATGAACGCGGCGCCTTTACCGGGGCGACCAGCCGTGTCGCCGGGCGGTTTGAACAGGCGGCTGGCGGTACGCTGTTCCTTGATGAAATCGGCGACATGCCGCCAGAAGCCCAGACGCGCCTGCTGCGCGTGCTGCAGGACGGGGAATTCACCACCGTGGGTGGCACCGTGCCGATCCGCGCCAATGTGCGCATCATCGCCGCGACCCACCGGGACCTGCGGCAGGCGATCCGCGCGGGCACCTTCCGCGAGGATCTGTACTACCGCCTGAACGTGGTGCCCATGCGCCTGCCGCCTCTGCGTGAACGGGTGGAGGATATTCCCCTGCTGGCGCGGCATTTCCTGAATGAAAACGCCGAGGGCGCAGGCAGCGTGCGCGTGCTGGATGACGAGGCGATGGCCCAGCTTCAGGCCTATCGCTGGCCGGGCAACGTGCGCGAACTGGAAAACCTCATGCGGCGCATCACGGCGCTGCATCCGCAGGAAAGCATTGGCGCGGACATCATCGCCGCCGAACTGGCGGAAACCAGCAGCGTTGCGGCACAGGGTGAAGGCGGCAGCGGGGCGGCCGAGACGCTGGCCGAGGCGGTGGAGCGGCATCTGCGCCGCTTCCTGTCATCGGGGCAGGACGGCATGCCGCTGAGCGATATTTATGACAAGGTGATTGCCGAGGTCGAACGCCCGCTGATCACCATGACGCTGGCGGCCACGCGCGGCAACCAGATCCGGGCCGCGGCCATGCTGGGGCTGAACCGAAACACGCTGCGCAAGAAGATCCGGGACCTGGACATTCCGGTGGTCCGCGGCGGCGCATGACCATGAACGCGACACAACGCTCCAGCGTGGCGTACCGGCTGGCCCGGCGGGTGCTGGACATGCTGGTGCGGCGCAATGTGGCGCTGGTTCTGGTGCTGCTGGCGCTGGTTCTGGGGGTCGCGACATTCGTGGTGCTGTCGGGTGGCAAGTCGCTGGCCCATCACCCGCAGCTTCAGGCGCTGGTCTTCATCCTGAACTTCCTCGTGCTGCTGCTGCTGGCAACCTCGCTTACGGAAAAGATCGGGCGGGTCCTGGCCGAACGGCGCAGCGGGCTGGCGGGGGCGCGGCTGCATGTACGGCTGGTCACGCTGTTTGGCATTGTCGCGGTGGCGCCCACCATCGTGGTGGGCACGTTTGCCGCCGTCTTCTTCCATTACGGTATCCAGATCTGGTTCAGCGACCGGGTGAACACCGCCCTGAACGAGGCGCTGGAGACATCGCGTGGCTACCTGCAGGAACATAACGCCAATATCCGTACGGAAGCGTTCTCGCTGGCCAATTACCTTGTCAGTGCGCAGAACGGGCTGTCGGGGTCGGGGGGCGACCTTCTGCATGACCCGGATGCGCTGTCGCAGGTGCTGGATTCACAGGCCACGCTGCGCGGGCTGGATGTGGCGGTGGTGTATGATCCGTTCACCAATACCGTCGTCGCCTCGGGCGGGCTCATGGGGCGGACGGCCAACCGCAAGGACCTGCCGCCGCCTGCCGCCACCCTCATGGCGCGCACGAACGAAATCGCGATCCTTGATTCCCCCGATGAAAAGACTGTCCGCGCCGTCGTGACACTGGGCGATACGCCGTCGCTCATGCTCATGATCGAGCGTCCGGTGGACCCCGACATCCTCGAACACATGCATCGTACCGAACAGGTGGTGGCCGATTACCAGCGCCTGAATGGCAACCGTGCCAAGATCCAGTTCACCTTCGTGCTGATCTTCGCCCTGGTGGCCGTGCTGGTACTGGGGGCGGCGATCCTGATCGGGCTTATGCTGGCCAACCAGATCGTGCGCCCGCTGGGACTGCTGATCCTTGCATCCGAACGGGTCAGCAAGGGCAACCTGGACAGCAACGTGCCCGAGGGCGAGCGTGATGACGAGGTCTCCAGCCTGTCGCGCGCCTTCAACCGCATGACCACCCAGCTTGCAACCCAGCGCGCGGAACTGGTCAACGCCACCAACCAGATCAACGAACGCCGCAGGTTTACCGAAGCCGTGCTGTCCGGCGTGTCCGCAGGTGTGATCGGGCTGGATTCGCATGGCATGATCGAACTGCCCAACCGCGCCGCCAGCGTGCTGCTGCAGCGTGACATGTCGGCATGCGTGGGACAGTCGCTGACGGATGTGGTGCCGGAACTGGGTACCATGCTGGGGCGCATCGCGCAGGAAAAGGGGCGCGAACTGACCGGCGAGGTGCAGGTGCTGGCCGGTGGGCGCGCGTGTACCCTGCTGGTGCGAATCGGCGCGGAAATGCAGAGTACCGTGACCGGCGATTTCGCAGATGGCTACGTTGTGACGTTTGATGACATAACAGCCCTGCAGGTCGCGCAGCGCAAGGCGGCCTGGGCCGATGTCGCCCGCCGCATCGCGCATGAGATCAAGAACCCGCTGACCCCCATCCAGCTTGCGGCCGAACGGCTCAAGCGGCGTTTCCTGCGGGAAATATCATCCGATCCCGACACGTTCGTGCAGTGCGTGGACACCATTATCCGCCACGTGGGTGACATCGGGCGTATGGTCGACGAATTTTCCGCCTTCGCGCGCATGCCGCAGCCTGTGATGCGGATGGAGGATCTGTCGCGCATCGTGCGCGAGGCGCTGATCCTGCAGCGCAATGCCCATCCGGAAATCCGCTATGAGGTCAACCTGCCGGACCGGGGGCCGCTGGTGAAATGTGACCGCAGGCTGGTGGGGCAGGCACTGACCAACCTGCTGCAGAATGCGGCGGATGCGATCGCCATGCGACCGGACCCGGGCACGAGTGGCGGGGATGGCGTGATCGGCACGATCCGTATTACATTGACCCGGCATGACCCGGATGTCGTCCTGAGCGTTGAGGATGACGGCATCGGGTTGCCGGTGGAGGATCGTGCCCGTTTGACCGAGCCATATGTGACCCACAAGCCCAAGGGAACCGGACTTGGCCTTGCGATCGTCAAGAAGATTCTTGAGGATCATGGCGGTAGCATCGGGCTTGCGGATCGCGCCGGGAGCAGGGGAGCTGTGTCGACATTGATTTTGCCGATAAAGGACGACCATGGGGCATGAAATCCTGATCGTCGATGACGAGCCGGATATACGGCTCCTTATCGAAGGTATTCTGGCTGATGAGGGATACGAGACGCGGCTGGCGGCGGATTCCGATTCCGCCATTGCAGCCTTCCGGGAACGTCGGCCTTCGCTGGTGGTGCTTGATGTATGGCTGCAGGGGTCACGGCTGGACGGGCTGGGGATCCTGAATGTCCTGCATAAGGAGGAGCCGTCCATCCCGGTCATCATGATATCGGGGCACGGCACGATCGAGACCGCCGTCGCCGCCCTGCAGCACGGCGCGTACGACTTTATCGAAAAACCGTTCCAGGCAGATCGCCTGCTGGTTGTTGTGCGTCGTGCGCTGGAGGCGTCGCGTCTGGCGCGCGAAAATGCGGAACTGCGCCTGCGCGCGGGGTCCGGCACCGTGCTGGAGGGGCGTAGTGCTGCGATTACCGCCGTGCGCAACCAGATCGACCGCGTGGCGCCCACCGGGTCGCGCGTACTGATTTCGGGGGCGGCAGGCACTGGCAAGGAAGTGGCGGCGCGGATGATCCACGCCAGTTCCCGCCGGGCGGAAGGGCCGTTCATCGCGCTGAACTGCGCGACCCTTGCCCCGGGTCGGTTCGAGGAGGAACTATTCGGCATCGAAGGGGGCGAGGACGGCGCCGGTCGCCGCACCGGCGTGCTGGAACGCGCCCATGGCGGCACGCTGGTGCTGGACGAAGTGTCGGACATGCCGCTGGAAACGCAGGGCAAGATCGTGCGCGCGCTGCAGGACCAGACGTTTGAACGCCTTGGCGGTGCGCGACGGGTCAAGGTGGATGTGCGCGTGCTGGCCACCACCAACCGCGACCTGCAGGCCGAAATTGCGCTGGGGCGCTTCCGCGAGGATCTGTACTACCGCCTTGCGGTCGTGCCGCTGCGTATTCCCAGCCTGCGTGAACGGCGCGAGGACATACCCGAACTGGCGCGCATGTTCCTTGACCGCGCGGCAGAAAACGCGGGGCTGCCGCTGCGCGAACTGTCGGGAGACGCGATTGCCGCATTGCAGAGCTATGAATGGCCGGGCAACGTGCGCGAACTGCGCAACCTGATGGAGCGCCTTCTGATCATGATGCCGGGCAACAGTTCGGACCCGATCCGTGCCGACATGCTGCCATCCACCGTGGGCGAAGGCGCACCCGCGCTGCTGAAGTTCGATTCTGACGAGGATGTGATGAGCCTGCCGTTAAGGGAGGCCCGCGACCTGTTCGAAACCCAGTACCTGCAGGCGCAGCTGCTGCGTTTCGGGGGGAACATCAGCCGTACCGCGGGGTTTGTGGGGATGGAGCGCAGCGCGCTGCACCGCAAGCTCAAGCAGCTTGGCGTGACATCCGAGGACCGCAATGCGGGATGAGCTTTTGCCCACCTGGCACATGACTGCTAGACAACGAACTGTGATACGGACGGTGGCAACGCCGTAGCATGACACGCGACTGTGCCGTGTGATTCCGCCCAACAAGCAACAAGTAAGGCCCTGCCGTGGCAAAAGAACCTTCACAGAATGTCCAGGACGTGTTTCTCAACCACGTCCGCCGGTCGAAAACGCCGGTTACCATTTTCCTCGTCAATGGCGTCAAGCTGCAGGGAATCATTACCTGGTTTGACAACTTCTCCGTCCTGCTGCGGCGCGACGGGCATACGCAGCTTGTGTACAAGCATGCGATCAGCACCGTCATGCCCGCGACGCCCGTCAGCCTGTTCGAACCCCCGGCCGAAGCCGAGGGCACAGAGGAGCGTGCACCCACGGATGGCAGCCCGTCGTGACGGCGGGGCTGCCTTCCTCCGCCACCCGCGCCGCCGTCATCCTGCCGTGGGAACGCCCCGACCGGCATGATGATGCCCGCGCGGCCGAAGCCCGGCTGGAAGAAGCGGTGGGTCTTGCCGCGTCCATCGGGCTGGTGGTGGTCTGTCAGGCGGTGCTGCTGCTGCGTGCGCGCAGGCCCGCGACCCTGCTGGGTGGCGGGCAGGTGGATTCGCTCAAGGAAACGGTCAAGGCGGACAACATCACCGTTGTCATCATCGATTCCCGCCTGACGCCGGTGCAGCAGCGTAACCTTGAACGCGCGCTGGGTTGCAAGGTGATCGACCGGACCGCGCTGATCCTTGATATCTTCGGTGAACGCGCCGCCACGCGTGAAGGCACGCTGCAGGTCGAACTCGCGCATCTGGAATACCAGCGCAGCCGTCTTGTGCGGACATGGACCCATCTTGAACGCCAGCGTGGCGGCTTCGGCTTCCTTGGCGGTCCCGGTGAAACCCAGATCGAGGCCGACCGCCGCATGATCGGCGACCGGATCGTGCGTCTCAAGCGTGAACTCGAACAGGTCCGTCGCACCCGTGGTCTGCACCGGCAGGCCCGCAGGCGGGTGCCGTTCCCCATTGTGGCGCTGGTTGGTTATACCAATGCGGGCAAGTCCACCCTGTTCAACGCCTTGACCGGGGCCAGCGTGTATGCGCAGGATCAGCTTTTCGCAACGCTGGACCCCACCATGCGCGGTATCCAGCTGCCATCGGGGCGGCGGGTGATCCTGTCGGATACGGTGGGGTTCATCAGCGACCTGCCGACCGAACTGATCGCCGCCTTCCGCGCGACGCTGGAAGAAGTGGCGGAAGCCGACATCATCCTTCATGTGCGTGATGTCTCGCATCCCGACAGCGCATCGCAGCGCACTGACGTGATTGAGGTGCTGGAGGGCATGGCCCGCAATGGTACGATCGAGCAGGACTGGCAGTCCCGCGTGATCGAGGTGCTGAACAAGGCCGACCTCGTGGGCGGACGTGACGCGGTGGGCGCACGACCGGGCAACGTGGTCATTTCCGCCATTACCGGCGATGGCCTGCCCGACCTGCTGGCCGCGATTGACGAACGCATGACGCGGGCGATGGAAGTCGCCGCCTATCGCGTGCCGCTGGCCGAAGGGGCCGCGATGGCGTGGCTGTATGAACATGGCGAGGTCACGCAGCGCGAGGATGGGGAAGACGGGGTAGAGATGACCGTCCGCCTGTCCCCCGCCAACCGCGCGCGGTTCGAGATGCAGTTCGGCCGTGTCGTGACCTGCCTGCAGGATTAGGCCGGAGACTGGTGCGCTGACTGTCCTGTGACCGCGGGCGGGGTGGAAAACATCTCCCTGCGGGCGCATGGATAGGCACCGGTAAACGACTGACATGCATGGCGGAGGGACAGCAATGACGGCACGGATCACACTGGCGGACATGCACAAGGTGGTGGATATGATGCGCGGCGCGGCATCGCGCCATGTCATGCCGTCCTTCCGCTGTCTGGACCGTGCCGACATCCGCAGCAAGAGCGGCCCGCTGGATATCGTGACCGTGGCCGATGAAGCCACTGAACGCGACCTGACCGCGGCCCTGCGCGCCGCATGGCCCACCGCACTGGTGCTGGGGGAAGAAGCGGTGGCGGCCGATCCCGCCCTGCTGGACGGTCTGGCGACGGCCGACCTTGCTTTCGTGATCGATCCCATTGACGGCACAGCCAATTATGCAGCGGGCGTGCCACTGTTTGGCGTCATGGTTTCCGTCGTGGCACGGGGGGACGTGGTTGGCGGGGCGATTGTTGACCCGGTCTGTGATGTCGCTGTGCTGGCCGCGCGCGGGCAGGGGGCATGGCTGAACGATCGTGGCGGGGTCGAGCGCAGGCTGAATGTGGCTGCCCCCGTTGCGGCGCGGGACATGTCGGGCAATGCGTCATGGCGTTACCTGCCGGCCCCCATGCGCGACGTGGTGACGCATAACCTGCCCAAGGTGGCGGGATCATGGGATTTCCGGTGTGCCGCGCATGAATACCTGATGCTGGTTGACGGGCGGTGTCACTTCCTGCTGTTCAACCGCACCATGCCATGGGACCATCTGGCAGGGTGGCTGATCCATGCGGAGGCCGGGGGCTATAGCGCCCATTTTGATGGCACTCCCTACCGTGTCACGGATCGTAGCGGCGGCCTTCTGTATGCGCCAGACAGGGCAAGCTGGCAGGCGTTGCGTGACCTGCTGTTGACCCCCGCTGCATAAAAAACCCGGAAACGTTCATGGGTGCCGCATTTTTTCAAAACGGCGGCGTTCCCTGAAAGCTTTCTGCAAAAATCTTTACCAGAAACGCCTGAATGGTTTGCGCGGGTTTCAGTCCTGTGGCTGTGCCGCGCGTTCACGGCGTTTGACGGCCTGCCAGCCTTCTTCCATGGTTCTGACATCCACATCCGTCAGTGCAAGGCCACGGGCGGCGAGATCGTGCTCGACCGCAGTGAAGCGGCGGGTGAACTTGGCGTTGGCCTGGCGCAGGCAGGCTTCGGGATCCATGTCCAGCTTGCGCGCAAGGGTTGCCAGCGTGAACAGCACATCGCCGAGTTCATCGAATATCTTCGCCCGGTCGCCGCTTTCCAGTTCGACCTTCAGTTCATCAAGTTCCTCATCCACCTTCGCCGCGACCTCGCCTACCGTGTCCCAGTCGAAACCGGTACGGGCCGCGCGTGCGGACAGCTTGCGCGCGCGCAGCAGCGCGGGCAGACCCACCGGCACGTCATCCAGCGTGCCGCCCCTGTTGCGGGCCAGCCGTTCCTGCGCCTTGCCGGTTTCCCACTGGCCTGCCTCGGCCGGGGCATTGCCGAATACGTGCGGATGGCGGCGGACCATCTTGTCGCCAATCATGCGGGCCACGGTGGCGAAATCGAACATGCCTTTTTCATCGGCCATCTGCGCGTGATAGACGACCTGCAGCAGAAGGTCGCCCAGTTCATCGGGCAGGCTGTCCCAGTCTTCGCGGGCGATGGTGTCCGCGACTTCATATGCTTCCTCAATGCTGTAAGGTGCGATGGAGGCGAAATCCTGCTCCCGGTCCCATGGACAGCCGGTCTGCGGGTCGCGCAGGCGGGCCATGATGTCCAGCAGGCGTTGCAGGGCGGACGGGGCATCGTGCATGGGTGCGGTTTCCTGCCAGTTCGTATTGCGGTCGGGCACAGGTTTTGTATAGATCGCCCATCCCCGTGCGGGAAGTTTTTATCAGGACACACCGAACATGAGCAGCAGTGGACAGCCAACGGTCTTTATTGATGGCGAAGCGGGCACGACGGGACTGGGCATTCGCAACCGCCTGCGGCACCTGCCCGTAACACTGCGTTCCATTGATCCCGAACGCCGCAAGGACCCCGATGCCCGACGGGAAATGATGGCGGCGGTCGATATCGTCATTCTGTGCCTGCCGGATGCTGCGGCAAGGGAAGCAGTGGCCATGGCAGATGCCATGGGCAGCGATGCGCCGCGCATACTCGATGCCAGCACCGCGTTTCGCACAGATCCGGCATGGGTTTACGGCTTTCCCGAAATGGATGCAGCCCAGCCCGCCGCCATCCGCGCTGCCGCGCGCGTGTCCAATCCCGGCTGTTACCCCACCGGGCTGATTGGCCTGCTGCGCCCGCTGGTGCGGGCAGGGCTTGTCCCGGCGGATTACCCCGTCTGCGTAAATGCCGTCAGTGGCTATAGCGGTGGTGGCCGCAGCATGATCGAGGCGCATGAGCGTGATGGCGGTCCGGCGTTCGAACTGTACGGGCTGGGCCTTGGGCACAAGCACATGCCGGAAATGACGCTGTATGCCGGTCTGGCGCAGCCGCCGGTTTTCGTGCCATCGGTCGGGCACTTCCCGCAGGGGATGATCGTGTCCGTGCCGCTGCATCTGGACCGCCTGCCCGGTCGGGTGGGCATTGCGGACCTGCATGCCGCCCTGAGCGCGCATTACAGGGGATCGGACCGCATTACGGTGGCTGAACCGTGCGCGAAACTGCTGGCGGATACGCTGGCGGGCACTGACCGGATGGAACTGCGCGTGCATGGAAACGACGCGCTGCGGCAGGTCGTACTGACTGCGCGGCTGGACAATCTGGGCAAGGGTGCGTCGGGCGCGGCACTGCAGAATGTGGCGCTGATGCTTGGGCTGGAACCGCCGCCGCCCGTGTGATATAGCGGGTCCGCAAGACGTCCCTGGACTGATTGCCGTGGCATTCCGTCCCGCACAGGGCGGGCTGCCTGTATGCGAGAGTGACGGAACGGTAGACGTAGTCGACTCAAAATCGACCGCCGAAAGGCATGGGGGTTCGAATCCCCCCTCTCGCACCAGTCTGGCGCACCGCCCGGTGTTGCTGTCCCTTTGCCCGTGTCGCGAACAGGACGATGTCTCCCTTGCCTGATGCCCTTACTGCAAAGCCGTCCGTACGGCCTGCCAATCCGTGCTTTTCTTCCGGCCCCTGCGCGAAGCGTCCGGGCTGGTCGCTCAACGTCCTGTCGGATGCGCTGGTGGGGCGCTCGCACCGTTCGACCGAAGGACGCGCACGGCTGAACGAGGTCATTACCCGTTCAAAGGCCATCCTTGGCATGCCCGAGGACTGGGTGCTGGGCATTGTGCCCGCATCCGATACGGGTGCGGTGGAAATGGTGCTGTGGTCCATCCTGGGCACCCGCCCGGTGGACGTGCTGGCGTTTGAAAGCTTTTCCGCCACCTGGGCCAACGACATCATCGCGCAGCTGAAACTGTCCGATGCCCGCGTGCTGAAGGCCGATTATGGTGAAATTCCCGATCTGGCGCAGGTGGACTGGGCGCGCGACGTGGTGCTGACATGGAACGGCACGACATCGGGCGCGCGCCTGCCGTACGATGCTGCCATTCCCACGCAGCGCGACGGGCTGGTGATCTGTGATGCCACATCCGCCGCCTTCGCCATGGACCTGCCGTGGGAAAAGCTGGATGTGGTCACATGGTCATGGCAGAAAGTGCTGGGTGGTGAAGCAGCCCACGGCATGCTGGCCCTGTCGCCGCGTGCGGTGGAGCGACTGGTATCCACGCCTGCCCCCCGTGCGCTGCCCAAGATATTCCGTCTGACCAACAGCAAGGGCCTGATTGACGGCATTTTCCGTGGCGACACGATCAACACGCCGTCCATGCTGTGCGTGGAAGATGCACTGGATGGCCTGAAATGGGCTGAAGGCACTGGTGGCCTGAAGGGATTGATCGCCCGCAGCGAAGCCAACCTTGCCGCCATTGCCGAATGGGAAGCGGGGTCCGACTGGGCGCAGTTCCTTGCCCCCAACCCGAAGCACCGTTCCAGCACGGCCATCTGCCTGCGTATTGTCGCCCCGTGGTTTACCGCGCTGGACCATGCGGGCCAGACGGCGGCGGCCAAGAAGATCGTGTCCCTGCTGGGGCAGGAAGGGGTGGCGATGGACGTGGGCAGCTATCGCGACGCGCCGCCAGGCCTGCGGCTGTGGGGCGGGGCCACGGTGGAAACCGCCGACCTGCGGGCCGTCCTGCCCTGGCTTGACTGGGCGTACGCGCAGGTGCGCGCCCGGCACGCCTGATTCCTGCTTTTCCATGTCTGACCCGTCATGCCCTGCCTGCCACAGGGGGGCATGATGCCGCACGATAGGCCCCTGATATGACAGATGACCCGCCGTTCAATCCCGCGCTGCTGCCTGCAGGGTTCGTGGACAGGCTCCCCCCCGAGGCCGAGGCCGAGGCAGCGGGGGTCGAGACGCTGATGCGCGTATTCGCGGCCCACGGGTATGACCGCGTGACGCCGCCATTGCTGGAATTCGAGGAAACGCTGCTATCGGGTTCCGGTGCGGCCGTAGCGGAACAGACCTTCCGCCTGATGGACCCCGACACCCGACGCATGATGGCGCTGCGGCCCGACATGACGCCGCAGATCGCGCGCATTGCCGCGACACGGCTGCCTGATGTGCCGCGCCCCCTGCGTCTGGCTTATGCCGGGCCGTGTATCCTTATGGACAGTAACCGTGGCGATGGCGAACGCCAGATTTCGCAGGCGGGGGTCGAACTGATCGGTCCCGACCAGCCGGAAGCAGATGCGGAAATCGTCGCCATCGCGGCTGAATGCCTGGCCACACTTGGGGTGCAGGGCGTGTCTTTTGACCTCACCATGCCTTCCCTGACCACGGCGCTGGTTGATGCGGGCCGGTTTGACGGACATGTGCGCGGCATGCTGATGCGTGCGCTGGACCGCAAGGATGCCGCCGCCGTGGCGCGGCATGGTGGGGAACTGGCGCCGGTCCTGATCCGCCTGCTGCATGCCGCGGGGCCGGCCCATGGGGCGCTGGCGGAACTGGCGGCGGTGGACCTGCCGCCCGTGGTGCGTGCCCATAGCGTGCGGCTGGCGGCAACCGTTGCCGCCATTGAGGCGCGCGTGCCCGGTATCCGCCTGACGGTGGACCCGGTGGAATTCCGTGGCTGGCAGTACCATACTGGCGTATGCGTCAGCGTATACGCCGCGGGCCAGCGCGAAGAACTGGGCCGGGGCGGTCGCTACCTGTCCAATAATGACGAGCCGGCCTGTGGGCTGACCCTGCGGCCCGACATCATCCTGCGCGCGGCTCCGCCGCTGCCGTGCCGGACGCGGGTGTTCCTGCCGTGGGGGACGTCGCCGGAAGTGGGGGCCGCCCTGCGCGCCGGGGGCTATGCCACGGTCAGCGCGCTGGGGGATGAAGGTGACGCAGGGGCCGAGGCACGACGCCTGTCCTGCATGCTGGTGGTGGTTGATGGTCAGCCCGTGCCGGTGGATGGTATCTGACTTTATTTCGTTAATTATCTGATAAACAAGGTTTTTCCGGCTGGTCGCCTTTATTCCGGTCGGGCAGCATAGCAAGGAGCATGAAATGTCCAACGTCACCGTGATCGGCACCCAGTGGGGTGACGAGGGCAAGGGAAAGATTGTGGACTGGCTGGCCAGCCGGGCCGATGTGGTCGTGCGTTTCCAGGGTGGCCACAATGCGGGCCATACGCTGGTGGTGGGCGATCAGACCTACAAGCTGTCCCTGCTGCCGTCCGGGCTGGTGCGTGGCAAGATGGGCGTGATCGGCAACGGCGTGGTGGTTGACCCCGAGGCGCTGCTGAAGGAAATCGACCGCGTGACGGCGCAGGGCCTGAAGGTCACGCCCGAGACGCTGAAGATTGCTGAAAACGCGCCCCTTATCCTGCCCGTGCATGGCGCGCTGGACCGTGCGCGTGAAGCAGCGCGTGGCGACCGCAAGATCGGCACGACCGGCCGTGGCATCGGCCCGGCCTATGAGGACAAGGTGGCCCGTCGCGCCATCCGCCTGTGTGACCTGGCCGAGCCGGAAACGCTGGACTGGAAGCTGGACGAACTGCTGCTGCACCACAACACCCTGCTCAAGGGACTTGGGGCGGATACGTTCACCAAGCAGGAACTGCTGGACTTCCTCAATGGCGTGGCGCCCCGTGTGCTGCCCTTCATGGCGCCGGTATGGGACCTGCTGGATGACAGCCGCCGCAGCGGGGCACGCATCCTGTTCGAAGGCGCACAGGCGGTGATGCTGGACGTGGATCACGGCACCTATCCGTTCGTGACCAGTTCCAACACCGTTGCCGCCAATGCGGGGACGGGTGCAGGCGTGGGGCCGACCAGCATCGGTTTCGTCCTGGGCATTGCCAAGGCGTACACCACCCGCGTGGGTGAGGGGCCGTTCCCCAGCGAACTGCATGACCAGATGGGCCGTACGCTGGGCGAACGCGGCCATGAATTCGGCACGGTTACGGGGCGTCCGCGCCGCTGTGGCTGGTTCGACGCCGTGCTGGTGCGTAGGGCGGTGCGCGTTGGTGGCGTGAACGGCCTGGCGCTGACCAAGCTGGATGTGCTGGACGGTCTGGATGAAATCAGCATCTGCGTCGGTTATGAACTGGATGGAAAAAAGATCACGGCTTTCCCGTCGGCACCCGGCGCGCAGCAGCGTATCCGTCCGGTGTTCGAGACGATGGAAGGCTGGAAGGACAGCACCAAGGGCGCGCGTTCGTGGGCTGAACTGCCTGCGCAGGCGATCAAGTATGTCCGTCGGATCGAGGAACTGGTTGAAGCGCCGGTAACCCTGCTGTCCACCAGTCCCGAACGTGATGACACCATCCTGATGCGCGACCCGTTCGAAGACTGATTGCAGGGTCATAAAAGTTTTTGGGCGCCGCCTTTTTTCGAAAAGGCGGCGTTTCCTGAAGCTTTTTGAAAAAAGCTTCACCAAAAACGTTTCGATTAAGGCCGGTACAGACAAAAAGCCCCGCAACGCCAGAAGCGTGCGGGGCTTTTTTTATCGGGAAGGCTGTCGGGTGGTCAGGCCTCGGCCTGTGCCGTGTGCTGCGCGCGACGGGAGGCGACTTCCGCCTTCATCGCGGTCTGAACCTTTTCAAAGGCACGGACCTCGATCTGGCGCACGCGTTCGCGTGAGATGTTGTAGACATGCGACAGCTCTTCCAGCGTCGCCGGTTCGTCCTTGAGGCGCCGTTCGGTCAGGATATGACGTTCGCGGTCGTTCAGGGATTTCATGGCGTTGGCCAGAAGCGCCTGCCTGCCGGAATATTCCTCGCTCTGGGCAAGGGTTTCTTCCTGGTTGTCATTGTCATCAACCAGCCAGTCCTGCCATTCCCCTTCGCCATCCATGCGCAGCGGCGCATTCAGGCTGTGGTCGGGGGCGGCAAGCCTGCGGTTCATGTTCACCACGTCCTGTTCGGGCACGCCGAGGGACTGGGCGATCTTGTTGACCTGTTCAGGCTGCAGGTCACCGTCATCGATGGCCTGCATCTGTCCCTTGAGGCGACGCAGGTTGAAGAAAAGTTTTTTCTGCGCGGCGGTTGTGCCGATCTTCACCAGTGACCAGCTATGCAGGATGTATTCCTGTATCGCGGCACGGATCCACCACATGGCATATGTCGCCAGCCGGAAGCCACGGTCGGGGTCGAAGCGGCGGACCGCCTGCATCATCCCGATATTGCCTTCGCTGATCAGTTCACCCACCGGCAGGCCATAGCCACGATAGCCCATGGCGATCTTGGCGACGAGACGCAGGTGGGAAGTGACGAGTTTATGCGCGGCCTCGGTGTCGCCCTTGTCCTTCCAGCGGCGCGACAGGCGAAGCTCCTCCTCGGGGGAGAGCATGGGAAACTTGCGGATATCCCGAAGGTATTTGGACAGGTTGTTTTCGGGACCGGAAATAAGAGCAGAAGCAGAAGAGGCCATTGTAACGGACTCCTGTTCCAGAGGGACGGGACAGCTTTAATCCGGACTAACGTAACCGTTACCGGAAGGGTTGCATCGTCAACTCTGTTAGACGCACGACTGGACATCTCACGTCCCTGTATATGACCCCCGTCATGGGCAGTTTTATACAGGACGTCCAGTTAGCCTGGGGGCGTCGGCCCCGGCGAACAATCACCGAACATAGGCATGCTGGCCGGTTGTGTCAATGAATATGCCTGCAAATCAGGCAATACTGGACAGCAGGTGACGGAAGTCTTCCGGGGGGGCGGTCTCGAACAGCATCTCCTCACCGCTGCGCGGGTGGACAAAGCCCAGACGGCGGGCATGCAGCGCCTGGCGGGGAAAATCCAGCGCCGCGTCCTTTGCCGCGGGGGGCAGGCTGCGTGACGCGGCCGGAATCCGGCGCAGGTAAACCGGATCGCCCACCAGCGCGTGTCCGGCATGGGCGAAGTGGACCCGGATCTGGTGGGTGCGTCCGGTCGCCAGCCTGCATTCCACATGGGCAAGGCCACCATGGAAGGTGTCCAGCACGCGGTAATGGGTCAGCGCCATCTTGCCGCCACCATTGGCAATCACCGCCATGCGCTTGCGGTCGCGCCGGTCGCGCCCGATCGCACCATCGAACGATCCGCTGGCGGGTGAGGGAACGCCCCAGCAGATGGCCTGATACGCCCGGTCGATCCTGCGTTCGGCAAAGGCAAGGGAAAGCGCCTGATGCGCCATTTCGGTCTTGGCCGCGACCATGATGCCCGACGTGTCCTTGTCCAGCCGGTGTACGATGCCCGGTCGCCGTTCGCCACCAATTCCGGTCAGCCCCTCGCCGCAATGGGCCAGCAGGGCGTTGACAAGGGTGCCGTCCTCGTTCCCTGGGGCCGGGTGCACGACCATGCCCGCGGGCTTGTCCAGCACGATCAGGTCGCGGTCCTCATATAATATGTCGAGGGCGATATCCTGCCCCTGCGGTGTGGCGGGGATTGCGGGGGGGATATGAATTTCATAACACATGCCTGCCCGCACGGGTTCCGCCGGGTCCCGCAGTGGGCTGCCATCGCGCAACAGATGGCCGCTTTCCATAAGGGACTTGACGCGTGAACGCGAAAGGCCTTCGACCACATTGGCAATGAAGCGGTCGGTGCGCTGGCCTGCGTCACCGGTGGTGGCGATGACAGGGGCAGGGGGGACAGTGTCATTCATGGCATGTGTCTATCGGAAAAAACGGTATTCGGGAACGGAAAGCACATAATGGAAAAACAGGGATCGCGCGCGCTGCTTGCGGCGGTGATCGGCATGGGAATCCTGCTGTTCATCGGCTCGCTGGCGCTGGTTGGCGTGCTGGTGCACCGGATGATGCACCCGGCCGCTCCCCACCCGGTTGCGGTGGCAGGCGCGACGGTACCGGCCCCCGTCATGGCGGGGCCGGGCGTGCAGGCAGGGGATCTGGTGGTGGAGGAAGCGCCGGGGACGCATGTGCAGTCCGTTACCGCTCGCCCCGATGGGCTGCTGGCGGTGGTGCTGAGCGGTGGGGAAAGCGTAGACCGTGTGGTGCTATGGGATCCTGCCGGCCACCGTATCGTGGCGCGACTGGTTCTGGGGCGGTCCTGACCAATTCTTTCCTTGCATCCCCACGTGTGATCGCATAGAACGCGGCACCGGCCTTTGTCCCGTTCGTCTAGAGGCCTAGGACACCGCCCTCTCACGGCGGCAACACGGGTTCGAATCCCGTACGGGACGCCAGATTACTGGCTGTTTATACCATGGCCGCAGAACGAAAGCCCGCCGCAAGGCGGGTTTTTCGTATGTACTGGACAATTGTCCGCGTTATTTTCATTGAAAAGCAATCAATCTATGGCATGGCGCCGTTTTTCATATTAATATATAATAAAGGCATCTTATATATTTGCCGGGACGCTTTGTGCAAAAAGCATTGATTCATGTCAAATGGCACCGAAATTTAAAAATATTTTCCGTCTTTTAATTTTCGGATAGATGGCAGCATATTGGAACCCGGTCATTTTCCATATTTCTCTTTTGATTTCTGCAGGAATAATCAACGGGATTTTCTGGGGGAGCGTGCTGGCCCGACGTGATAAAAATGCAACTTCACCCCCTTTCCGGTCCGTCAGGGCGCTGGTGGCAGTTTCGCCATTGGGGGGGAAGGCGTTATGCTTCCTTTCCGTAATAAAGTCTGTCTCGTAGTAGCCATGTGTGGCTTGCAGGATGGAGGAGTTTGCGATTAAGGCGTCATGAGTGCGACCGGGCGGGGAGTTGAACACCGGTTTCCGCCTGTGGTTGCATCGGTTCTGATTTCTAGTGTGTGGTGATCAATGCTGTTGGATTTTATGAAGCTGCAGAAACATGTATCCGGGATGGGGCGTCGGTCCTTTCTGTCCGTCATGGCGGCTACCGGCAGCATTCCGTTCCTTTCGGCGGCTGAAGCAGGGGACGGCACGGCGGTGAGTCAGCAGTGGGCCATTTTCCGCAGCAAGTATTTCCATCCCGACGGGCGCATTATCGATACCGGCAATAGCGGCGAATCCCACAGCGAGGGACAGGGTTACGGCATGCTGTTCGCCGCCGCGGCAGGCGACCAGACGGCGTTCGAGGCGATATGGGTCTGGGCGCGCAACAACCTTCAGCACAAGACCGATGCCCTGTTTTCCTGGCGTTACCTGGAGGGACACAACCCGCCGGTCGCGGACAAGAATAACGCCACCGACGGGGATCTGTTGATTGCCCTGGGCCTGGCACGCGCCGGGAAGCTTTGGAAGCGGGCGGACTATATCCAGGACGCTATAAACATCTACGCCGACGTGCTGAAGCACATGACCATGAAGGTCGGTCCCTATACGGTGCTGCTGCCCGGGGCAGTGGGATTCGTTACCAAGGACGCGGTGACCCTCAACCTGTCCTATTACGTCATGCCCTCCCTTCTGCAGGCGTTTGAGCTGTCAGGCGAATCCCAGTGGCAGACCGTGATCGAAAATGGCCTGCGCATCATTGGCAAGGCACAGTTCGGTGAATGGAAGCTGCCGCCGGACTGGCTGTCGATCAACCGGCAGACGGGTAATTTCTCCATCGCAAAGGGCTGGCCGCCGCGTTTCTCCTACGACGCGATTCGCGTACCGCTTTACCTGTACTGGGCGCATATGCTGTCGCCGGAACTGCTGGCTGACTACACCCGGTTCTGGAACCATTTTGGCGCATCTGCCCTGCCGGGTTGGGTTGACCTGACAAATGGTTCGCGTTCGCCCTATAATGCGCCGCCCGGTTATCTGGCCGTTGCATCGTGTTCGGGTCTGGCATCGGCTGGCGAACTGCCCACGCTGGATAATGCGCCGGATTATTATTCCGCGGCGCTTACACTGCTGGTCTATATCGCCCGTGCCGAGGGAGGTGGGATGTGAGTTCAGCCGACAAGGAAGCAGGGACACCGGCGCCACACCGTAATGTGGACATGGACAATCCGCAGGATGTGTCCCGCATGCTTACGACTGGCTATGGTCTGAGCGGGGAAGGCTTTCATTACCATTCCTTCCGGTCCATCGTGCGGGACGCGCCCGTCGATGTCCCCGAAGAAACAGATCACGACGACACGCACGCCTACGCCGAAGAGCATTATGCCGAGCCGGAGTCGTACGAGCCGGCTCCAGCCGCTGCGCCTGCGCCGGAGCCTGAACCGCCTGTCGTCACGCCTGTAGCCATGCCTCCCATTGTGGAGGAAGCACCGCCACCGCCACCGCCACCGCCACCGCCACCGCCACCGCCACCGCCACCGGCCCCGGTTGTGCCGGAAGCCGTGCATGTGCCGCAGCCGCCTGCTCAGCCCGCGCCGCCTGTCATGGAAACGGTCGCGCCGGAACCGCCGCCTCCGCCGGAAACCGTGGTCTCACCCGCACCGCAGCCCAGGCCTGCCGCAACGACGCCGGATGTCGTGCAGTCGGGCGGGCGCGAACGGCGTGGCCTGCCGCCGTTTGTCGCGCCTGCTGCGCCGTCCGCGCCGCCGCGTCCGGCACCCGCGCAGTCTGCTCCCTTCACGGTTGAAGCCCCCGAGCCGGAGGTTGCTGCAACGGATGAGTGGGCCCCCGTGCCCAAGGCGCAGCAGCGCCGTGGACAGCGCCCGACCGGGCCTGGATTCTTTTTTGCCAAGGCAGGCGACCGGACCCAGATGGCCCGGCTGTTCCAGCCGACACCGGTGCCGATGCCCCGGCCTGTTTCCAAACCTGCTTCCAAGGTGACCACGATGACCAAGTTCGACAAGAATTCATGGAATGAAAGCGCGGGACGCCGCCCGGCGCCGACCGATAACTCCCCGACCCTGACCGAAGTGTTCATGACACTGGGGGGACGGGCGACCGACCGTCTGATCCCCAAGCCGAGCCTGCGTGAGGCCCTGCTGCGCAAGCGTGAGGAAGAGAACGAGCAATCCTGATTCCGGCAGGCGTGACCGGTTATGATGGCAGGCCGGTCCGCCACGGGATACAGGGCAGGGGGCCTGGGCCCCGTATGACCCGCGTGCCATGCGGGCCGAAAGGCGACATGACGGACCAGATGCGTCTGACGGTTTTCTTTTGAACGTAACTATCTGTTTTATCAGTATTTATTAATCGGACGAGTTATTGATGTCAGAGGTTCAGTCGTCAGCGCCTGCGGAAAGCTGGTTCGGCCGCTTTTCCAACAAGATACTGTCACTGCGCGGTGCCAGCTATGTCGTTGGGGCGTTGGGGCTTTGCGCCCTGCTTGCCGCAACCATGGTTACGCTGTCGCTTAATGAACAGATGATTGTGGCATTAGTGTGTGTGGCGGTGTTTTTTATCGTCGGCCGCCGCAAAAGCCGTCGTACCCAGGTCTTTCTGGAGGTGTTGTCGGCGCTGGTGTCCCTGCGGTATCTGACGTGGCGGCTGACGGAAACGCTGGATTTTGATACCTGGACGCAGGGCATCCTGGGTGTCACGCTGCTGCTGGCGGAACTGTATGCGCTCTACATGCTGTTCCTCAGTTATTTCCAGACGATTTCCCCCCTGCATCGTGCGCCGCTGCCGCTGCCGGCCAATCCCGATGAGTGGCCCACGGTTGATATTTTCATCCCGACCTATGACGAAGCACTGAGCATCGTGCGTCTGACGGTGCTCGGGGCGCTGGGTATCGACTGGCCGCCTGATAAGGTGAACGTCTATATTCTGGATGACGGCAGGCGTGAGGAATTCGCCCGTTTTGCCGAGGCCTGCGGCGCGCGTTACATCGCCCGTCCCGATAACGCGCACGCCAAGGCCGGTAACCTGAACTACGCCATTAAACATACCACGGGCGATCACATCCTCATCCTGGACTGTGACCATATCCCGACGCGTGCTTTCCTGCAGATCTCCATGGGCTGGATGGTCAGCGATTCGAACATCGCCCTGCTGCAGACGCCGCATCACTTCTATTCCCCCGATCCGTTCCAGCGTAACCTGGCGGTGGGGTACCGCACCCCGCCCGAAGGCAATCTGTTCTATGGCGTCATTCAGGACGGTAACGACTTCTGGGATGCGACCTTCTTCTGCGGATCGTGCGCCATCCTGCGCCGTAAGGCGATTGAGGAAATCGGCGGCTTCGCAACCGAAACCGTGACAGAGGACGCCCATACCGCGCTGCGTATGCAGCGCAAGGGCTGGTCGACCGCCTACCTGCGCATTCCGCTGGCCAGCGGTCTGGCGACAGAACGTCTCATTACGCATATCGGGCAGCGTATGCGCTGGGCCCGTGGCATGATCCAGATTTTCCGCGTCGATAACCCGATGCTTGGCTCGGGTCTGAAGCTTGGGCAGCGTCTTTGCTACCTGTCGGCCATGACGTCGTTCTTCTTCGCCATTCCCCGCGTCATCTTCCTTGCATCCCCGCTGGCCTTCCTGTTCTTCAGCCAGAATATCATCGCGGCATCTCCGCTGGCAGTGGGGGTCTACGCCATCCCGCACATGTTCCATTCCATTGCGACTGCGGCGAAGGTCAACAAGGGCTGGCGGTATTCGTTCTGGAGTGAAGTGTACGAAACCGTCATGGCGCTGTTCCTGGTGCGGGTGACCATCGTCACGATGCTGTTCCCCTCCAAGGGCAAGTTCAACGTGACGGAAAAAGGTGGTGTTCTGGAACGTGAGGAATTCGACCTCACCGCCACCTATCCGAATATTATTTTCGCCATCATCATGGCCCTCGGCCTGTTGCGTGGGCTATATGCGCTGATCTTCCAGCACCTGGACATCATTTCGGAACGTGCGTACGCGCTGAACTGCATCTGGTCGGTGATCAGTCTGATCATCCTGATGGCGGCAATCTCCGTGGGGCGTGAAACAAAGCAGCTGCGCCAGAGCCATCGTATCGAAGCCCAGATCCCCGTTACGGTTTATGATTACGATGGCAATTCGAGCCACGGCATTACCGAAGACGTCTCCATGGGCGGTGTGGCGATCCACCTGCCATGGCGTGAGGTTACTCCCGATCACCCTGTACAGGTCGTGATCCATGCCGTACTGGATGGCGAGGAGATGAACCTTCCGGCCACCATGATCCGCAGTGCCCAGGGCAAGGCGGTGTTTACGTGGTCGATCAGTAACATTCAGGTTGAGGCGGCCGTGGTCCGGTTTGTGTTCGGACGCGCCGATGCCTGGCTGCAGTGGAATAATTATGAGGATGACCGGCCGTTACGAAGCCTGTGGAGTCTGATCCTCAGCATCAAGGCACTGTTCCGCAGGAAGGGTCAGATGATTGCCCATAGTCGTCCCAAAAAGAAACCAATTGCACTGCCGGTTGAGCGTAGGGAGCCAACAACCAGCCAGGGTGGTCAGAAACAGGAAGGAAAGATCAGTCGTGCGGCCTCGTGATATGAAAATGGTGTCCCTGATCGCGCTGCTGGTTTTCGCAACGGGAGCGCAGGCTGCCCCGATTGCGTCCAAAGCGCCAGCCCACCAGCCTACGGGCAGTGATCTCCCCCCCCTGCCTGCAGCGGCACCGGTGGCGCCAGCGGCGCAACCTTCCGCACAGGCGGTTGATCCGGCATCAGCCGCGCCCGCGTCCGATGCGGGAAGCGCCAGCAATGCGGATGCGATACTGGATAATGCCGAAAATGCGGCAGGCGTCGGTACCGATGTTGCAACCGTCCATACCTATTCCCTTCAGGAACTGGGTGCGCAGAGTGCATTGACCATGCGCGGTGCCGCCCCGCTGCAGGGGTTGCAGTTCGGGATTCCGGCAGACCAGCTGGTGACATCGGCCCGGCTGGTCGTGTCCGGGGCCATGTCGCCCAACCTCCAGCCCGACAACAGCGCGGTGACGATCACGCTGAACGAACAGTATATCGGCACGCTGCGTCCCGACCCGACGCATCCGGCGTTCGGGCCGCTGTCATTTGACATCAATCCGATTTTCTTTGTCAGCGGCAACCGCCTGAACTTCAACTTCGCTTCAGGTTCCAAAGGGTGCGCGGACCCGACCAACGGGCTGCAGTGGGCCAGCGTGTCTGAACATTCGCAGCTGCAGATCACGACCATTCCGCTTCCTCCCCGTCGTCAGCTGGCCCGTCTGCCCCAGCCGTTCTTTGATAAGACTGTAAGGCAGAAAGTCGTCATTCCGTTCGTCCTTGCACAGACATTTGATCCTGAAGTGCTCAAGGCTTCCGGCATCATCGCGTCGTGGTTCGGGCAGCAGACCGACTTCCGTGGGGTCAATTTCCCCGTCTTCTCCACCATTCCCCAGACCGGCAATGCCATTGTGGTCGGCGTGGCGGATGAACTGCCTGCAGCGCTGGGCCGCCCGTCCGTCAGTGGCCCCACCCTGATGGAGGTCGCCAACCCATCCGATCCCAACGGCACGGTGCTGCTGGTGACGGGGCGTGACCGCGATGAAGTCATTACCGCCAGCAAGGGGATCGGCTTCGGGTCCAGCGCCCTGCCGGTCGCCAGCCGCATGGATGTGGCGCCGATTGATGTCGCCCCGCGTCTGGCCAATGACGCGCCGTCCTTCATTCCCACCAGCCGCCCGGTCCGGCTGGGTGAACTGGTGCCGGTCAGCGCCCTGCAGGGTGAAGGGTATACGCCGGGCGTGCTGTCGGTTCCGTTCCGCGTGTCGCCCGACCTCTATACGTGGCGTGACCGTCCGTACAAGCTGAACGTGCGTTTCCGCGCGCCGGATGGCCCGATCCTCGATGTGGCGCGTTCGCATCTGGATGTCGGCATCAACAATACCTACCTGCAGTCCTATTCACTGCGGGAGCAGAGCTCGGTTGTCGATCAGCTGCTGCATCGTGTTGGCGTGGGCACCCAGAACGCGGGCGTGGAGCAGCATACGCTGACCATTCCGCCGTGGATGGTGTTCGGTCAGGATCAGCTGCAGTTCTATTTTGACGCAGCCCCGCTGGCACAGCCCGGCTGCCGTCCCGGTCCGAGCCTGATCCACATGTCGGTCGATCCGGATTCGACCATTGACCTGTCCAATGCCTATCACATCACGCGCATGCCCAACCTGGCCTACATGGCCAGTGCGGGGTATCCGTTCACGACCTACGCCGACCTGTCGCGTTCGGCGGTGGTGCTGCCGGATCATCCCAATGGTACGGTGGTCAGCGCGTATCTCGATCTCATGGGCTTCATGGGGGCGACGACATGGTATCCCGTTTCGGGCGTTGATATCGTTTCGGCCGACCATGTCAGCGACGTGGCGGACCGGAACCTGATTGTCCTGTCCACCCTGTCCAACAGTGCGGATGTATCTGCCCTGCTGGCCAACTCGGCATACCAGATTTCGGATGGGCGGCTTCACATGGGGCTGCGTTCCACCCTGAGCGGCGTGTGGAACATTTTCCAGGATCCGATGTCGGTCATGAGCAACACGCACCCGACCGAGGTCGAAACCACGCTGAGCGGTGGCGTCGGCGCGATGGTGGAGGCGGAATCGCCATTGGCGTCCGGCCGCACCGTGCTGGCCCTGCTGTCGGGTGACGGGCAGGGGCTTGATAATCTGGTCCAGATCCTGGGGCAGCGTAAGAACCAGGCGAAAGTACAGGGTGATCTTGTGCTGGCGCATGGTGACGACCTGACATCCTACCGCAGTTCGCCGCTGTATACGGTTGGCACGGTGCCGCTGTGGCTGATTCCCGACTGGTATATGCATAACCATCCCTTCCGCGTGATCGTGGTCGGGCTGGCTGGCTGTCTGCTGGTGGTGGCTGTCCTGGTGCGTGCCCTGTTCCGCCACGCGATGTTCCGTCGCCGGCAGTTACAGGAAGAAAGGCAGAAATCGTGATCATGAACAGACGATACGTCTTTTCGCTTTCTGCCGGCCTGCTTGCCAGCAGTTGCATGGGCGCGATAATGCCTGTGCCGGTCGCCCGCGCGCAGCAGGCGTCCACCGCCATGACCGGCGCGCAGGCCACCGGGGGAACTGCCGCGCCACGGCAGATCCTGTTGCAGCAGGCGCGTTTCTGGTTGCAGCAGCAGCAGTATGACAATGCCCGGCAGGCATTGCAGAATGCGCAGCGGATCGCTCCGGATGCCCCCGACGTGCTGGAAGTGCAGGGGGAATACCAGACGGCCATGGGCAACCGTGAAGCGGCAGCCGATACCTTGCGCCACCTGCAGGAAGTGGCACCGGGCAGTGTCGCGGCAAACAGCCTGAGCGACCTGCTGCACGAACGCTCCATCTCGACCGGCGACCTGTCACATGTGCGTTCGCTTGCGGCATCCGGTCATAGCGCGGAAGCCGTTGCCGGATACCAGAAGCTGTTCAATGGCGGCCGGCCCCCGCATTCCCTGGCGATCGAATATTACCAGACCATGGCGGGTGTCCCGGCGGACTGGGACCAGGCGCGTGCGGGCCTTGCGGGTCTTGTGGCGGCCAATCCGCAGGACTACCGGGCACAGCTCGCCTTTGCACAGACGCTGACATATAACACCTCGACCCGTATGGAGGGGCTGGCGCGACTGAAGGACCTGCAGGGGTTCCGAACGCAGGCCCCCGTCGAGGCCGCCGCCGCCGCCCAGTCCTATCGGCAGACATTGAGCTGGCTGCCCGTTACGGCCGAGACGCAGCCGCTCATGCAGCAGTGGCTGACGGCGCATCCCGATGATACGGCGCTGAAGGAGCACATGCTTCATCCGCCGGGTGGTCCGCCGGACAAGGCCGGGCTGGCGCGTCAGGCAGGCTTCCAGCAGCTAAATTCCGGACGCCTGTCCGCGGCCGAGCAGTCATTCCAGTCCGCGCTACAGATCAATTCCCATGATGCGGATTCGCTGGGTGGGATGGGGCTGGTCAGCATGCGTCAGGGTGATGCGGCTGAAGCGCGTCGTTATTTTCAGGAAGCGATGGCTGCGGACCCCAAGACGGCTGACCGCTGGCGCCCCGCGCTGGCGGGGATGGAAATCAGCGGTGACTATGCGGCTGTCCGCCAGCTGATCGCAGCCCATCAGTACACCGAAGCCAAGCAGCGCCTGACATCGCTGGCGCGTCAGCCGGGACAGTTCACCGGTGCGACCCTGATGCTGGCGGACCTGCAGCGCACGACCGGGCAGATCGATGCATCTGAACAGGAATATCGGTCCGTTCTGGCGCGAGATCCCAATAACCAGCTGGCCCTGATGGGGCTGGCGCGGGTGGACATGGCGCAGGGCAACACGGCGGAAGCCCGTCAGCTGCTGTCGCGGGTCGGGCCGCAATATGCCACGGAAGTTGGCGAGATCGAGGTGACGGGCCTGATGGCCGCGGCATCGCACACGTCGGACTCGGCGCGCAAGGTTGCCATTCTGCGTGAAGCCATGACGCAGGCCCCGCGCGATCCGTGGGTGCGCATCAACCTGGCCAATGCCCTGCAGCAGCAGGGTGACGTGGCGGAAGCCGGGCGGGTCATGCAGCCGATCCTGGCCAATCCGGTTACGGCGCAGGACCGGCAGGCGGGTATCCTGTATACCTATGGCGCCGGCAATGACGCGGCGACCCGTCGCCTGCTGTCCGGGCTGTCCCCCGAGGATTATTCGCCGGCCATCCGTTCGATTGCCGAGGAAATGCAGATCAAGGAAGATCTGGCCAGCCGTCTGTCGATGGTGCCAAATCCGGTTCCCCTGATCCGTGAAGCGCTTGCCCCGCCTGACCCGACCGGCGCGCGCGGCGTGGCCGTGGCAGACCTGTTCCGCCAGCGTGGTGACATGATCCATGCCCGCATGGCCCTGCGTATCGCCTCGACCCGTACGATTGACCTGTCGCCGGACCAGCGACTGGCCTACGCCACCGAATACATGAAGATCAGCAACCCGGTTGCCGCCGCCCGCCTGCTTGCGCCGCTGGGCGATGGTAGTGGAAGCGGAACAGGCAATGCGCTGCTGCCGGAACAGCAGCAGACGCTCCAGCAACTGCGCATGGGCATTGCCGTGGCGCAGTCCGACCTGCTGAACCAGCGTGGCGATCAGGCGCAGGCGTATGATCACCTGGCCCCGGCGCTGCGGGCGGATCCGGAGGCGACATCGCCCAAACTGGCGCTGGCCCGGCTGTATAACGGCGAAGGCAAATCCAGCAAGGCGCTGGACATCGACCTGGCGGTACTGCGCCATAACCCGCAGGATCTTGATGCCCGGCAGGCCGCCGTGCAGGCCGCGGTCAATAGTGGCCGCAAGAGCCTGGCCACCCATCTGGCGATGGACGGCGTACAGGAAAGCCCGATGGATGCCCGCGCATGGCTGGGCATGGCCGTGGCCGATCAGGCAGATGGACATGGGCATCGGACTATTGCCGACCTGCGCCGGGCGTATGACCTGCGCCTGCAGCAGGTCGAGGGTTCCCGCTCTGCCTCCGGCCCGGCAGCGACCGAGGAAGATGCGCTGGCGCCACCTTCCAGCAACCCGTTCCGCCACCATGGCTACGGGCGGCAGACGGAACTTGGCGCGCCGGTCACGGGTGGGTCCTACAGCATGGAAGCGACCTCACCCGAGGCTGCGGACCAGATGCTGTCTTCCATTTCCGGGCAGATCAATACCCTGCGTGAAAATCTTGCCCCGTCCATTGACGGTGGTCTCGGGTTCCGGTCGCGTTCGGGTGAACACGGCATGGGCCGCCTGACGGAAGCCAACATTCCCATCGTCGGGCGCCTGCCGCTGCAGGCTGGTGAATCCAGCCTGACCTTCTCGATCACGCCAACCATGATCTGGTCGGGTGACCTGAATGCCGGTTCGGTTTATGACGTGCCCCGTTACGGCACCAACATGGCGACGGAGGCGTACAACCAGTACGTCAATTCCTTGAGCCAGAACAACAGCAGCAGCAGCCTGCGGACCCAGCAGATTCAGGGCGGGCAGGGTGAAGCGGGCTTTGCGCCGGATGTGCAGTTCAGCAATAGCTGGGTGCGGGCGGATGTCGGCGCATCGCCGATCGGCTTCCCCATCACCAATGTGCTGGGCGGGGTCGAATTCTCGCCACGTGTCGGGCCGGTGACGTTCCGTGTCAGTGCCGAGCGCCGTTCGATCACCAACAGCGTCCTGTCCTATGGCGGCCTGCGTGATCCGAACTACAATTCGGCCCTGGGCCGTTACGCGCTGAACCATTATGGCAGCCAGCTTGCGTCGCAGTGGGGGCAGGAATGGGGTGGTGTCGTGACCAACCACTTCCATGGCCAGGTCGAGGCGACGCTAGGCAATACCATCCTGTATGGTGGCGGTGGCTATGCGATCCAGACCGGTAAGAACACGCGGAGTAATAACGAGCGTGAGGCCGGTATCGGCGCCAATACACTGGTGTGGCACAACGCCAACATGCTGGTGCGGATCGGTGTCAGCCTGACCTATTTCGGTTATGCCAACAATCAGGACTTCTATACTTATGGGCAGGGTGGCTACTTCTCGCCCCAGTCCTATTACTCAGCTACCGTTCCGATCCGTTACGCCGGGCAGCACAAGCGACTGGACTGGGATGTGACCGGCAGCGTGGGCTATCAGGTGTTCCACGAACACTCTTCCCCATTCTTCCCGACATCCTCGCTCTTGCAGTCGGGGGCCCAGTACATTGCCGACTCGTATATGCAGAATGCGACGGCCTCGGATTATCTGTCAGAGGAAACGGTAGACAGGGCCTATTATCCCGGGGATAGTATCGCTAGTCTTACGGGCGGCTTCAATGCTAGGGTAGGGTATCGATTTACACACAATCTTCGTCTTGATCTGTCGGGGCGCTGGCAGAAGGCCGGTAACTGGACTGAAAGCGGCGCCATGATTTCCGTACACTATCTTATTATGGACCAGTAATGACAACTTTCAACGCAAAACCGGACTTCTCGCTTTTCCTGCAGGCCCTGTCGTGGGAAATCGACGATCAGGCCGGGATCGAGGTCAGGAATGACCTGCTGCGCGAGGTCGGCCGCGGCATGGCTGGTCGACTGCAGCCGCCCCTGTGCAACACCATCCACCAGCTGCAGATCGAACTGAATGCCCTGCTGGGCATGATCAACTGGGGATATGTAAAGCTGGAACTGCTGGCGGAAGAACAGGCCATGCGCATCGTGCATGAAGACCTGCCGCAGGTTGGCAGCGCAGGTGAACCCTCGGGCACCTGGCTGGCCCCGGTGCTGGAAGGGCTGTACGGCCGCTGGATCACGTCGCAGCCGGGTGCGTTTGGCGATTATGTCGTCACCCGCGATGTGGATGCCGAAGACCTGAATTCCGTCCCGACCCAGACCATCATCCTGTACATGCGTACCCGCAGCAACAGCAACTGACCGGACCTGTCCGGGCCGCGCTGTTGCCGCATGACCCCGCCCACAGGCATGTATATGGCCTGCCGGCGGGGTTTTTTTACACCTGCTGGCCCAATTTCTCGTCCTGCCTTGCGCTAGATCATGCGGATTGCAGGACGGGTGTTTCAGTAATTATGACCACAGCGGGCGGGACCGTCCGGCTCGTATCCCTGCTGTCCTGACCATTATGATGAGGAAGCCGCCGCATGAAGCTGTCCCGCAAGATATTCCTGCTGTCCGCCGTGGCGTGCGGCATGATGGTGGCGCATGACGCCGCCCATGCAGCGCATCATGCCCCGGGTGATCCGGCGGATGAAAAGGCGCGTCAGGTGCTGGCGCATATGAGCCCTGAAGACAAGATGTCCCTGCTGTTCAGTGTTGACGGTGGTGGGTTCAATGGCAGCGTCGCCCCGCCGGGCGGCCTTGGTTCGGCGGCATATCTGCGTGCGCCTGCGGGGTCGGGCCTGCCGGACCTGCAGATTTCGGATGCGGGGCTTGGCATCCGCAACCCGGCCCATATCCGTAAGGACGGGGCGGCGGTTTCCCTGCCATCGGGGCTGTCCACCGCCAGTTCGTGGGACATGGACATGGCGCGTGAGGCCGGGGCCATGATCGGCCGCGAAGCGTGGCAGAGCGGCTTCAATGTCCTGCTGGGCGGCGGGGCGGACCTGACCCGTGACCCGCGCGGTGGCCGCAATTTCGAATATGCAGGCGAGGATCCGCTGCAGACCGGGCGCATGGTCGGCAGCACCATTGCGGGCGTGCAGTCACAGCATGTGATTTCCACCCTCAAGCATTACGCGATGAACGATCTTGAGACATCACGCATGACCATGAGTGCGGATATCGACCCTGTGGCCATGCGTGAAAGTGACCTGCTGGGCTTCGAGATCGCGCTGGAAACCGGGCATCCCGGTTCGGTCATGTGTTCGTATAACCGCGTCAACGACCTGTATGCGTGTGAAAACCCGTACCTGCTGAACACGACGCTGAAGCAGGACTGGCATTATCCCGGCTTCGTCATGTCCGACTGGGGGGCCACCCATTCCTCTGCCCGTGCGGCGCTGGCCGGTCTGGATCAGGAATCGGCGGGCGACCATGCCGATGCGCGTCCCTATTTCCAGGCGCTGCTGGCAGCCGATGTGAAGGCGGGTCGCGTGCCGCAGTCGCGTATTGATGACATGGCGCAGCGTATTGTCCGTTCCCTGTTCGCGCAGGGGCTGGTTGACCATCCGCCGCAGCGTGCGCCGCTGGATGTCGTGACCGACACCCTTGTCGCCCAGCGTGACGAGGAAGAAGGCGCGGTCCTGCTTCGCAACGAAGGTAACGTCCTGCCGCTGTCCCCCACCGCGCGCATTGCGGTCATTGGCGGTCATGCGGATGTGGGCGTGATTTCGGGTGGCGGGTCCAGCCAGGTCGATCCCATCGGGGGTGAGGTCGTCAAGGGACCGGGCAAGAAGGACTGGCCGGGCGATCCGGTCTATTTCCCGTCCAGCCCGCTGAAGGCCATGCGGGCCGAGGCCCCGTCTGCGCACATTACCTATGATCCGGGCACGAATATCGCAGCCGCCGTCCGTGCCGCGCGCGCCGCCGATGTCGCCGTCGTGTATGCCACCCAGTTCACCTTTGAGGGGATGGACGCGCCGAACATGCATCTGGATGGCAATGCGGATGCACTGATCGCCGCCGTTGCGGCCGCCAACCCGCGCACCGTGGTGGTCATGGAAACCGGCGATCCGGTACTGATGCCGTGGAACAGCAGCGTGGCGGGCGTGCTGGAGGCATGGTTCCCCGGTTCCGGTGGCGGCACGGCCATCGCACGGCTGCTATTTGGCAAGGTCGCGCCGTCAGGCCATCTGACCATGACCTTTCCGCAGGCTGAATCCCAGCTTGCCCATCCTGACATCGCGGGCGTAACCGCCAACAACGTGTTCGAGATGCAGTTCCATACCGATCAGGAACTGGTGTACGATGAAGGTAGTGATGTCGGTTACCGCTGGTTCGACCGCAATCACCTCAAGCCGCTCTATCCGTTCGGCTATGGCCTGACCTACACCACCTTCGCCACCGACGGGCTGGCGGCGGGGTATCACCACAAGGAGCTTACGGTGACGTTCAACGTGCGCAATACCGGCACGCGTCCGGGTGTGGATGTGCCGCAGGTCTATGTCGGTCTGCCCGATGGTGGCGCGCGCAGGCTGGGGGGCTGGCAGCGCGTGACGCTGGCACCGGGCGAAAGCCGCCAGGTCTCGGTGCAGGTCGATCCGCGCCTGTTGGCCCATTTTGATGGCAGGCATGACCGGTGGGCCATTCCTTCAGGCCGCTTCCGGGTCTGGCTGGGCACGTCGGCCGTGGATGACAGCCAGCAGGTCAGCGTGCATCTGCCCGCGCGCACGCTGGCGCCCTGAGGCACGGGGTGAAACGTTTCCTGCTGGCCGCCGTGGGGCTGTCGGGCGTGGGCATCCTGCCTGCTTCCGGTGGCTGCCTGGCGGCGGGCCTGCCTGATACCGCGCTGGATCGTGCCCGTGTGCTGCTGGCGGTGCAGGAACTGGAAATTACCCTGCTGACCCATCCCAGCGCGACTGTGGCGCTGGAGGACTGGTGCGCCAGCCACCACATGGCCGACAGGCCGGTGGTGGTTGCACGCAAGATGATCCCTACCGGGCCCGACCCCGTACCCGCACGCGTACGGGCTGACCTTGGGGCCAGTGCCACACAGCCCATACGCCACCGGCAGGTGCAGCTTGTCTGCGGCACCCATGTGCTGTCGGTCGCCGACAACTGGTATGTGCCCGACCGGCTGACGGCGGATATGAACGCCACGCTGGACGGGACCGACGCGGCATTCGGGCATGTGGTTGCGGGCCTGCATTTTTCACGTGACCGGCTGGAATTCACCCGGCTGTGGTCACCGTGGCCCGGGAGCCCGCATGACACGGCGGGAGTGATCACACCGCCTGCGCAGATCGTGCGCCAGCGCGCGGTACTGCGCGATGCGCGTGGCCAGCCCTTTAGCGAGGTGGTGGAGACCTATACGGACCAGACCCTGTCGTTCATGCCCGCAAGGGATGCGGATTACGCGCATTAGGCTGGTATTGTGGCGGCAATTCTCCAGATAATCCATTGATGGAAAATGATAAAAGTTTTTTGGGCGTCGTCTTTTTTTTAAAGGCGATGTTTCCCGGAGCGTTCTGAAACCGGATTCCCGCAAACTTCCTGATGATTGCCGGATGGTGTCCGGGCGGACTATTTCAAATAGTCTCAAAGCCTTATGACCGGAGCAAGAATTCACCATGATCGACCTGCGTGATCCCTCCACCCCACCGGAAAGCGTGCGGCAGGCACTGGGCCTGCAGCCCCATCCCGAAGGCGGAAGCTACCGCGAGATATGGCGTGATACCCCGGCCGATGGCCCGCGTGGCGCGGTATCCACCATCATGTTCCTGCTGGCGGCGGGGGAGCGGTCGCACTGGCACCGGGTTGACGCGGCGGAAATCTGGTGCTGGCAGGGGGGCAGTCCGCTGGTGCTGGAAATCGCCCCGCGTGCCGACGGTCCGATTGAACGTGTCACCATTGGCCCGCTGCCGGAACAGGGGCAGGTGATGCAGGCTGTGGTGCCGGCGGGCGCCTGGCAGGCGGCATTCCCGGAAGGAGCGTGGAGCCTGACGGGCTGCCAGGTCGCGCCGGCGTTTGTATTCAGCAGCTTCGAACTGGCCCCGCCGGGCTGGTCACCACAGGGAGAGGCAGAATGACATTCCCCAAATGGCTGGTCTGGGCGCGGGACCTGCAGGCACTGGCCCAGAGCGGCCTGACCTATGCCGAAAGCCCCTTTGACCGTGAGCGGTATGAAAGCATAAGGCAGATCGCAGCCGAGATGATGGCGGCAGGCAGCGCAGCCGACATGGAGCGGGTGCTGGACCTGTTCACCCGACAGGACGGGTACGCCACGCCCAAGATCGTGGTGCGGGCCGCCGTGTTTGATGAACGCCAGAGGATCCTGCTGGTACGCGAAGTGCTGGACCATGACCGCTGGACGCTGCCCGGTGGCTGGGCGGATGTGAACCTCAGCCCGGTGGAAAACACGGTCAAGGAAGTGCGTGAGGAAAGCGGGTATGATGTCCGTGTTACCCGGCTTGCCGCCGTGTGGGACCGCGACCGGCAAGGCCATCCGCCCGCGCCGTTTTCATGCTACACGCTGTATTTCATATGCGAACTGACCGGCGGGCAGGCACAGACCAGTGTCGAGACATCGGAAATCGGCTGGTTCGGCCCCGATGAAATCCCTGCGGACCTGTCCCTGGGCCGCGTCCTGCCACAGCAGATCGCCCGCATGTTCGACCATGTCCGCAACCCTGGACTGCCGACGGATTTTGACTGAGCGGTCCCGCACGCAGGCCATTGAAAACGCCGCGAAGATTTCCATATTCATTACAAATTGAAACCTGATGGCATTTCACGGACATAGGGACCGGCAATGACGGAACACACAACGACAACCCCGCCCGAAGCAACGGGTGAACAGCATGAATTCAGCGCCGAGGTCGGCCGCCTGCTCGACCTTGTGGTGCATGCGCTTTATTCCGAGCGCGAGATCTTCCTGCGTGAACTGGTGGCCAATGCGGCGGATGCCACCGACAAGCGCCGGTTCGAGGCGCTGACCGATGGCGCGCGTGCGCTGCCCGATGATGCGAAGATCCGCATCAACCCCGACAAGGACGCCCGCCTGCTGACCATCAGTGATGATGGCGCGGGTATGAGCAAGGAAGACCTTGCCCGCAACCTTGGCACCATCGCGCGTTCCGGCACCCATGCCTTTGGCGAGGAACTGGCCAATGCAAAGCCCGAGGACAAGCCAAGCCTGATCGGGCAGTTCGGCGTGGGCTTCTATGCCGCGTTCATGGTGGCGGATCGGGTGGACGTGATCTCGCGTCGCGCGGGTAGTGATGAAGCCTGGCGCTGGTCCTCCACCGGCAAGGGCAACTACACGATCAGCCCGGCGACCCGTGATAAGGCAGGCACCGACATCATCCTGCACATCAAGGAAGATGCGAATGATTTCCTTGATTCATGGCAGCTTGAAACCATCGTGCGCAAATGGGCCGACCACATTTCGTGGCCGATCACCATCGTCAAGGATGATGGGGAAGAAGCTTCGGCCAACAAGGGTACGGCGCTGTGGCGCAAGCCGCGTGGCGAGATTGATGAAGAACAGCTGAACGAGTTCTATCGCCACGTCAGCCACAACTTCGATACGCCATGGGCCACCCTGCACTGGCATGCCGAGGGGATGCTGGAATTCTCGGCCCTGCTGTTCATTCCCGGCAGCAAGCCGTTCGAATTCGCCGAACCGGTGCGCGAAAGCCAGATCCGGCTGCATGTCCGCCGTATGTTCATCACCGATGATGCGGGCCTGCTGCCGCCGTGGCTGCGTTTTGTGACCGGTGTGGTGGATACCGAGGACCTGCCGCTGAACGTCTCGCGCGAAATGCTGCAGGCGACGCCGGTGCTGGCGCGCATTCGCAAGGCGGTGACCAACCGCGTGATCTCGGAACTCAAGACACGGTCCAAGGACGAAGCGGATTTCGAGAAGTTCTGGGACAATTTTGGCCCGACCTTCAAGGAAGGCATCTGGGACGACGCCGAACACCGCACGGAACTGGCCGCCATCGCGCGCTTCAGGTCCAGCACACAGGACGGCTGGACCACGCTGGATGCGTATCTGGAGCGCAAGAAGCCCGAGCAGGAAGCCATTTACTACCTGACTGGCGACCGCACGGAAATGCTGCCGTCCTCGCCGCAGCTTGAAGGCTTCCGCGCCCGCGGGATCGAGGTGCTGCTGCTGTCCGATCCGGTGGATTCCTTCTGGCCTGACCGCCTAGGCGTGTACAAGGACACGCCGCTGCGCAATATCAGCCAGTTCCATACCGATCTGGAAAAGTTCGGCGCGCCGGAGGAAACGCAGGCTGAAAAGGACACGCTGGAGGTCGTCCTTCCTGCGCTGAAGGACGCACTGGGTGACGCGGTATCGGATGTGAAGGGCACCAACCGCCTGGTCAACAGCGCCGTGGTGCTGGCAGCCCCCGAATCTGGGCCGGACCTGCAGATGATCCGGCTTATGAAGCGTAGCGGTCAGCAGGTGCCCGATACGGCGCCGGTGCTGCAGGTCAACCCCGCACACCCGCTGATCGCGGATCTTGCGACCCGCGTGAAGAATGGCGACCCGGTGCAGGATATTGCCCTGACGCTTATGGACATGGCCCGTATCCAGGATGGCGAAAGCCCGAAGGACCCGACCGGCTTTGCCCAGCGCCTGACCACGATCCTGACCCGCCTGCCGCTGTCCGACGGTCCGCAGGGCTGATCCCGCGCGATTCTGTCAGACCGGACCGGACTGTCCCGCCATGCATCCGCATGGCGGGACAGTTTCGTTATGGAGACAGGAAACGCGATTTCAGTCTTTTGTATCAAGCCTGTGGTGTGGGCCGGGTGCCGCATTCGGCTTCATGGCCACAAGGACCAGCATGGGCGGGCGCCGCACGGTATCTTCCAGATCGGGACGGTCGCGCAGTAGGTCTGCTGCGGGTTGCGGTTCGGCCAGGTGCCGGAGCTGAAAGCCCGCATCCAGTAGGGTGTTGACGTAGGTTTCCATCGTGCGGTGGTATTTTATGACCCCGTCCACAAACCATGACGTACTGCGCGCGCCCTGCTGCTGATAGTGGTCGAGTGGCCAGTGCAGCTTGTGGCCGTCCGCATTGTGTATCCAGCCTATGGGGTTGGCGGTGCAGACGGGGTGCTCCACTGAAAATACAAGCAGTCCGCCGGGCCTGAGGCTGTCGAAAACGCGGCGGACTACGGCTGCGTAATCCGCGATGTAATGCAGGGCGAGGGAGCAGACCACGAGGTCAAATGCCGCGGGCTGCACCGCATGGTCTTCGATGGACCCGTGGATATAGGTGATGGCCGCGTCGTGCGTCAGTGCGCGTGCGGCTTCGATCATTTTCAGCGATACATCCAGTGCGGTGACCGTGGCCGCGCCGCGTTCGCGGGCGTAACGGGCAAAATCCCCAAACCCGCATCCAAGGTCGAGTACGGCCCTGCCATGCAGGTCGGGCAGCAGGGCGCGTATCGCCGGGATTTCCAGCGCACCGTTCAGCCCCGTGTCCTTTTCGCGCAGGGTGCGGTATCCGTCAAAAAAACGCGGATTGTCATAAATGTTCTGGGGGGACGGCGTTGCCGTGTCTTTTATCTCGCCCGGTGGCGGAGAATCATGGTAATCGGGTGTTGATGTCATGATGGATGTCTCCCTTGGTGGACCCGGTGGTCATCCAAGGCGATCACGGACGGGCACGGACCCGCAGGGGCCGTGCAGCCGCCAGTTCTCTTTTATCCGGACTGTCACCGTCGGCCCTGGCATTGCACCAGATCTGCTGACCCCGGCCCGAAGGCCGGGCGCTCGCGGGCTTCAGGCCGCAGCCTGTTACCGCCGGTAGGGACTTTCACCCCGCCCTGAGAACACAGGCGATCAGGATAAAGCCGGGGCCGTATCTGGCGCAAGCCTGTGGAACCGTCCGTGATCCGGTTGTATGATGGAAGATGACCGCGGGACCGGCGGCCTGCCGGTGTAAAAAAGCGATGTATCGGGGGCGGGGGCTTGAATAACAGCCTGCTGAATGTTTCCCTACGCCCCTTTTGTGTGTTCTGGTTTTTTGGATGGCGGCAAGTATTATATGAAAATTGATAACGTCTCTTATCGCAGCGTATGGGTGGATGCGGATGATGGCTGGTCGGTCCATATCTTTGACCAGACCCGTCTGCCCTGGTCGCTTGATATCCTGCGCCTGACCGAACGCGACCAGGTGGCGCACGCCATCCGCAGCATGCAGGTGCGTGGCGCGCCGCTGATCGGTGCGGTCGCGGCCTATGGTCTGGCGCTGGCATTGCGGTGCGATAGCAGTGACGCCGCCATGGAACGTGATGCGGCGCTGCTTGCGGCCACCCGGCCCACGGCGGTCAACCTGGCCTGGGCGATCCGGCGCATGCTGACGCGCCTGCGCCAGACCGCACCCGCGGACCGTGTGGCGGCGGCATATGACGAAGCCGGGCGCATCTGTGATGAGGACGTGATCCAGAATGAAGCCATCGGGCGGCAGGGCCTTGAACTGATCGAGGAGATCGCAGCCCGCCGTCCCGGCCCGGTCAACATCATGACCCACTGCAACGCGGGCTGGATCGCGACGGTGGACTGGGGCACCGCACTTGCGCCGATCTACATGGCGCATGACCGTGGCATTGACGTGCATGTGTGGGTGGATGAAACGCGCCCGCGCAACCAGGGCGCATCGCTGACGGCATGGGAACTGGGCCGCCACGGGGTGAAGCATACCGTCATTGCCGATAACGCCGGTGGTCACCTGATGCAGCATGGTCAGGTGGACATGGTGATCGTGGGCACCGACCGTGTGACCCGCACGGGCGACGTGGCCAACAAGATCGGCACGTATCTTAAGGCGCTGGCGGCGCATGACAATGGCGTGCCCTTCTGGGTGGCGCTGCCGTCCACTACCATCGACTGGTCCATTAGCGATGGTGTGAAGGAAATCCCCATCGAGGAACGTAGCGGCCGTGAAGTCACCCACATTCAGGGGCGTGACGAAGGTGGCGCCGTGACGGCCGTACAGCTTGTGCCCGATGGCAGCACCGCCGCCAATCCGGCATTTGACGTCACGCCCGCGCGGCTTGTGACCGGGCTGATTACCGAACGTGGCCGCTGCCCCGCCACGGCGGACGGACTGTGCGACCTGTTCCCCGAATACGTGTAGACTGCGGCCCCGCAGGCCGGGGCTGTTCACCTATAACCTTGACAGGCGCGGGCGGGATTGGCTTTGTCGCGCCTGCAACCGGGTGTGGTCCCTTCAGGGCGCATCCCCCAAAATCTGGTAGAATCAGGACAAGATCATGCATCCCTATCGTACCCATAGCTGTGCGGCCCTGCGGGCAGCCGACGCCGGGCAGACGGCCCGCCTTTCCGGATGGGTACACTCCAAGCGCGATCATGGCGGCCTGCTGTTCATTGACCTGCGTGACCATTTCGGCATGACGCAGATCGTGATCCCCGCGGGTTCCCCCGTGCTGGAAACGGCGGAACGCGTACGCGTGGAAAGCGTGCTGACGGTCACGGGCGAAGTCGTGCTGCGTGATGGCGCGACCAAGAACCCGAACCTGCCCACCGGTGAGATCGAACTGCGCGCGCGTGAGATCGAGGTCCAGTCCAGCGCCGACGTGCTGCCGCTGCAGGTGGCGGGCAACGAACATTACCCCGAGGACCTGCGCCTGACCTACCGCTACATCGACCTGCGGCGTGAGAAGGTGCATCGCAACATCATGCTGCGCGCGCAGGTGATTGCCAGCCTGCGCAGGCGGATGACGGATCTGGGCTTCGTGGAATTCCAGACCCCGATCCTGACCGCGTCCTCGCCCGAGGGCGCGCGCGACTTCCTCGTGCCCGCGCGCATGCATCCGGGCAAGTTCTATGCCCTGCCGCAGGCCCCGCAGCAGTTCAAGCAGCTGGCGATGGTCGCCGGCTTTGACCGGTATTTCCAGATTGCACCGTGCTTCCGCGACGAAGCCGCCCGTGCCGACCGTTCCCCCGGTGAGTTCTACCAGCTTGATTTCGAAATGGCGTTCGCGACACAGGAAGACGTGTTCGCAACCCTTGAGCCGGTGATGGAAGGCGTGTTCCGCGAATTCGGCGGTGGCCGCATTGTAAGCGAAGGGCCGTTCGAGCGGATTCCCTACGCCACGGCAATGGAAGTCTATGGCAGCGACAAGCCCGACCTGCGCAACCCGCTGAAGCTGTCGGACGTGACCGACGCCTTCGCCGGTTCCGGCTTCGGCCTGTTTGCGCGTATCGCAGCCGATGGCGGGCAGGTTCGTGCCATTCCCGCCCCCGGCGCAGGCGACCGCCCGCGTGCGTTCTTTGACAAGCTGAATAACTGGGCGCGCGAATCCGGCGCCGGTGGTCTGGGCTACATCATCTTCGCCGAAGAAGGTGGCAAGGGTCCGATCGCCAAGAACCTCGAGGCCGACCGGATCGAGGCCATCCGTGCGAAAACGGGCCTGAAGGCGGGGGATGCCGTGTTCTTCGTGGCCGGCAAGGGTGATGAAATGGTCAAGTTCTCGGGTGCCGTGCGCACGCGCGTCGCGACCGAACTGGACCTGATCGAACAGAACGCCTTTCGCTTCTGCTGGATTACGGATTTCCCGATGTACGAGCGCAACGAGGAAACGGGTGAGATCGATTTCTCCCACAACCCGTTCTCCATGCCGCAGGGTGGCATGGATGCGCTGCAGAACCAGGACCCGCTGACCATCAAGGCCTTCCAGTACGATATCGTGTGTAACGGGATCGAACTGTCTTCAGGCGCGATCCGTAACCACCAGCCCGATGTGATGATCCGCGCTTTCGAGATTGCGGGCTATCCGGCAGGCGAGGTCGAGGCCCGCTTCGGCGGCATGCTTAATGCCTTCCGTTATGGCGCGCCGCCGCATGGCGGCTCGGCCCCGGGCGTGGACCGTATCGTGATGCTGCTGGCTGATGAGCCGAACATCCGCGAGGTGATCCTGTTCCCGCTCAACCAGCAGGGCGAGGATCTGATGATGGGTGCGCCCGCGCCGGTCGAGCCGCAGCGGCTGAAGGAACTCTCGCTCGCCCTCGACCTGCCGCGCCCCAAGCCCGGCCAGGCCAAGAACTGAGTGGCGTGATGCCAGCCGATGCACCTGCCGCCCCGATGCCCCGTGCCGCGCAGCACGGGGTGCCGGTGGGGCGGTGCGTGATGGTGGGCATGACGCTGGCGTGCCTGTGGCGCAGCATGCCGGTGCAGGCGGCCCCGGTCATGGCCGCGCACCGTGCGGTCTATGATCTGACGCTGGTGGCGGTCAGTGGCGGCGACGTTGTCACGGCGGAGGGCAGGCTGACCTTCGTCCTGTCTGACATGTGTTCGGAATGGTCCTCGCAGCAGCAGCTTCATCTGCGCACCGTGGGGCGTGACGGGGCGGAATCTGTCAGTGATTCGGATTATGCCGTGCTGGAGGAAAAGGACGGTTCATCCCTCGTGTTCCGTGCCGACCAGACGGAAAACGGACAGCCCGCCCCCCGTATTGCGGGGGAGGCCCATATGCGCCCTACCGGCGGGAAGGTGCATTACACCGCCCCCGTGGGCCATGACGTGACACTGCCTGCCGGGACGCTGTTTCCCGTTGCGCATACGGCGGCAATCATTCAGGCGGGACAGGACGGGCGGGGACAGATCGCGCCTTTCCTGTTTGACGGCACGGTGGATACCGGGGCGCTGGGGACTTATGTGCTGCTGCTGGGGCGCGATACGCAGCCGGTGGCGGGTACGTTCCCCGCCCTTGCCACGCTTGCGGCGCAGCGGGTGCATGTCGCCTATTACAATCCCACCACCCGTGACATGACCCCGGTGTTCGAGACGGGCGTGCGCTATTTCAGCAATGGCGTAGCCGACCGGGTGGACATGGATTTCGGGCAGTTCCGCATGTCGGGCACATTGCGCGAATTCCGGCTGCTGCCGGTGCCCGACCACTGCCCGGTGCCCGGTGTGGCACCGGGGCATGGTGGTGTCAGCCCGTCGCATCCGCCAGCGTAACCACCATCGGCACATGGTCGGATGGCTGCGGTTTGCCCCGTTCGTCACGGGCAGGCAGGGCTGTCAGCAGCCGTTCGGCCACGCGGGGGGATAGCAGGGCATGGTCGATGCGCAGACCGCTGTCGCGCTGCCATGCCGCCGCCTGATAATCCCAGAATGTATAGAACCGCCCCACAGGGTGCAGCGCACGTAGCGCATCGGTCAGCCCCAGCCAGAGCAGGCGGCGGAAGGCGGCGCGGCTCTGCGGGCGGACCAGGGCGTCATCGGGGGACAGTGCGCCGGGGGCGCAGTCCTCATCGGTAGGGCAGACGTTGTAATCGCCCAGCAGGACAAAATCCTGTCCGGCCTGCAGCATGCCATGTGCGTGGAGCGCCAGCGCGTCCATGAACGCCAGCTTGGAGTCGTAGCCAGCACTGCCGCCGGAATTGCCGTTGGGCAGGTACAGGTTGCCAAACACCAGCCCGCAGCTGCGGATTTCCACATAGCGTGCCTGTGCCGGGTCGATTTCCCAGCCGGGCAGGGCGGTATGCGTGATGTCATGCGCGTGGCGGGTCAGGATGGCGACGCCGTTATAGCTTTTCTGTCCCACCACGATGCTGTCGTAGCCCGCTGTCTTGAACACATCGACGGGAAAGACCTCGGTCTGGCACTTGATTTCCTGCAGCGCCAGCACGTCGGGCTGCTCGCGGGCCAGATAGTTCAGCACATGGTCCTGACGCTGGCGGATGGAATTGACGTTCCAGGTGGCGAATTTCATCATTCGACCGAAAAGCTCGTGCCACATCCGCATGATGACGCGGCATTGGGATTGCGCACGGTAAAGTGCGCGCCCATCAGGCTGTCATCAAAATGCAGTTCAGCCCCGCTCAGCAGGTCCATGCTGGCCGGATCGACCACCACGCGGACCGTTCCGGCCGGGATCACGATATCATCAGGCCGGCTTTCATGATCCAGCGCGAATTTGTACTGGAACCCGTTGCACCCCCCGGCCTCGACCGATACCCGCAGCGCGGGCTCCCCGGTGGGCGAGGCAGGCTGTTCATCCAGTATTTCACGCAGGCGGCGGGCCGCCGCGTCCGATACGCGGAAGCTGTCGGTGGACGGGGTGGGGGGCATGGACATCGGGTTTCACCATGATCAATGGCACGCAACCCTGAGGGACCATGTTGGCCACGGGCGGCGCGCGGGTTATGGATGGGCGGCGGCATCATCACGTGCCGTTCCATCCATGGCTGGATCCTGACCTTATATGAGCACTGCACCCTATGCTGTCCAGACCGCCACGGCCCGTGGCAGGCTCTATCCCGAAGCCGAGGCCCCGACCCGCAGCCCGTGGCAGCGCGACCGCGACCGGGTGCTGCATTCGGCGGGGTTTCGCACGCTGCAGTACAAGACGCAGGTCTTCCTCAACCATGAAGGCGATTTTTTTCGCACCCGCCTGACCCATTCGCTGGAAGTGGCGCAGGTCGCCCGCTCCATCGCGCGCAGGCTGGGGCTGGAGGAAGACCTGACCGAAGGCCTGGCGCTGGCCCATGACCTTGGTCACACCCCCTTTGGCCATGCGGGGGAAGAAGCGCTGTCCACTGCCATGAAGCCATGGGGCGGGTTCGACCACAACACGCAGTCCCTGCGGCTGGTGACGTTGCTGGAACGGCGGTATTTCGCCTTTGATGGCCTGAACCTGACATGGGAAATGCTCGAGGGGCTGGCCAAGCATAACGGACCGGTGGACCATCCCACGCCCTATGTGGCGGATTACGCCGCCCGGCACGGTCTGGAACTGGGCAGCTATGCCTCGGCGGAGGCACAGGTCGCGGCCCTGTCCGATGATATCGCCTACCACGCCCACGACCTTGATGACGGCCTGCGCGCGGGCCTGCTGCATATCGAGGATCTGGAAACCCTGCCCGTCGTGCGTGAGGCGCTGGCGGATGCGCGCGCAGCACAGCAGCAGGCAGGCTGCCATGCCGGCAATAACGATCCCCGCCTGCGGCATGAAACCATCCGGCGCGTGATCAACACGCTGGCCATGGACCTGATCGGCCAGACCCAGCGCAACCTTGAATGCCTGACCCCGACTTGTTCCGATGACATCCGCCACGCCGCCCGTCCCGTGGTGGCATACAGCCCGGAAATTGCCGCCGCCAATCTGGAAATCCGCAAATTCCTGTATGCGCGGCTGTACCGGCACTGGCGGGTCAACCGCATGACGCGCAAGGCGCGGCTGACGGTCGAATCGATTTTCGCCATCCTGTCGGAAAACATGACCCTGCTGCCCGATGGCACACGGGAGCCGGCACTTGCCGCGCGCGATGGTGGTGACAGGGCAGGTGCATGCCGCGTGGTGGCGGATTATATTGCCGGGATGACCGATCGCTGTGCGATGGAAGAATATCGACGGTTGACGGACCTGTCCTCGCCGGGGTGAAACACGCCCATCGCATTTATCCGATTGCCTGCCGTTCTGGTATCACGGCAGGCCCGTCCAGCCGGGCCTGAGGGTCCGTTTACTGTTTTTGTTGGGAAACCGTGCCGCATGTCAGACAGTCTGTTCGTCCGTTACCTTACGCATGTGCGCGCAGCACTGGGCCGGATCGTGCCCGACCTGCCGCCTGCGCTGCTGGACCGGGTGGAGGTCACCCCCACCCGTGACCCGGCCCATGGCGACCTGGCGACCAATGCGGCACTGGTCGTGTCCAAGGCGGCACGGCGCCGCCCGGCGGAGATCGCGGGTGAACTGGTGGCGGCGCTGGCGGATGTGCCTGGCATCGCACATGCGGAAGTGGCGGGCCCCGGTTTCGTCAACATGCGTCTGGCGCCCGCCGTGTGGCAGGACGTGGCGCGCAACGTCCTGAAGGTGGGTGAGGATTACGGCACCAGCACCGCGGGACGTGGCGTGAAGGTGAATGTGGAATACGTGTCCGCCAACCCCACCGGGCCGATGCATGTGGGTCACTGCCGTGGGGCCGTGGTGGGGGACGTGCTGGCCAACCTGCTGATCAAGGCGGGCTACGACGTTACGAAGGAATATTACATCAACGACGCCGGGGCGCAGGTCATCGCCCTGGCATGGGCGACCTACTGGCGGTACCTGCAGGCGCTGGGCACGACCGTGACCGAGGACGAATTCGCCGCTGTCGTGCCCGGTGGCGCGATCCAGTATGGCGGCGACTATCTTGTGCCGGTGGGCGAGGCGCTGGCCCGCGAACATGGCGACCGTCTGGCCGCCCCCGGCCTGAAGCCCGCCGATCCTGCCGTATGGCTGGAGACGGTGAAGCGCGAGGCGGTCGATACCATGATGGCCATGATCCGCGAGGATCTGGCGGCCCTTGGCGTGCATCATGATGTCTTCACCAGCGAGGCGAAGATCCTTGCCGACGGGGAAACCGACCGCGCCATAGCGGAACTGGAAAAGAAGGGCCTGATCTACGAAGGCGTTCTGGAACCGCCCAAGGGCAAGCTGCCCGATGACTGGGAAGCGCGGCCGCAGACGCTGTTCCGCTCCACCGAGTTCGGGGATGACGTGGACCGTCCGCTGCGCAAGTCCGATGGGTCGAACACCTATTTCGCCAACGATATCGGTTATCATGCCGACAAGATCCGCCGGGGCGCCGATGTGCTGGTGGATGTATGGGGGGCAGACCACGGCGGCTACGTCACCCGCATGAAGGCGGCGGTTTCGGCGCTGGCGACGGACGGGCGGCCGGTGCTGGATGTGCTGCTGTGCCAGATCGTGCGTATCGTGCGCGACGGGCAGCCGGTGCGCATGTCCAAGCGTGCGGGCACCTTCGTCACCCTGCGCGATCTGATTGATGAAGTCGGGCGCGACGCCGTACGCTTTACCATGCTGACCCGCAAGGCGGACGCGCAGATGGAATTCGATCTGGATCAGGTCGTGGCGCAGAGCCGCGATAACCCGGTCTTCTACGTGCAGTACGCCCATGCGCGGTGCTGTTCCGTCCTGCGGTCGGCGGCGGCCATGGTCAATGAAGGAAAGATTCCGGGGGGCATCACGCCTGCGGAACTGGCGGATGTGGACCTGTCGGGCCTGACGTCGGATGCGGAACTGGCGCTGCTGCAGCGCATGGCGCAGTGGCCGCGCATGGTCGAATCGGCAGCCAGCGCGCACGAACCGCACCGTATCGCGTTCTACCTCAATGAACTGGCGTCCGACTTCCATGCCCTGTGGAACCGTGGGCGCGATGATGCGACCCTGCGTTTCCTGCAGGAAGATGATGTCGCCGCCACCCGCATGAAGCTTGCTCTTGTCGAGGCCACGGCAACCGTGCTGCGATCGGGTATGAAAGTGCTCGGCGTACAGCCGGTCGAGGAGATGCGATGAGCCCTGACACCACGCCCCCCAACGTCCCCCCTGACAACAGGGGCGACAACCCGCCCGCACCCGATCCCTATGCCGCACCCAGGGGGCGGGAGCGCATGGGGGCCGATTCCAATCCCGACCTGAAGGCCGGCGCCCCCATGGAACCGGCGGATGACGTGCATACGCGTCCCGCCCGCCGCGCGGGTCGTGGTGGTTTCGATTTCAGGGCCCTGCTGTCGCGCGTGGCGGGCAGCAGCCTGCTGGGTGATGATCCGCTGACGCGCAAGCTGGTCTATGGCGCGGCGGGGCTGGGTGGCGTGCTGGTCGTGGCGATTGGCGGATGGTCGCTGTTCGGTCACCACCAGGGCGGGATTCCCGTCCTGGGGCCGCCCCCCGGCCCGGTACGCGTCAAGCCCGCCGATCCGGGCGGGATGCAGATACTGGGCGCAGGCGACGGTATGCCTGCGGATGGCGGCGTAATGCGCCTGTCCCCGCCGCCGGAACAGCCGCAGCCCGACGCCATGGCCCGCCAGTACGGACAGGTAACGGGTGAAGGGGAACCCACCTCCGTCCCGGCGCAGGCAACCCCGTCTGCCCCCCCCGCCACGCCACCAGCGGCTGAGACGCCGGCCGTCACGCCCGCGCCGCAGCCTGCCACCCCGCAGCGGGCGGAGGCGCCGGAACCGCAGGCCGAACCCGCTCAGCCCGCGGCCCTGCCGCCGCCGGTGCCCCGTGCGGCCAGTACGGGAACAGGGACGTATGGCGTACAGCTTGCCGCCCTTGATACGCAGGAAGCGGCACTGAAAAGCTGGACCCGACTGTCCAGCCGCTATCCCGATGTGTTCGGGCCGTACCAGCCTGCCGTGGTGAAAGCGGAACGCAACGGCAAGACCTTCTACCGCCTGCGCGTCAAGGGGCTGGCGAAGGCGCAGGCAGTCAGTCTGTGCGCAAAGGCCAAGGCAAAGAGCCTGGCGTGCGAACTGGTCCATTCCTGATTCCGCCATGGCCTGCGTTCCCGTTCCGCGGAGGGGAGGGTGAGCGGGGATAACGCCCCGCCCGCTTCCCCCACCACCGCCCCGATCGTGCATCTGGAAGGGTTCGACGGGCCGATGGACCTGCTGCTGGAACTGGCGCGGGCGCAGAAGGTGGATCTGTGGCGCATTTCCATCCTGCAACTGGTGGAGCAGTACCTGGCCGTCGTGCGCGCCGCACGGGACATCCGGCTGGAACAGGCGGCGGACTGGCTGGTCATGGCGGCGTGGCTGGCGTGGCTCAAGTCCCGCCTGCTGCTGCCCGAGGATGATGAGGAAGCAACCGACGCGGAGGAGGCTGCCAGCCTCCTGCATGAACGCCTGCTGGAACTGGAGCGGATGGTCCAGCTTGGCCGCTGGCTGGCGGCACGTCCGCAGCTGGGGTTGGAAGTGTTTGAACGCGGGCAGTCGGAAACGCTGGTGGAAATTGACCGCTCGGGTCTTGCGGTTGACGTGCCGCAGCTTATGCGGGGCTATATGGCGGCCATGCGCAGGCGGGCGCGTAAATCCGTCTATCAGCCGCGCGTGCTGCGGTTCTGGACCGTGCAGGACGCGCTGGCGCGGCTGCGGCGCATGCTGGGCACGCCCGACCTGAAGACGGACTGGTGCGGACTGGACGGGTTCGTGCCCGACATTCCGCTACAGGCCGACATGACGGAAACAATGGTGCAGACGGGCCGCCGCGCTGCCGTGGCGGGCACGTTGCTGGCCGGCCTTGAAATGGCGCGCAGCGGGATGATCGAACTCCAGCAGGCGGAACAGTTTGGCCGTATCTGGCTGCGCGAACGGGCGGGGCCGCCGCATGACGCTGGAACAGAACCGGAAGGGGACATGGCCTGATGAACGAGACGCGACAGCCCGGGCTGCTGCCGGAAGGGGAAGCGGTCGAGACACTGGTCGAGGTGCGGGAATTCTCGCTCCGGCTGGTGGAGGCGCTGATCTTCGCCCGTGCCGATCCGCTCAGCACCCGGGCCATTGCCGAAGTGCTGGGCGCGCAGGGGGGCATACCGCATGATACCGCCGACCGGGATGCCTATGTCGCCGCCACGCTGGCGACGCTGGCGGCGCAGTATGCGGGGCGTGGCGTCGTGCTGGTGGAAGTGGCAGGGGGATGGCAGTTCCGTACCGCCCCCGACCTTGCCCCGCGCCTGACCCGCGTCATGCCGCGCCCGCGCAGGCTTGCGCGATCGACCATGGAAACGCTGGCCATCATTGCCTATCACCAGCCCTGCACCCGTGCCGAGATCGAGGAAATCCGTGGCGTCAGCCTGAGCCAGCAGGTGCTGGACACCCTGCTGGAGGCGGAACTGATCATGCCGCTGGGCCGTAAGGAAGTTCCGGGGCGGCCCATCCTGTGGGGGACATCATCGGGCTTCCTGCGTCATTTCGGGCTGAAGGATCTGGGCGATCTGCCACGGCGCGAGGAACTGCTGGTGGATGTGCCCGATACCGCCGTGTCCCCCGATGCGCCCCCTGATGCGCCGGACGAGGTTCCTGACCCGTCCGCGTCGTGATAGGTGTGCAGGACATGCACGGGCGAGACGTGATGCCGGGCGGTAGCGTGCGGGTGTGCCGCGCGTGCGTGGTGGTGGAGGAAAGTGGTCATGTTCGATTTCGCGTGGTCTGAATTTGCCCTGATCGGGGTGGTGGGCCTGCTGCTGATCGGGCCCAAGGACATGCCTGTCGCCATCCGTACGGTGACCGGCCTGATCAAGAAGGCGCGCGGCCTCGCCACCGAATTCCAGTCCCATGTGGATGAAATGGTGCGTGAGGCAGACCTGACGGAAGCGCGTGACCAGCTTGGCCAGCTCAAGCGGCTGAACGTGCGCGACAAGCTGATGAAGGCGATTGACGGGGATGGCACGCTGCGGCGTTCGCTTGATCCCGCCACGCTGACGGGGGCGGCGCCCGTCCCTCCTCCAGCCACGCCCGCCATGGAGAACGTGCTGCCGGAACAGAAGATTCCCTCGCGCCATTACATTCCCCCGCTATCCACTGCCGCGCCGAAGGAAGCGGATGCGGCGGTGCTGGCCAGCGCGCCCGATTTTCTTCCGCCCCGTGTTGCGCGCCGTATCGCGGCCGAACTGCCAGACCTGACCCCGCCGGCCTTCCTGCCGCCGGTCAGGGTCATTCACCGGGGGCAGCGTGTCTCCGTCACAGCCGACGGGCGGGAATAAGAACGCGATGGATGCAGGAGACGACACCCTGAATCAGGATTCGATCAACGACCAGCCCATGCCGCTGCTCGAACATCTGGTGGAACTGCGGCGCAGGCTGCTGTGGTCCATCGTGACGTTCATGGTGTGTTTTGCCGTCTGTTACTATTATTCGGAACAGATCTATTTCTTCCTGGCCAAGCCTCTGGGCGACATCATGCGCCAGAAGGGGGAACAGCCGCACCTGATCTATACCGCGCTGTATGAAGCCTTCTTCACCTATATGAAGGTCGCCTTTTTCGGTGCGGCCTGCCTGTCGTTTCCCATGGTGGCGGTGCAGGCGTGGATATTCATAGCGCCCGGGCTGTACCGCAGCGAAAAACGCGCATTCGCGCCTTTCCTGGTCGCGACGCCCATCATGTTCGCCATGGGGGCGGCGCTGGCGTACTATTTCATCTTTCCCGCTGCGTGGAAGTTCTTCCTGTCGTTCCAGACGGCGGACGGGCAGGACGGGCTGCAGATCGAACTGCAGGCCAAGGTGTCGGAATACCTGACATTGGTCATGAAGCTGATCCTGGCGTTCGGCATGGCGTTTGAACTGCCCGTGGTGCTGACGCTCATGGCGCGGGTGGGGCTGGTGACATCGAAGGGGCTGGCAAAGGTGCGGCGCTATGCCTATGTCGGCGCGTTCGTGGCCGCCGCCATCCTGACGCCGCCCGACGTGATTACCCAGACCGGTCTGGCCGTGCCGCTGATCGGGCTGTACGAGGTTTCCATTTTCTGCGCCCGCCTTGTCGAGCCGCGCAACCCGCCTGAAGACGACACCGAGGAGACTACCTGATGCACGACCTGCGCGCGCTTCGCGCCGATCCCGACGGTTTTGACGCCGACCTGAAGCGGCGGGGCGAGCCTGCCGTGGCGCAGGCGCTGCTGCTGCTGGATCATGACCGCCGCGCGGCTGAAACCGCATTGCAGGAACTGCAGGCGCGACGGAAGCAGATTTCCAAGGAAATCGGCATGATGCGCAAATCCGGCGCGGACAGTTCCGCGCTGGAAGCGGAAGTGGCTGGCGCCAAGGCCCGGATGGAGGAACTGCAGACCCGCGCCGATGATCTGGACAGCCAGATCAGTGGCACGCTGGAACGCCTGCCCAACCGTCTGGACGCCGGCGTGCCCGAAGGGGCCGATGAAAGCGCGAACGTGGAGGTGCACCAGAACGGCACGCCACGCGAATTCCCCTTTGCCCCGCGTGAGCATTTCGAACTGGGCGAAGCGCTGGGCATGATGGATTTCGAGACTGCGTCTCGCCTGTCGGGCGCGCGGTTCGTGGTGCTGCGTGGCCAGCTTGCGCGGCTGGAGCGTGCGTTGGGCCAGTTCATGCTGGACCTGCACACCGGCGAAAACGGCTACGAGGAAACCGCCGTGCCCGTCCTGGTCAATAACGATGCGATGTACGGCACCGACAAGCTGCCCAAATTTGCCGACCAGTCCTTCCGCACCGAAGATGGCCGCTGGCTGATCCCCACGGCTGAAGTGCCGCTGACAGCCAGTGTCGCGGGCCAGATCCTGCCAGGTGCCGTGCTGCCGCGCCGTCTTGTCGCCCTGTCATCATGCTTCCGCAGCGAGGCCGGGGCCGCGGGCCGTGATACGCGCGGCATGCTGCGCCAGCACCAGTTCCAGAAGGTGGAGATGGTTTCCATCACCACGCCGGAGGAGAGTGACGCCGAGCATGAGCGCATGACCCGCTGTGCGGAAATGGTGCTGGAAAAGCTGGGCATTCCTTACCGCCGCATGCTGCTGTGCGCGGGCGATACCGGCTTTGGCGCGGCAAAGACCTTTGACCTTGAGGCCTGGCTGCCGGGGCAGAAGGCATGGCGCGAAATCTCGTCATGTTCCACCACGCGCGATTTTCAGGCCCGCCGTATGAACGCACGCTACCGCCCGGCGGAGGGCAAGCCCGCCTTTGTCCATACCCTGAACGGGTCTGGCCTGGCTGTAGGCCGCACGCTGATCGCGGTGATGGAAAATTACCAGAACGCGGATGGCAGCATCACCGTGCCCGACGTGCTGCGTCCATATATGGGTGGTGTCGAGGTCATCCGCGCGGCCTGATCCCCCATGGGGCGGGCGTGCAGGTCACGGCCGTCCTGTCGGGCTGCATGCGATCGGCACGATGCTGGATCACTGTCCTGCCTGACCGGCCGGCTGTCTCAGGCTGCCAATGCGCAGGATGGCCCTGGGGCAGATAACCGGCCCACAGGACATCCTGCAAATTGAAGTTTTTGGTGAAGCTTTTTTCAAGAAGCTTCGAAGAACACCGCCTTTTTGGAAAAAGGCGGCATCCATAAACGTTTGTCTTCCTGCCTCTCCCTTACCGCCGCTTGCGGTGCGGGCGCTTGCCTTTGGGCGGTGCCTCACGGTTGCGGCGTCCCGGCGGATTGGCGCGGTTGTCGGGGCTGAAGGGTGTTGTGCGTGGCGTGCGGGCGCGGATGCTCTGCTGGCGCAGCACGTCCTCGATCCAGTCATTCAGGCGTGCGGTCGTGGCCTCGGCCTCCTCGCGATTGATGTAGGCTTCGGGAAAGCGCAGCGCCAGCCACCGCCAGGCCACCAGTCGCTTGTGGCGCTTTTCGGCGCGTTCCAGTTCCGTGCGTTCGGCCCGTTCGGGGGGCGGCAGGCGGCCCGTGCCCGGCGGTGGCACGGCATTGCCCGCCGCATGGTCCGCCGCCCAGTGGACAAGGCGCTGGATGCCATTGTCACGGTCATCCACCGGGCACATGGCGTAAACCCAGCGCTGCGCCAACGTCAGGTCCGCAACCCCTTCCAGCGCGGTGGCAATGGCGAAGGCCTGTTCCATATTGGCCAGACGGTAATTGGGGTCATCACGGCGCAACACCGCGCGGCGGATACGCACCAGCACGCCAAACAGGCTGTCCGATCCGATTTCGGCCGCCACGGCCTGTACGATGTCGGCATCTGGCTGGACCTGCGGGCGCATGTCCTCGATCGGCTGCGGGGGGGCGGCCAGCATGGCGTGGATGAAGGACGGGCTGCCCACCCCTTCCAGCACGGCCACGACACCCTGTTCATGCTTGCCATAACGCCCGGCGCGGCCGCCGATCTGCTTGACTTCCTGCGGGTTGAGGTCGCGCGTCTGGTTGCCGTCATATTTGCGCAGGGCTGCGAAGACGACGCGGCGGATGGTCAGGTTCAGCCCCATGCCGATGGCGTCGGTCGCGATCAGGATATCGGCGTCGCCATCATTGAAACGCTGGGCCTCCGCCCGGCGGACTTCGGGGCTGAGCGCGCCATACACCACCGCCACCCGCTTGCCCTGCGCCAGCAGCAGTGCGCGCAGGTCCAGCACCTCGCGTCGGGAAAAGGCGATCAGCGCGTCATGCTTCTGCAGTTCATGCAGGCTGACCGAGCGTTCAGCGGCGACCAGCGGGCTTTTGCGTTCCAGCCGGATTTCATCCACCGGGTCACCACACAGTTCGGCAATGCGCCGGACCATGGGAATGCAGTCGGGCGCGCCCAGAATGAACAGGTGCCGCGCAGGCGCACCCATGATGGCCGCCGTCCATGCCGCCCCCCGGTCGGGGTCGGTCAGCATCTGGGCTTCATCAATGATGGCGACATCAACCGGGTTGTTCAGCGGGCACATTTCCACGGTTGCGGCCAGATGGCGGCTGCCGGGCACGTCGATGCGTTCTTCGCCGGTGGCAAGTGATGTCGGCACACCGCGCGCGGTCAGCGACTCGCGGAATTCATGGGCCAGCAGACGCAGGGGTGCCAGCGCCAGGCCGCTTTCGGCGCGGGCCAGCGCATCAAGCGCGGTATGCGACTTGCCGCTGTTGGTCGGCCCCGTCACCAGCGTGATGCGGCGGTTGAGCGCGCGCGCGGTGCGGAAATGGGCGGCATAGCGGTCAAGGGCGGCGACCTGCGCGATGACGGCATTGCCCACGCGGCGATTGCCAAGGTCGGGGGCCAGCGGCGTGCGTGACGGGGTGTCCTGTCCCTCCCTGCGCCACTGGGGCAACTGCTGGCGCAGGGCCATGAGTTCGGTGGGGTCGAATTCCCACCGTTCCTGCCCATCCGCCTGTGGCACGCGACGGGCGACCGGCAGCCGGTTTTCCGCGATCCAGCGCAGGGCCTCGCGGTGCGAACAGCGCAGCAGGCCGGGCACGTCGCTGAAGGGGACAAGGCTTTTTTCCCATTCGCGCAGGCGCAGCACCTCCTCACGCCGGCGCGCACGTGCCGTATCCTCGATCCGGGTGTCGCGGTCCTTGCGGCTTGCATCCTCGCGTTCCAGTCCGGCGGCGAAGGCATCCGCATCCGGCAGGGCAAAGGCGTCGGCCACCGCTGCGGCCAGGGTGCGCAGTTCCGCAGGCGCCAGCGTACGGCCGGTGCCGTCAAACAGGTCGGCGCGGATGTTTTCCACTGCGGCGCGGGGCGTCTCGCCCTGCGCGCGCAGTTTTTCGCGCAGCACGGGAGCAAGGGCCGACAGCAGGCGGGCATCATCGGGTTCGGGGTCGTCCACGCTCACGGCGGCGGCTTCGGTATCCGCGCGCGTGACCCATACCTGTCCCGCGCGGCGCGTCAGGTCCATGAGGCGCGACCCCCATGGCTTGCGCCGGACGGTGCACAGCGCGCTACGGAACGCGGCGTCATCTATCTGTGTCGCGCCGGGTTGCAGCATGCGGGCGATCACGCGCTCCAGCTTCGGGCGCTCGCGGGTTTCAACATGCAGCCCGGTTGCGGCGATCGCCGCATCCAGCGCCAGCAGGGCAGGGGCGGCCCGGTCGGGGAATTCAGAAGTCATACCTGACTATGTGCGTCATCCGTGCGCGGACGACAATGGACTCCCTACTTGCATCCGGTCCCGAAATCATCGAATAGAGGCCCGCATCGTACGCGTGTGGCGTGACATGCGCGCACCGGAACGGACATTATGCGGCAGATCTGTTCCCTGTAGCGCGTGATATGTTTGTTTTGTGCTGGAATTCCACGCTGTGGATGGCCTAAACATGCCCGCACTCAAGCTTATGTAGCTGTGGGCGGGCGCATGTTTCAGGATATCCTGTGTCTGCGTCATACCCAGCCGGGAGAATGATAACCAGATGTCCGATACGTTGATTGTGCCTACTTCCGAAACCATGCTGACGGGCCTTGCCCCGGTAGCCGGTCAGGAAGGCGTGTTCCACCTGGCCGAACCGACCAAGGAATACAGCCACCTGAATGCTGAAACCGTCCTGTCGGTCCATCACTGGACGGACCGGCTGTTCAGCTTCACCACCACGCGCGACCCGGCGCTGCGCTTCGAGAACGGTCAGTTCACGATGATCGGCATCGAGGTCGAGGGCAAGCCGCTGCTGCGTGCCTACAGCATCGCCAGCGCGAATTACGAGGACCACCTCGAATTCCTGTCGATCGCCGTGCCTGATGGCCCGCTGACCTCGCGCCTGCGCCATGTAAAGGTGGGCGACAAGGTGCTGATCGGTCGCAAGCCCGTCGGCACGCTGCTGCTGGACAACCTGCGTCCGGGCCGCAACCTGTATTTCCTGTCCACGGGCACGGGGCTTGCGCCCTTCATGAGCCTGATCAAGGACCCGGAATGCTATGAACGCTACGACCATGTGATCCTGAGCCACACGGTCCGTATCTCGGGCGAACTGGCCTATTCCAACCACATCCGCCACGAACTGCCCGAACATGAATTCCTGGGCGAGGACGTGAAGGGCAAGCTGCTGTATTACCCGGCCGTGACCCGTGAGGAATTCGCCGTTACCGACCGCATCACCAAACTGATCGAGACAGGCAAGATCTTCAGGGATCTCAATATCCCCGAACTCGACCCCGAACATGACCGTGTCATGATCTGCGGTTCGCCGGAAATGCTGGCCGATACGGAAAAGCTGCTGCAGGACCGTGGCTTTGACGAGGGGAACAATTCCAACCCCGGCGCCTATGTGGTGGAAAAGGCGTTCGCTGAACGCTGATCCCGCCCCAGCCCCGGCCATGGACCCCCAGGCCGGGGCTTTTTTGTTGGCCCCGCCCCGCGTCCGGGCGGTGGAACGCCGGAATGACGCATGCTGTCGCCGTCCTTCCGGCTGGAAGCAGGATGCACAACCGGCATGAGTTATGATTTCGATCTGTTTGTAATCGGCGCGGGTTCGGGTGGCGTACGGTGCGCGCGCATCGCCTCCAGCCATGGGGCGCGCGTGGCCGTGGCGGAAAGCCGCCATTGGGGTGGCACCTGTGTCAACCTTGGCTGTGTGCCCAAGAAACTGATGGTCCAGGCCAGCGAATATGGCGACTGGGTGGATGACAGCCACGGCTTTGGCTGGAACACGAAGCGCGGGCAGCACGACTGGACCGCGCTGATTGACGCCAAGGACCGTGAGATTACGCGCCTGAACGGGCTGTATGTCTCGATGCTGGAAAAGGCGGGGGTCGCCCTGTTTACCGGCCATGCCACCATTGAGGACGCGCATACCCTGCGTATCGACCCATCGCCGCTGGCCCCCGACGAGGCTCCCCGCCGCGTGACCGCGGCCCGGATCGTCATTGCCGTGGGGTCCACGCCGACGGCCCCGAAAATACCCGGTGCGGAATACGCCATTTCGTCCGACCAGGCTTTTTACCTGAAGCACCGCCCGCAGCGGGTCTGCATGGTGGGTGGTGGATATATTGGCGTGGAGTTCGCGGGTATTTTCCGTGGGTTCGGGTCAGAGGTCGACCTGGTCTATCGCCAGCAGCAGCCGCTGCGGGGGTTTGATGGCGACCTGCGCCATGCCCTGCACGACGCCATCGATCTGCGCGGCATCCGCCAGCATGCCAGTGCGTCCCCCACCGGCATTGAAAAGCGCAGGGATGGCAGCCTTGCCGTCACCCTCGATAACGGCAGCCAGATTGAAACCGACTGCGTTTTCTTCGCCACCGGACGTCACCCCAAGATCACCGGTCTTGGCCTGACGCAGCTTGGTGTCGCGATGGAGGAAAACGGGCGCATCATCGTGGGCGACGACAGCCAGACGACGGTGCCCGGCATTTACGCCATAGGCGACGTAACCAACCGGCTGAACCTGACCCCCGTAGCCATTGCGGAAGGGCATAACCTGGCCGACCGCCTGTTTGGCACGGCACCCGCGCGGCAGTGGTCCTATGCCACCACGCCCAAGGCGGTGTTCTTCACCCCGGCGCTGGCCAGTGTCGGCCTGACGGAAGCCGAGGCGGCGCATAAGGGCGATGTGGATGTCTATGTCAGCCGCTTCCGCCCCATGCGCAATACGCTGAGCGGCCGTCAGCAACGCACGTTCATGAAGCTGGTGGTGGATCAGGCCAGCCAGATCGTGGTGGGCGCGCACATGCTGGGTGATGACGCGCCGGAAATCATGCAGGGGCTGGCCATTGCCGTGACGGCGGGCCTGAAGAAGGGGGACTGGGACCGGACCATCGGGATCCATCCCTCCTCGGCGGAGGAATTCGTGACCATGCGCACCCGCACGCGGGTCACGCCCCATCATCCGGCCTGATAATACAAAAAAACCGTTGCCGGTCAGTGTTCCGGCAACGGTTTTTTCAAAAAGCTTCAAGGGAACGTCGCCTTTTTAAAAAAGCGACATCCTGAATCTTTTATATTTTTCAGTATGTTAGCGGGGTGCGACCCAGCCATTGCCGGTCGAATCGCCAAGCTGGCCATCGCCATTGATTCCGCTGCTCTGGTACGAACTGCCGAAACGCGACAGGTCCGTGCCCGTGACCGAATCACGATGCACGTGTTCCAGATGGTCCGGGTCGGGACCGTGGTTCAGTTCCATGGACGGCGCTTCCTCATAGCCGGGCGGCAGGTGGTTGCGCTGGCCATGAACGGTCATCTTGTCTTCGTTCTGGCTACTGCTGTCGTCGCTGCTGTCGGGCGCGGCCATGGCCGTCACGCTGAACAGGCACAGCCCTGCTGCCAGGGCGGTTATGAATTTCCCACGTGTGGTGGCCATGATCCGTAATCCTTTTACCTGAGGGGGCACCATGCCAAACCATGCCCCGTCAGGGGAAGCCGTGGTCTGGCAGGCCAACCATGCTGCTTTTACATATGGGGGAAGCATGGGTGTAATGCGACCTTTAACTGGATGGATCGGGCCGGTTTGTGGCGTCAATGCAACATTGATCCCCCGCTGGCGGCATGGCCATGGTGGGCAGGCCCAGAACAGGCTTTGCCATGCCGGGCTTTTTTCGACATAAAGGCTGCCCTTCCGCCACGGGCGGTGGGGACTGTCTTGTATCAAGAGGAATTAGGATCCGACCCATGAGTGCGACGCACAGCCACAACAGTTCTTCCCGGCAGGCCTGGACGCCGGAGAGCTGGCGGTCGTTTCCGGCGCGGCAGATGCCGCGATATCCCGACGAAGCCGCCCTGCAGGGCGTGGAAGCGCGCCTGCGCCGCTACCCGCCGCTGGTTTTCGCGGGGGAAGCCCGGCGCCTGCGCACCCATCTGGCCAAGGCCGCCACGGGGCAGGCCTTTGTGCTGCAGGGTGGCGCGTGCGCCGAAAGCTTCAGCGAATTCACCGCCGATATCGTGCGCGACACCTTCCGCGTGCTGCTGCAGATGGCCGTGGTGCTGACATTCGGCGCGAAGGTGCCGGTCATCAAGATCGGGCGCATGGCCGGGCAGTACGCCAAACCGCGCTCGTCCGATACCGAGACGAAGGACGGCGTGACCCTGCCGTCCTACCGTGGTGACATCATCAATGGCTCCGATTTCACGGAAGCCGCGCGCATTCCTGATCCGAAGCGCATGGAAACCGGCTATTTCCAGTCCGTCGGCACCATGAACCTGCTGCGTGCGTTTGCCGGCGGCGGTTATGCCAACCTGCATGAAGTCCATCGCTGGAACCTCGGCTTTGTCGAGCGTTCGCCGCTGGCGCAGCGTTACGGGCAGCTGGCCGAACGCATTGGCGAGACGCTGGACTTCATGGCCGCGTGCGGCCTGACGGCGGCGACCACGCCCCAGATTGACGAGACCGAGTTCTATACCTCGCACGAGGCCCTGCTGCTGCCGTACGAGCAGGCGCTGACCCGCATCGATTCGACATCGGGCGAATGGTATGACTGCTCGGCCCATTTCGTGTGGATCGGGGACCGGACCCGCCAGCCCGATGGCGCGCATGTCGAATTCCTGCGCGGGGTGCGCAACCCCATCGGCATCAAGGTCGGTCCGACGACGACCATCGAGGACCTTGAGCAACTGCTCGACATCCTCAACCCGACCGATGAAGCGGGGCGCATTTCGCTCATCTCCCGTATGGGGGCGGGCAAGGTGCGTGAGCATCTGCCGCCGCTGCTCGAGAAAGTGATGGCTACGGGGCGGACGGTCACATGGTTGTGTGATCCCATGCACGGCAACACAAGCTCGACCTCGACGGGCGTCAAGACGCGCTCCTTCGATGCCATCCTGTCCGAGATTCACGGCTTTTTTGACGTGTTCGAGGCAGCAGGCGCCCACCCCGGCGGCGTGCATTTCGAGATGACCGGCCAGAACGTGACCGAGTGTATCGGTGGTGCGCACCGCTTGACGGAAGACGATCTGGGTGAACGCTATGAAACCTTCTGCGACCCGCGCCTGAATGCGGAACAGTCGCTGGAGATGGCGTTCCGTCTGGCCGAGGAGCTGAAGACGCGGATGCATCGCATGAATGGCGGGGCACGCTAGTCCCGCCCGGATGGGGGGATTGGAGGGGCATATGACCCACGGTGACAGGACAAGGCACGACAGGGGTGCCGGCGCGGTGGAACAGGATGTGATCGCCGCCCGCACGGATGCGTATTTCAACCGCACACGTGCCATTGTCGAACACTTTGGGGACAGGAAGGTGACATACGCCATCTTCCTGCGCCGCCCCGTCGTGTCCGCGCCCCGGCTTATGGTGGACTGGCTGCATGCCGTCGCCGCCGAGCGCGGGATCGAGATCGAGTGTGATGTCATGTTCCCCGAAGGGACATGGGTGGGCGCGGGTGAGCCGCTTGCCTACGTAACCGGGTCGTTCGCGCAGCTTGCGGTGCTGGAGACACTGGTGCTCCAGCGTCTCGGCCCGGCCTGCGTGGCCGCGCACAATGCCTACCAGATGTCCATGGCACTGCCGCATGTGCGCTTCATGGCGATGGAAGCACGGCACTGTGCGGGCTTTGGCATGCAGGAACAGATGGCGTATGCCGCTTCCGTCGGCAGCCATGCTGCACAGAAGGAGGGTGCGCTGGGCTTCATCGGCAGCGCCAATGACGCGACAGCGCATTACTTCGGCACCAAAAAGGGGCTGGGCACCATGCCGCACGCGCTGGTGGGGTATGCCGGGTCCACCCTGCGGGCGGCAGAAATGTTTCATGAGGTCTATCCCGACATGGACCTTGTGGTGCTGGTGGATTATTTCGGGCGTGAGGTGACGGACGCGCTGGAAGTCTGCCGCCATTTCCCTGATCTTGCGGCAACCGGGCGACTGGCCGTGCGGCTGGATACGCATGGTGGCCGCTTTCTGGAGGGGCTGGACCCGCAATCGTCCTATGACGTGCTGGAGCGGCACACGCCGGGCAGCATACGGCGGTACCGGTCGGACAAGGAACTGCGCTACCTTGTGGGCACGGGGGTGTCCGCCGCCGCCATCTGGCGCATGCGCGAAGCACTGGACGAGGCCGGGTTCGCGCATGTGCGCATCATCGCGTCGTCGGGTTTCAGCGTGGAAAAATGCCTCAGCATGGCCGACGCCCATGCGCCGGTCGATGTGATTGGCACGGGGTCGTTCATCCCCGATCGCTGGTCCGAAACCTATGCCACGGCGGATATCGTGGCCTATGACGATGTGCCCCGGGTCAAGGCGGGGCGTGAATTCCTGCTGCGTCATATGCGCAACCGCTAGGTCGGTCATGGGCTTACGTCCCCGAAGGGACGCATAACGAAAGGCTTCATCTTGTCAGAAACCATTTTTGCCCCCGAAGGGGGGTGGCGCGTGCGGATTCTGGATCTGTCAGGCGGTGCCGAGGATAATATTGTCGAGGAAGTCGGCGGCTTCCCCGACCTGATCCAGGCCAATGCCTTTGCGCGGGCCTATGTGCGCGACAGCATCGAACGCTGCCGCATGCCCGGCCTGTCGGCGGCTGACATCCTCAAGGCATGGTTTTCCTTTGGCGAGGACGCGGAAGTGCTGGAAGCGGGCGATCAGGGCTGGCGTTCGGCCAATGAACTGGATGATTTTGCAGCCCACGCCGCAAGCCCGATGGAGCGCGACTGGCGCGCGTTTGACCCCCGTCGTGGCGGTGATGAGGAAGACGAGGCGTAAGAACGTCCCCTGAAACTGTAAAAATATAAAAGTTTTTGGGCGCCGCTTTTTTGAAGAAAGGCGGCGTTCGCTGAGGCTGGTCTGAAAAAACTTTCCCAATACCCTGCGTATTGAACCAGCAGTTTTTCCCGAGAACCTTCTGCCAGATCGGGCGGGGCCAGCCCCCGTACTGGCATGTGTCGGGGGCGGGCTTATGGGCAGGCGTATTCCACATCGGATTGCGCATGTGTTCTCTGGCATTCGGGACGTAATCGCCGCATATAAGGGGCATGAAACTCCGTTTTGCGCCCAGCCCGACCGGGCTGATCCATGTCGGCAATGCGCGTCAGGCCATTGCCAATGCCCTGTTCGCCCGCCGCCACAATGCACGCTTTCTGCTGCGCATTGACGATACCGATCGCGGTCGCTCGAAAGAGGAATACGTGCAGGCCCTGCAGGACGACCTGCGCTGGCTTGGCATTGGCTGGGATGAATTCGTGCGCCAGTCGGACCGGCTGGACCGCTATGCGCTGGCCATTGAAAAGCTGAAGGCCAGCGGGCGGCTGTATCCATGCTTTGAAAGCGAGCAGGAACTGGCTTCCAAGCGCGAGGCCCGTATCCGCATGCGCAAGCCGCCGGTCTATGACCGCGCCATGCTGCGCATGACCCCGCAGCAGCGCGCGCAGGCCGAAGCCAATGGCAAGGTGCCGTACTGGCGCTTCAGGCTGTCGGATCATCGCACGGTGGAATGGAACGATCTGGTCATGGGGCCATCGCGCGTGAAGCTGCCCGCCATTTCCGATCCCGTTCTGGTACGGGCGGACGGGACGGTGCTGTACACGCTGGCATCCGTCGTGGATGACATGGAACTGGGCATTACCCACATCATCCGCGGTGAGGACCATGTGACCAATACCGGCGTGCAGATCGACATTGCCGAGGCGCTGGGGGCAAAGCGCACCCAGTTCACCTTCGCGCACCTGCCGCTTTTGCTGGATGAAGGCGGTGGCAAGCTGTCCAAGCGGTTCGATGGGCTGTCGATTCGCGCGCTGAGGCAGGACGGGGTCGAGCCCTCGGCCATCGTGTCCTACCTTGCCCGCCTGGGCAGTGCGGATGATCCGGCGCCGCTGTCGTTTGATGAACTGGCCAAAACGTATGACCTGGGGCGTGTCTCGCGCTCGGCCGCGCGGTTCGACATGCGACAGCTGCTGGGCCTGAACCGCCGCATCATGCATGCCATGCCGTTTGACGAAATCCGTGCCCGCCTGCCCGAAGGGGCGACGGAAGCCTTCTGGCTGGCGGTGCGGGGCAATGTGGATATGGCGGGCGAACTGCGCCACTGGTGGGATGTCGTGGCCGGGGAGATCATTCCTCCGGTGATCGAGGATGCAGACCGTCCCTTCCTGTTGCAGGCGCTCGAGTCGCTTCCTGTCGAACCGTGGGACGAAACCACATGGAAGACATGGACCACGGCTGTGAAGGACGCCACGGGCCGCACGGGACGTGCCCTGTTCCACCCGCTGCGCCTGGCGCTGACGGGGGAAGACAGCGGGCCGGAAATGCGTGACCTGCTGCCGCTTATGGGCCGGGCGCGGGTGGCCGACCGGTTGCAGATTGCGGCACGCTGATACAAAAAAGCCCGGTTTCGCACCGGGCTTTTTTAATGGAGAAGGATTGGAAATAATAAAAGTTCTTGGGGACTGCCTTTTTTCAAAAAGGCGGTGTTCTGTGAAGCTTTTACTTATCGCCGCCCTGCCTGGCCTTGCGCCCACGGGACAGTTCGGTCACCACGCCATGCAGCGTGCGCAATTCCTGTTCCGTCACCTCGCCACGCAGGAAGAAGTGACGCAGGTTGCGCACCATGCCAGGCCGCTTCTGTTCATTGCGCAGGAAGCCGCATTCATCCAGATCAGCGATCAGGTGGCGCATGAAGTTGTCCAGTTCGCCCCGGGTGGCCACATGCGTCTCGTTGGTCATGAGCGTGCGTGGCGGCGTATCATCCGCTGCCATCCACCACTCATACGCCATGATCATGACAGCCTGCGCCAGATTTAGGGACATGAACGCGGGATTGAGTGGATAGCGGATCAGCGCATCGGCACGGGCCATGTCTTCATTATCCAGCCCGGCGCGTTCAGGGCCGAACATCAACCCGACTTTCAACCCGCGATCCGTCATTTCCCGCAGTTCGGCAGCGCCGCCGCGTGCGGTCAGCACCGGCTTTACGATATGGCGCGGGCGCGGGCAGGTGGCAAAGACATGATGCAGGTCGGCCACCGCGTCATCGACCGTATCGAAGACCTGCGCGGATTCGAGGATGCGGTCAGCGCCTGACGCACTGCGCCACGCACGTTCCTGTGGCCAGCCGTCACGGGGTGCAACGATACGCATGTGGAACAGGCCGCCATTGGCCATGGCGCGGGCGGTGGTGCCGATGTTTTCGGCCATCTGGGGCCGGACAAGGATCACGACCGGGCTGTTGCCAATGGGGCCGATATCCGCCCCGCCGTCGCGGCCGGTCATGCCTGCCTCCATGTCGTGCCCTGCGGGCCGTCTTCCAGCACAATTCCCTGTGCCGCAAGGTCGTTGCGGATTTCATCGGCACGGGCGAAGTCACGCGCCTTGCGTGCGGCCAGCCGTTCTGCAATCAGGTGTTCGATATGGGTGGGATCAACCTTCGCCCCCCCACGGAACCATGCCTCCGGCGTGTCCTGCAGCAGGCCCAGCAGGTTGCCCGCCGCCTTCAGGCGTGCCGCAGCCAGACTGTCACCCGTCATGGCCGTATCGGCCAGTGCGTGCATTTCCGCCAGGGCTCGGGGGGTATTCAGGTCATCACACAGGACCTGCACCACGCTGTCGGGTACGGGCACGGGATCTTGCATGGGATCAAGGTTTTCCAGTGCGCGGTAGAAGCGATCGAGCATCTGGCGGGCCTCATTCAGCCCTTCGCGGGTAAAATTCAGTACCGAGCGGTACTGCGCGCGCAGCAGCAGCAGGCGCAGCGCCTCCGCCGGGGTATCACGCAGCACGTCGCGCACGGTCAGGAAGTTGCCGAGGGATTTCGACATCTTCTCCCCGTTCACCAGCAGCATGGCGTTATGTACCCAGTGATTGGCAAAGCGCCCATGCGGGTGGCAGCACATGCTCTGCGCGCGTTCATTTTCATGGTGGGGGAACAGAAGGTCCGACCCGCCGCCATGAATGTCGAAGCTTTCGCCCAGGTAACGCTGTGACATGGCCGAACATTCGATATGCCAGCCCGGACGGCCCCGGCCCCATGGGCTGTCCCATCCCGGCGTCTGGTCGTCGGACGGCTTCCATAGCACGAAGTCACCCGGATCACGCTTGTAGGGTGCCACTTCCACCCGCGCGCCCGCGATCAGGTCATCTGGCGTGCGGCCCGACAGCGCGCCGTAGGAGGGGTAAGTGTTCACTGCGAACAGGACATGCCCTTCGGCTTCGTAGGCATGGCCGCTTTCGATCAGGCGGCGGATCATGTCCTGCATTTCACCGATATGGTGGGTCGCGCGTGGTTCCACATCCGGCGGCAGGATGGAGACGGCGGCCAGGTCCTCATGAAAATCGTGGATGGTGCGTGCCGTCAGGTCCGCAATGGATTCGCCATTGGCATGGGCGCGGGCGTTGATCTTGTCATCCACGTCCGTGATGTTGCGCACGTACGTCACGCGGGGGTACAGGTGGCGCAGCAGGCGCACCAGCACATCCGCCGTCAGCATGGCGCGCAGGTTGCCGATATGCGCCAGATCATAGACCGTGGGGCCGCAATAATAGACCCGCACGTTATCGGGTGCCAGCGGGACGAAGGGAACGGTGCTGCGCGTCCTGCTGTCGTGCAGGTGCAGGCGGGGCTGTGTGTCGGACATGATGCGCCTAGATGCGACAGACAGACGGGATTAGGCAAGACCTCATCTGTGCCTTTGCGGCGGGCCAGCCGGGCCGGCCCGTCCGGTCAGCCGATTTCCTGCCCGATCTGCTTGATGTCATGGAACGTCAGGTCCGGGTTGCCTTCCGCCGTGCGCCGCATCATGAACGCGGACGAGGCAAGGAACACCGGATCCCCATCAATGTCATCCGCCATGGCCGTGCGGTTGGCCATGCAGAAGGCATCCAGTTTCTCACGCGGGCCGGTGACCCAGCGGGCAAGGTTGTAGGGTGTCGATTCGAAGCCGATCGCAACCCCGTATTCGCCCTTCAGCCGCGATTGCAGCACGTCCAGCTGCAGCGTGCCGACCACGCCCACGATTGGCGGCGCGCCATCCTGCGGGCGGAATAGCTGGACCACGCCTTCTTCCGCCAGTTCGGTCAGGGCCTGCCGCAGCTTCTTGGCCTTCATCGCATCATCCAGCCGCACACGGCGCAGGATTTCGGGCGCGAAGTAGGGCACGCCGGTAAAGCGCAGGTCCTCGCCTTCGGTCAGGGTATCGCCAATGCGCAGCGTGCCATGGTTGGGAATGCCCACCACGTCGCCCGCGAAGGCTTCCTCGGCCAGCTGGCGGTCCCGGGCAAAGAAGAACTGCGGCGTATGCAGCGCGAACTGCTTGCCGATCCGCACATGCTTGAGCCGCATGCCGCGCTGCAGCTTGCCCGAGCAGATGCGGGCAAACGCCATGCGGTCGCGATGGTTGGGGTCCATGTTGGCCTGGATCTTGAACACCAGCGCGGTCAGCGCCGGTTCATCCGCGCGGACATTGCGGGTTTCGGTCGCCTGGTCACGCGGCGGCGGACCGAAGGCGGCCAGCGCATCCAGCAGGTCGGTCACCCCGATTTCCTTCATCGCGCTGCCGAAGAACACCGGTGTCAGGTGACCGGCATTGAAGCTTTCAAGGTCGAATTCCGGCAGCGCCGCCTCAACAAGTTCCAGTTCCTCGCCCAGTTGCACCATGCGCGGGTCCGTCTGGTCCAGCGGCTCGGTTACGTGCAGTTCGCGGTGGCGGATGTCATAGGTGCCGACAAATTTGGCAGCACGGCCCACCGGCCACGTGGCGGGCGAGGTGTCGAGCGCCAGCGAGGACGAGATTTCATCCAGCAGGGCAAACGGATCCTGCGATTCGCGGTCCATCTTGTTGATGAAGGTGACGATGGGAATATCGCGCAGGCGGCAGATTTCGAACAGCTTGCGGGTTCGGGCCTCGATCCCCTTGGCGGCATCGATCACCATCACGGCGGCGTCCACCGCCGTCAGCGTGCGGTAGGTATCTTCCGAGAAGTCTTCATGGCCCGGCGTGTCGAGCAGGTTGAAGATGCAGCCGCCATATTCAAACGTCATGACCGATGTCACGACGGAAATGCCACGGTCGCGTTCGATCCCCATCCAGTCCGAACGCGTGCGCCGCCGTTCCCCTTTGGCCCGCACGTTGCCCGCCATCTGGATCGCGCCACCGGCGCGCAGGATGCGTTCGGTCAGCGTGGTCTTGCCCGCATCAGGGTGGGAGATGATGGCGAATGTGCGCCGCCGGGTGATTTCGGCGGCAAGCGGGGTATCGGCGGCGGTGGCGGTCACGGTCTTGTCCATTCCTGCGGCTGGCCCGGCGGAAGGGATGCGGAAGCGGGCAGGGGCCAGAAACGCGGACGCCGGACGCGGGGACAAAACCCCACGCCCGGCGTCACGCCTGCCCGGTTCCGGGACTTGATCAGCGAGAATAGAATTCGATGACCAGGTTCGGTTCCATCTGGACCGGATACGGAACGTCCGACAGCTTGGGGCTGCGCAGGAAGGAGCCCTTCATCTGACGGTGGTCCACTTCCATGTATTCCGGCACGTCGCGCTCGCCGCTCTGCGCTGCATCCAGCACGATGGCCAGCTGCTTGGACTTTTCACGGACTTCGATCACGTCACCGTCACGCACCAGATAGGACGGGATGTTGACCTTGCGGCCGTTGACCGTGATGTGGCCGTGGCTGATGAACTGACGCGCCGCGAACGGGGTGATCGCGAACTTCAGGCGGTACACGACCGCGTCCAGCCGGCGTTCCAGCAGGTCGATCAGGTTTTCGGAGGTATCGCCCTTGCGGCGGACGGCCTCGTCATAATACTTGCGGAACTGCTTTTCACCGATGTTGCCGTAGTAGCCCTTCAGCTTCTGCTTGGCCATCAGCTGCACGGAGAAGTCGGACGGCTTCTGCTTGCGGCGCTGACCATGCTGGCCGGGACCATATTCGCGCTTGTTGACCGGGGACTTTGCACGGCCCCACAGGTTCACGCCAAGGCGGCGATTGATTTTGTACTTGCTCTCAAGGCGCTTGCTCATCTGCGCGCTCTCTCTTCATTCGTCTGCATGGCACACGGCGGAAACCGCATGACCATGTTGTTGCACCGGTAGGTCCTGTTCCGCATGAACAGGACGGGCGCGCCACGTATTACCGGCACCGGGGAGCAATCACCCATGGGCACCAGCCGTATCGTCCACGTTCCCGGCAGTCGGGCGCGTATAGAAGTACCGTGCCCGTCCTGTCAATCATCATGCATGCCGCCTCACGGCAAAAGCCTGTATCGCACAGTGCTGCCGGCCTGTTATGAAACGGACACCGGAAGAAGACATGACGGAAACAAGGGGGTTTTGCGCATGGATACGCCATTTACACAGCGCTGGGGGCTGTTTGTCGGCCTCGGCGCCATATCGTTCGGGCTGGGCATCGTGGCATGGGTGGATGCGCTGGCGGTGTCGCTGGCCAGTACCATCCTGCTTGGCGTGCTGCTGTTCGTCGCGGGCGCGGTACAGCTTGTGCATGCCTTTGTCGTGCGCGACTGGAGCGGGCGTTTCATGTCCATTCTGGGCGGCGCGCTGTATATCCTTGCGGGCACGATGATGATGGAGGAACCGACAACGGGTTCGATGGTCATCACCATCTTCATTTCCGCCTGCCTGGTCGTATCGGGCATCGGGCGCATCATCATGGCGTTCCAGCAGCGTGGTCTGCAGGGATGGTGGCTGATCTTGCTTGGTGGGCTGATCAGCCTGCTGGTGGGGGTGTGCCTGTATGCAACGCTGCCGTGGTCGGGGCTGTGGCTGATCGGCACGTTCGTCGCCGTTGAACTGATTGCCGCGGGCATCGGCTGGATCCAGTTCGGCCTCGCCCTGCGGCAGGCCGCCTACATCCCGCCTGCAAACTGAGTGGCAAGGTTGCGGTCAATGGGATTGTTGGCCGTAACCCCCAGCAGGTTGCGCAGGTCGGTGGCGTTCATCCGTGCCTCGAAACCGGGGCCGCCGGGCTGGAACAGCTTTGCCGTCGACAGCGGTCCGACGGTGACGGGGTCGAATCCCGCGTCGTGGATCAGCCAGCCCGCCACATACAGTGCCTGCACCACATCGCCCGCCATGGGCAGCGCCAGACGGGGGGGCGTGCGGAAGGTTTCGGCCTCCAGCGTGGTCATGTCCTCGGAATTGAAGGCCCGCACGACCGAGGCCTGCGGGAACATTGCCTGCGTGGTTACGCCCGCCCCCTTGGCCAGTGCCAGCCGCCCGATCTTTCCATCCCGCCAGCCATAGGGGTTGGAGGGGTCGATCAGCGGCTTTGTCCCCACGATCGACCCGATGCTGTGCCGAAGCTGGGGCAGCGCGCCATAGGGGACCGCCAGCACAACGGCATCGCCAAACCTTGCTGCTTCCTGTGGTGTGCCTTCGCGGGCAAGGGGGTAGAGTTCCGATGCCAGTTTCTTCGCGGCACTTTTATGAATGTCGGAGAACATGACCTGGTGTCCCGCCCGGCACCATAAATGCCCCAGCGTGCTGCCGACATGGCCCGATCCGATCATGCCGATACGCAGGGGCCGTCGTGCATGGGCCACCCCGGGCAGGCTGGCAGGAACCAGCGCGCCCAATGCGGCGAACAGGCTCTGTCGGCGGGTCAGTTTCAGGGCGGTCATGCATTTCTCCTGTTCTGGCGGCATGTGGTAGTATGGCACGGGATGGCGTATCCATGGTTGGTTCTTTGCCGACCTGTCCGATATATGACACAGACTTGGCTGAAGCAGGAGTTGCAGCGTCAATGACCGATACCCCCGATCAGGACCGGAACGTGGTCGCGCAGTCCGCTGTCCCCGCTGGCGTGGAACATCCGGTGGAAGCCCTGCACGAGGCCGTGCAGCAAGACGAGGCGGCGCTTGCCGCAACCACCGTCCCCGATCCCGGCCCGGTGCCCGAGGCCCAGACACAGGTCGTACCCACCGACCATGATGCCGTGGCCACCAGCCAGGCAGCCGCCACGGCCGCCATGGCGCCCGAATTCATGCCCTACAGGGAACTGTTCCAGCTTATGGGCGCGATCGTGTTCGTGCTGGTCGTGCTGACGGTAGGGTGGAATGCCATGCATGCATCGGGTATCTGGCCGGAATGATCGCCTGATCCCGTCAGGGCGGCGACAGCCGGACCGAGACGGGACAGTGATCGGACAGGCGCATGGTGTCGTCGCGTCCGTTTTCGCGGTACAGCATGACCCGCAGGCTGTCCGGCTGCAGCCAGTCACGCGCGGGGCCGCCCGCCATGATATGGTCGATGAAATAACTGCCCTGCGCACAGGGGCTGGCGTGTCCTGCGGTTGCCAGCGTAAGCGGACCGTTTTCCGTCAGCGACCGCCAAGCAGGATCGTCGGGTGCGAGCAGGCGGTTGAAATCACCCATCACGACAAAGGCTTCCCCTTCATCCTGCCGTTCCATGATCCAGTCCTGCACGATCGCGATCTGCCGCAGCAATGTCCGGCAGACGGGCCTGTTCCGGGTCGTGGCTGACGAATCGCGGCATCCCGCCTTCAGATGCACCACCAGAATGCGCAGGCTGTCCGCGCCACTGCCAACCGTCAGGTCAAGCCCGGCCCGCAGGTGACGGGGCGCGGTGGAGGGATAGACATCCAGCGCCGTGACATCTGGATGCCGGATAACCGGCAGGTCCGCACGGACCGCAAGGGCGACTTTCTGCACGACCGTGTCGTCGGATAGGAGGATGCGGTAGCGTGGGGTGGGGAACAGCCTTGCGGCAAGCTGCGCGCTGTCGATTTCTTCCAGCGCCGCGATGTCGGGGGCAAGACGGTGGGCATAATATGCCAGCCGGTCCAGTTCTGCCGTGGTGCGCGGTGTGACATCCTCCGGCAGGTCGGGATCGCCCTGTGGACGGGTGGTCAGCCAGTCAAGGTTCCATGTGGACAGCTTGAGACTGCCACCAGCCTGTGCCCCGACGGGCAGGACCATGAGCGCAAGGGCCACGGTCAGGCGGAAGCCCGCCCGCCGTATCCCCTGCGCAGACCATGGGGCCGGGTTATGGCGTGGTGGTGTCGTCTGCCTTCTGTGCCTGCAGCTTGGCAATGGCTTCGTCCACATGAATGAACGTGCGCGACGTTTCATCCAGCACGACAACTTCCCCACTGGCGATGTCATAGAACCATCCCTGCAACGTCAAGGTGCCGCGGGCAACCCCTGCCGCGACGGCGGGATGGGTGCGCAGGTGGGCAATCTGCAACTGCACGTTCTGTTCGGACAGGCTGCGCACGGTGGCAGGCCCGGCGTCGGACGCTTCCAGCACGGCGCGTGCGGCTTCGGCATTGCGCAGCCAGCTTGCCACGGTGGGCATCCGGGCCAGTTTCGTGGGGTCGGGATCCAGCAGCGCCTTCATCGCCCCACAGTTGGAATGGCCGCATACGATGATATGCGACACCTTCAGCGCGCTGACCGCATATTCAATGGCGGAGGACACGCCGCCCAGCATTTCCCCATAGGCGGGTACGATATTGCCGATATTGCGCAGCACGAACAGGTCGCCCGGCTGGGTCTGCGTGATCATGCTGGGATTTACCCGGCTGTCGGCGCAGGCGATGAACAGCGTATCGGGGGACTGGCTTTCCGCCAGGCTGGCGAACAGTTCGCGGTTTTGCGGAAAGACTTCAGTATTGAAGCGCTCCACGCCATGCAGCAGATCGATAAGGGTATCCCGGGCAGTATGGGTATCGGCCATTGTAAAATCCTGTCACCTGAATGTCCGGATAAAGGGAAATGCGCCCACCGCACGGGCATTGCTGCGCAGTCCGGTAGCTGGGGTAGTATCCCATGCTATCTGTATCATGGAAACACCTGCATGTCACAATTGTTTCTTCATGCGGGGCAGAGGAAATACTATGTAACCACAATATAATTAAGAAACATTCACTTTTTGTATTGAATTGGTGATGGGTGAAGGCACGGGCGTACAGCACAACGGCGCACAGGGTGCGCCGTTGCATATCCGTTCCGTCCTGTGAGGGCGATGGGTCAGGCCGCGCTGCCAGCCTGCATGGCGGTGCGCACGGCATCGAGGGCCGCGTCCGCCCTGCTGGTATCCGGGCCACCGGCCTGCGCCATGTCGCGGCGGCCACCACCGCCCTTGCCACCCATGGCGGCGCTGGCGGCGCGTACCAGGGTTACGGCATCCACCTTTTCCGCAAGGTCGGGTGTTGCGGCGACCACAATGCTGCCCTTGCCATCCGCCGTGGAAATCAGGGCGATCACGCCCGACCCGATTTCCTTGCGCAGGGAATCGGCCAGTGGCTTGAGTTCCTTGGGCGGCAGTTCGCCCACGTTGCGGGCGTCAAGCCTGATGCCATTGACCTCTACAATGGATGCTGCCGACTGGTTGCCCGATGCCAGCTTGCGCTGCAGGTCGGAAATCTGGCGTTCCATCGCCTTACGTTCCTCCAGCAGCACGGCAAGGCGCTCGGGCGCTTCTGCGGGCGGCACGCGCATCATGGCGGCCATCTGGTTCAGGCGCTCTTCAGTGGCGACGGTGGCGTTCTGCGCGGCAAGCCCGGTCACGGCCTCGATACGCCGCACGCCCGACGATACGCCACTTTCGGATGTGATGCGGAACAGGCCGATGTCACCGGTGCGACGCACATGGGTGCCACCACACAGTTCGATCGACCAGCCCGCGCGCCCGTCCTCGGGGCCGCCCATGGAGACCACGCGGACCTCGTCACCATATTTTTCGCCAAACAGGGCCATGGCACCCTGTTCTATGGCTTCTTCCGGCGTCATGTGGCGCGTGGCGACTTCCGTGTTTTCACGGATGCGGGCATTCACCTCGGCCTCGATATCGGCCAGTTCCTCCGGCGTGATCGGGCGCGGCTGGCTGACGTCAAAGCGCAGGCGGTCGGGTGCGTTCAGGCTGCCCTTCTGCGTGACATGATCGCCCAGCCTGCGGCGCAGGGCTTCATGCAGCAGGTGCGTGGCGGAGTGGTGGGCGCGGATGGCGCTGCGGCGGTCGTGATCGACCTGTGCCGTCACCGCCATGCCTGGCTTGACCGTGCCTTCAATGACCGTGCCGTAATGCACCAGCAGGTCGCCCAGCTTTTTCTGCGTATCGGTAATGGCGATATGCAGGCCGGGGGCGGTAATGGTGCCGGTATCGCCCACCTGTCCGCCGCTTTCGCCATAGAACGGCGTCTGGTTCAGCAGCAGGGCGATTTTGGTACCGGGGACGGCGCTGTCCACCTGTGCATTGTCCACGACCACGGTCTGGACTTCGGCATCCGATGTTTCGGTGGTGTAGCCAAGGAATTCGGTGGCGCCAAACGTATCACGCGCCTCGAACCATACGGTTTCGGTTGCGCTGTCACCCGATCCGCTCCATGCCGCGCGGGCGCGCTTGCGCTGCACGTCCATGGCTTCGTTGAAGCCTGCCACGTCCACACTATGGCTGGTGCCACGCAGGGCGTCCTGCGTCAGGTCCAGCGGGAAGCCGAAGGTATCATATAGCTTGAATGCAACAGCGCCCGGCAGGGGCGCGCCATCGCCAAGGTGTTCCGTCTCGTCCGCCAGCAGCGACAGCCCACGGTCCAGCATCGCCTTGAAGCGTTCTTCCTCACCCTTCATCGTGCCTTCGATCAGGGCACGGGCGTGGATCAGTTCGGGATAGGCTTCGCCCATCTGCCGGATCAGCGCGGGAACAAGCTTGTAGAAGGTCGGTTCCGTCGTGCCCATCAGGTGCAGGTGGCGCATGGCCCGGCGCATGATGCGGCGCAGGACATAACCGCGCCCGTCCTTGGACGGCAGTACGCCGTCGGCGATCAGGAACGATGTGGAGCGCAGATGGTCGGCCACAACGCGGTGGCTGGCATTGAATGGACCGTCCGGGTCCTGACCCGTGACTTCGGCCGAGGCCAGGATCAGGGCGCGGAAGGTGTCCGTATCATAATTGTCACGCTTGCCCTGCAGGATGGCGGCAAAACGTTCCAGTCCCAGTCCGGTGTCGATGGACGGACGTGGCAGCGGTGAGCGCGTGCCGGGCGGATTTTCGAAATACTGCATGAACACGAGGTTCCAGATTTCGGTAAACCGGTCGCCATCCTCATCGGGGGAGCCGGGCGGGCCGCCCGCCACTTCTGGGCCGTGATCGTAGAAGATCTCGGAACACGGGCCACAGGGGCCGGTATCGCCCATGCGCCAGAAATTGTCGGAGGTGGGGATGCGGATGATCCGGTCATCCGGCAGTCCGGCGATCTTGCGCCACAGGGTGGCCGCTTCCTCATCATCGGCATAGACGGTGGTCAGCAGCTTTTCCTTGGGCAGGCCAAAGGTGCCGGTCACCAGATTCCACGCCAGTTCAATGGCTTCCGCCTTGAAATAATCCCCGAACGAGAAATTGCCCATCATCTCGAAAAAAGTGTGGTGGCGGGCGGTATAGCCAACGTTGTCCAGATCGTTGTGCTTGCCCCCTGCGCGCACGACCTTCTGCGCCGTGGTGGCGCGGGAATACGGACGCGTTTCCTGTCCGGTGAACACGTTCTTGAACTGCACCATACCAGCATTGGTAAACAGCAGCGTCGGATCGTTGTGCGGCACCAGGGACGAGGACGGCACGATCTGATGCCCGTTCCCCGCAAAATAGTCGAGGAAGGTGGCGCGAATGTCGTTTGTTGTGAACATGGCGGGAAACGGACGATCCTGTATTGAAGGTATGGATGTAAAACCGGTTTCATTCACCTAGCGCACGTAGCGCCGGACCGGAAGTATGAACATGCGTGTTGTGTCCACATGGCGTGGGCGTGATGCGCGGGATACGGCGGCAGGCAGTGTCGGGCACCAAACCGCGGACCGGTTGTGCCGGAATTGCATACCGCTCTGGCGGCCATGTCGGGCACTCGTGCAGCGAACGCGGGACGGTTGGCCCGCAGGACCTGGTTGACGATGCCCCGGCCAGTCAGGCACCAGGTGCGACACGGTCATGTGGCGGCCTGTACGTTTCCAGAATATTTTTTTGGTAAAGCTTCTTTAAAATGTCTTCAGGAATCGCCCTTGTTTTAGAAATAAGGCGATGCCTGATAATTTTATTATTTTTGATTAATTGAGTATTTATTTGATATGTCGGGGAAAGAATGCCAAATGGTTCTGACGCGTATTTTTATTACTTTCCCGCGTCCGTTTTATACATGACCATCCCAGAATGGTAGCATACGGATATATTGACACCATGCCTCGACCGTCCTGTCGGAGCAGGTCGATGTGCCAGTCCAGTGGATGCCACGTCAGGCAGTCCGGACGGATGATGGATCATTTTGTAAGGAAAAAGTCGGTCGATTGCGCAGGGCATGTAAGGCATCCCCTGGCAGGGAAGTCACCCGGCGGAGAGAGGCAGAATTGCCTTATCCGACCTTGCTGCGGGAGTTCGCAACTGCCGTATGGCTGGAAATCGTGTTCTTGACGACGGCGCGTTCAGGCTGGAAGGGAACAATTTCCGCCGTCGGGCGATTGGTCGTGGCAGACCTTGCGGATTCGGAATGGAATACGAGTTTGCGGCTGATATGAAAATTTGCCATCATTCCCGCAACAGCACCCGCCGCCAGCGCCAGGACCGGATAGGTCTTGAACACGGGGGAGACGTGAAACAGCGTGAACACGCATCCACGGTTAAGGAAGAATCCCAGCGAGTTGCCTGCAAGAAAGCGCATCCACTGGACAACAAAATGATGCTGATTGCCCACGTGGCGGAAGGTCCACAGGCGATTGATCAGCCAGTTGATCGATGCCGCAATGAAATATGCGGCTATGGTTGCAATCGTCAGACCCACAAATGGACGCAGGCTGTAAACCGTCCCCGTATCCCAACACAGCCCGAGCAGTCCAACAATTCCAAACTTCAGGAATTGTGTGATTTTCTGGGAAGAAAGATTGGGCAAGACATTATCCTTATGCCAACAGGCAAGGCGACGGGCACATGTGCAGGCCATCGTGTGGCGGGCAAACTGCATATGGCGAATATGTCATACAGTATAATGCGGGGCGGATGAAAGGGGAAAGGAGGCAGATCAAAGCCTCCTTTCTTTTCTTTACATTAATGCAGGATGATCTCGACGCGACGGTTCTGCGGCTCACGCGTGTCGGGGCCGGTCGGCACCAGCGGGTGGGCTTCACCGTAACCATGGACGTCGATGGCGTTGGCGGGCACACCATCACGGATCAGTTCAGCCTTCACGCTGTCAGCACGACGCATGGACAGGCCAAGGTTGTACTTCTCACCGCGCGGACCGGGGTGGGCCGAGGTGTTGTCGGTGTAGCCGTTGACTTCGATGCGGGTCGTCTGGACGTGGGTGGAGGCCTGGGCAGCTTCTGCCACGATCTCACGCGAGCGGCCGGTAAGGGCTGCGCCGTCCCAGTCGAAGAACACCAGATAGGTGCGGGCTGCGGTCGGTGCGGGCGGCACGACGGCAGGGGCCGGCGGCGGCGGCGGCGGCGCGCTGTTGAACGCGTAGCGGACACCGACGATGAACTGGTGGTTGAAGCGGTGATCGAAGCTGGCATGTCCCGAATCATACGGGCCGCTGGCGGTGTAATTGCCCATCGTGAAGGACGAGGGCTGGCCGATCATGCGGTATTCGGTGGTCATCTGCAGGCCAGGAATGCCGGGAATGTCATAGGCCGCACCAACAATGCCCTGATAGGCGAAGCCGCCCTTCGTGCCGCTCATGCTGCGACCGGGGGAGTTGCCCACCGTGACATCATGCGCGTTCTGCCACAGGTAGCCCGCACCAACACCGACGAACGGCGTGACAGGCACGTCAATGTTGAACAGGCGCTTCAGGTCGATGTCATACAGGACGTTGACAAAGCCGCCATAGGACCGGTCGCTGCCCTTGTCACCGCGGGTCTTGCTGTAGATCTCGGACCAGTTGTAGTCGCCTTCGACTTCCGCTCGCAGGCCGTTGCCGAAGCCCCAGCCAACCGCGCCAAAACCGGTCCAGCCGTGGCGGTGGCCCAGCTTTTCACGTCCCGGGCCGTCTTCCGTATCAGCGAAGTGACCGTGCTGGGTCTGTGTCAGGTTATAGCCGCCCCCGATATCAACATACGGGCCGGTAATGGTGGTGGCCTTGGCGGCCAGCGGTGTCGCGGCCAGCAGGCTAGTTGCCAGCAGGGCAGAGCGGAGACGCATATGTTCGTCCTTCCTCACATTATTACTTCTTTATAGGGCACATCATGTGCGGGATGCGTAAGCAATCAATCCATCCCCCTTAAACACAGTGTGTTGCCTGTGGTTGCGTCCAATTTATGGCCACACAGCAGCATAAAGGTAACACCGGTGCTGCACCGAACGGGACAGAAACTTTTTCTATTTATTAACAAGTAAGTATGTGGGGAGCGTCCCACTGGAAACAATACTCTAATAAAAGATTTAGAGTATTTTGTGGCAGAAGGAACACGGGGCGTCGCGACTTGGTCCTGACCTTAAAACCCGGGCAACAAAAAAAGGGAGCACAAAGTGCTCCCTTTCTTCTGAGACCGGTTGGTCGGGATCAGTGCAGGATGATCTCGACGCGACGGTTCTGCGGCTCACGCGTGTCGGGGCCGGTCGGCACCAGCGGGTGGGCTTCACCGTAACCATGGACGTCGATGGCGTTGGCGGGCACGCCGTCACGGATCAGTTCAGCCTTCACGCTGTCCGCACGACGCATGGACAGGCCAAGGTTGTACTTCTCACCGCGCGGACCCGGGTGGGCCGAGGTGTTGTCGGTGTAGCCGTTGACTTCGATGCGGGTCGTCTGGACGTGGGTGGAAGCCTGGGCAGCTTCTGCCACGATCTCACGCGAGCGGCCGGTAAGGGCTGCGCCGTCCCAGTCGAAGAATACCAGGTAGGTGCGGGCTGCGGTCGGTGCGGGCGGCACGACGGCAGGTGCCGGCGGCGGCGGCGGCGGCGCGTTGTTGAACGCGTAGCGGACACCGACGATGAACTGGTGGTTGAAGCGGTGATCGTAACGCATTGCACTACGCTCGCCGCCGCTGGCGAGACCACCGGTCACGTTGCCCATGCCGAAGTCTTCAACCTGACCAACCATGCGGTATTCGGTGGTCATCTGCAGGCCCGGAACGCCCGGGATGTCGTAGGCTGCACCGACGATACCCTGATAGGCGAAGCTGCCGTTCGTGCCCTTGCGGTTGACCGACATGCCATCCATGGTGCTTGCGCTGCTGACGTTCTGCCACAGGTAACCGGCACCAACACCGACGAACGGCGTGACAGGCACGTCAATGTTGAACAGACGCTTCAGGTCGATGTCATACAGCACGTTGACGAAACCGCCATAGGAGCGGTCATGGCCCTTGGTGCTGGTGGCGCTGCTGTAGCTGCTGATCGCGGACCAGTTGTAGGCACCTTCGACTTCGGCGCGCAGGCCGTTACCGAAGCCCCAGCCAACGTTGGCGAAGCCGGTCCAGCCATGGCTGTGGTGAACGTGATCGCCAAAGTCGTTATTGCCGTTCTGGCCGTTTTTGATGTCAGCACTATGCTCGTGCTGGGTCTGGGTCAGGTCATAACCACCGCCGATGCCAACATACGGGCCGGTGATGGTGGTTGCCTTGGCGGCGAAAGGTGCCGCTGCCAGCAGGCTGGTAGCCAGTAACGCTGCGCGTAGACGCATGTTTCAGTCCTTAACTCTGTTGTTGCAGGGCAAAGCCCCATCTTGTGGTTCGGGCAATGGATTTGCCCCGAGACAGGGCAGCCTGAGATTACCCGCAAGCTATGATGCGGGGATTAGCCTGTCTGGACCGACTTGAGAATGGGCAAAATGCCGCATGCCCATGAGGTGTGGCGAAAAACACACATATCTTTCAGGGCTGTTTGGCAAGTTCCGTGAAAAGTCCCGATTTTATAAGGTTTTTTTGGAAGTCCGATATTAGACCCATTTATTTTGCATAGGACAGTACCGGAAACCGAAGGGCTGGTTTTTACGCCTGACGCGTCCCAAAACGATTCGATATGGAAAGAGGGAGCCGTGTGCTCCCCCTCGTGAATGTCCGTATTTATCAATTTATTACAGAACACGCCGTCAGTGCAGGATGATCTCGACACGGCGGTTCTGGGGTTCGCGTGTGTCAGGCCCGGTGGGCACCAGCGGGTGGGCTTCGCCATAGCCGTGAATGTCGATGCCGCTGGCCGGGACACCATCACGGATCAGTTCGGCCTTCACGCTGTCCGCGCGGCGCATGGACAGGCCCATGTTGTAATGTTCGCCACGGGGGCCGGGATGGGCGGCGGAATTGTCGGTGTAGCCATTGACCTCGATACGGGTTGTCTGGACGTGGGTGGACGCCTGGGCTGCCTGCGCCACGATCTCACGCGAGCGACCGGTCAGGGCGGCACCGTCCCAGTCAAAGAACACCAGATAGGTGCGCGCCGCAGTCGGCGCTGGCGGCACGACGGTGGGTGCGGGCGGCGGCGGCGGCGGGGCATGGTTGAACGCGTACCGTACGCCGACAATGAACTGGTGGTTGAACCGGTGGTCATAGCGCAGGTTGTTATGGTCGGACGCGGGGTCGTTCACGCGCTGGTTGATATTGCCCATCGCGAAGGATTCCACCTGCCCGATCATGCGGTATTCGGTGGTCATCTGCAGGCCCTGCACGCCGGGAATGTCATAGGCTGCGCCAACAATGCCCTGATAGGCGAAGCTGCCATTCGTGCCGTCCTGGCTGACGGTTGCCGTGCCGCCGGGCCTGATGCCACCGGGAACGACGGTGCTGGCGTTCACGTTCTGCCACAGGTAACCGGCACCGACACCGACAAACGGCGTGACGGGCACATCGATGCCGAACAGGCGCTTGAGGTCGATGTCATACAGCACGTTGACGAATCCGCCATATGACCGGTCGCTGCCGTTGGTCCGGCCGCTGACGTGGCTGCCGGTGCCGTAGGCCGCGCTGTACCCGGTCAGCGCCGACCAGTTATAGACCCCTTCGATTTCCGCACGCAGGCCGTTGCCGAATCCCCAGCCGAAGTTGGCGAACCCGGTCCAGCCATCGCCATGCTGCATGCGTTCGCGCGAATGGGCGTCGTACAGGTTCCGTGCATTCACCGCCGGATCATTTCTGATCTTCCCGCTCTCGCTCTCATACGTGTCACGGTCAAAGCCATGGGCATGCTGGGTCTGGGTCAGGTCATAGCCGCCGCCAATGCCGACATACGGCCCTGTTATCGTTGTGGCCATGGCGGTGCCCAAGGGTGCCGCGCCAAGTGTAGTCGCCAGTAATGCCGCGCGAAGACGCATATTCCCGTCCTTAAGATACTTGATCAGACGCCTTCTTTTTTGTGGAGATGGGGGCATGTTCCACACTGGCCTGATGCATGTTGATACAATTGGCCCATGGGCCGTTGTCGCAATGCCAGCGGAAGGGTGCGGAAGCGGGAATGCCGGGCAACCTGCCCGCACCCGATCCATGGCTGGATCGTTGTGCGGGGCAAAGGTTGAGATAAGATTAAATGCCCCTTTGCCGCCGGATGGCAGGGCAGGGACGTTGTAAAAATATCACACGGACGTGTTGGGGTCAGGGCGTGCAGCCATCCGCGCGCAGCATCTCCAGCACGACGTCGTCGGGCACGTCACGGCAGGTAAAGGCCCGGCCAATGCCGCGGACCAGTACGAAAGACAGGCGGCCATCGCGCATCTTCTTGTCGCGCTGCATGTTGCGAACCAGCTGGGCGGCAGAGAAATTCCGACCCGTATCGCTGATCCGTGCGGGCATGGACAGGCGTTCGAGGTGACGGGTCACGCGCTCAAGGTCTTCCGCCGGGCAGTAACCCAGCCGGACCGACAGCATGAACGCCAGCCGCAGCCCGATGGACACGGCCTCCCCATGCAGCAGGCTGCCATTATAGCCCATTTCCGCCTCCAGCGCGTGGCCGAAGGTATGGCCGAGGTTGAGCAGCGCACGGCCATCGGCCTTGCGTTCCTCGCGCTCATCGGCAACCACCACGCGCGCCTTGAACGCGCAGGCCATGCGGATGGCTTCGGCCTGCATGGCCGGATCGCCCGCCAGCACCGCTGCCCCGTGGCGTTCGCACCAGTCGAACAGCGCGGCATCGCCCAGCAGCCCCGACTTGACGATTTCGGCATAGCCCGCGCGCAGTTCGCGCACCGGCAGGGTGGCCAGGGTCGATGTATCGGCCAGCACCGCGATGGGCTGGTGGAACGCCCCCAGCAGGTTCTTGCCAAACGGTGTGTTGATGCCGGTCTTGCCCCCCACGGACGAATCCACCTGCGACAGCAGCGTTGTCGGGATCTGCACGAAGGGCAGGCCACGCAGCGTGGTGGCGGCACAGAATCCGGCCAGGTCCCCTACCACGCCACCGCCCAGCGCCACGACCGTGGTGCCGCGTTCGACATGCGCTTCCAGCAGGGCGTTGGTCACGCGTTCGTACATGCCGATGGTCTTTGACCCTTCCCCGGGGGGAATGGTGATGACCTCCGCACGGATTCCGGTTTCCTCCAGCCCTTCCAGCAGCCGGGGCAGGTGCAGGGGGGAAACCGTTTCGTCCGTCAGGATCATCACGCGTTTCTGCGGCAGGACGGGGGCCAGCAGCGCGCCGGCGCGACGGATCACGTCGGGACCGATCACGACATCATAGCTGGCGCGGTCCAGCCGCACGGGTACCCGCAGCGGCTGCCGGTTATGCTTCAGGGCCTGAATGACATGGTCGGCGCTGTGTTCCACGTTATCGTCTCCACAATCCACGATGATATCGGCCTCGGCATAGACCGGATGGCGCAGGCGCATAAGGTCCGCCAGCACCGCATGCGGCGGGGCGGCATTCAGCAGGGGGCGGTGCGTGCGGTCCGCCACGCGCTGCACCAGCACCGGCAGCGGGCAGCGCAGCCAGATGGAAACGGCATGCTCGCGCACGCTCGCCCGCGTGCGGGAGTCCATGAATGCGCCCCCGCCCGTCGCCAGCACCACGGGTGGCCCGGACAGCAGGCGGCGGATGACCAGCCGTTCCCCCCGGCGGAATTCGGGTTCGCCGTATTTGTGGAACAGGTCAGCGATGGTGCAGCCGGCGGCGCGTTCGATTTCCTCATCCGAATCGACAAACGGCACCCCCAGCCGCGCGGCGAGGATGCGGCCGATCGTTGTTTTCCCCGCGCCCATAAGCCCGACCAGCACGATGGTGCGCCCGCTGCCCGCCTGTCGTGGCCTGGCGGGGCCGACGGCATTGAGGTCAAGCGGGATGGCGCGCGATGGCGTGGCCGGACCGGGCCGGTCGGGGGGAATCTGGCGTGACATGGCGCGCAACCTAACATACAGCAGGACGGAACCGGTAGAGTCCGCACGAACGCCCGGCCATGCGCGCAAAAGCGTGTATCCGGTCCGGATTGTGGATGGCCGGGGTGTGCAGGATATGGGAAGCGGTTGGATGATCCGTATTGTTATTGCCGTGATGGGCGTTCTGGTCGTGTGTGGGGTAGGGGGATTCTTCTCGCTGGGTGCCTTTCCGCCTGCGTTGGTGCAGCAGGATGTGCACAAGGATATCGCCTTTGCCGCCCCCGTGGCGCCGGCCCCCGCGCCGCTGGGCATGCCTGCGGCCCTGCCCGTGGCACCGCTGGCCCCGGTCGCAGCCCCAACCGCTGCGCAGTAAGCGGCAGGCCCCATGGTCGGGAACGCGGTTGACGCCTTTCTGGAGATGCAGGCGGCCGAGCGCGGGGCGGCGCTGAATACCATCCAGGCCTACGCCCGTGACCTGGAGGACATGACCGGAGCGCTGCATGCGCGCGGTGTCTCCGCGCTGGATGCGGGGGAGGCGGACCTGCGCGACTACCTGTCCGGTCTGGCGCGGCAGGGGCTGGCCCCCCGAACGCAGGCCCGCAGGCTGTCCTGCATCAAGCAGTATTTCCTGTTCCTAGCCCGTGAGGAACTGCGGCCCGACAACCCCGCGGCCCTGCTGGACGCCCCGCGTCTGGACATGACCCTGCCGCGTTTCCTGTCGGAAGCGGAGGTCACGGCGCTTCTGGCGGCGTGTGAGGCTGAAAATGATGCGACACCCGCCCGCAGGCGCAGGCTGCTTGTGGCGCGGGCCGCGCTGGAAATGCTGTATGCATCGGGGCTGCGCATATCCGAACTGCTGTCGCTGCCGCGCCGCGCGCTGGATGCGGCGCCGGGCATGATGCTGGTGCGTGGCAAGGGCGGGCGCGAACGCATGGTGCCCATGTCCGCCCGCGCTCGCGCCGCCGCCCGTGCGTTGATGGACATGGATTCCGCGCGGAAAAGTCCCTACCTGTTTCCCGGTCGCGGCCCCGCCCGGCCCATGACGCGGCAGGGCTTTGACCGGATCCTGCATGATGTGGCGCTGCGGGCGGGGCTGGACCCGCAGCGGCTGTCGCCCCATGTGCTGCGGCATTCCTTCGCCACGCACCTGCTGGCCCATGGGGCGGACCTGCGGGCGCTGCAGGTGCTGCTGGGCCATGCCGACATCGCCACCACCCAGATCTATACCCATGTGATGCTTGACCGCCTGCGCGACGCGGTGGCGCAGCATCATCCGCTGTCCGGCGCGGACGGGCGTGGATAAAAATGCATGGCAGGGCGGATTCCCTGCGTGAAAATGTTTGGCTGGCGTGCAGGCTGTGCTATCGGCAGCGCATGCGCCAGTTTCTAGATTTCGAAAAGTCGGTCGCCGAACTTGAGAACAAGATCGACGAGCTTCGCAGGATGTCCGGTCCGGACGGGATCAACATCGCCGAAGAGATCACCCGGTTGAGTGAAAAAGCCGACCGGCAGTTGCGTGCGGCCTATGCCAAGCTGACGCCGTGGCAGAAGGTGCAGGTGGCCCGCCATGCCCAGCGCCCGCATACGATTGATTACATCAATGCGCTGATAACCGAATTCGCCCCGCTGGCCGGTGACCGGCTGTTTGGCGATGACAAGGCCATCATTGGCGGTATCGGCCGGTTCAAGGGCACGCCGGTAGTGGTGATCGGAACCGAACGCGGGGCCGAGATCGAAACGCGGCTCAAGCATAATTTCGGCATGGCCCGGCCCGAAGGCTATCGCAAGGCGCAGCGGCTGATGAAGCTGGCCGGGCGATTCGGCCTGCCGGTCCTGACCTTCATCGACACGTCCGGCGCATGGCCGGGGATCGATGCGGAAGCGCGCGGGCAGGCGGAAGCCATCGCGCGCTCCATTGAAACCTGCCTGAACGTGCCGGTGCCGGTGATTGCCACCGTCATTGGCGAAGGTGGGTCAGGCGGTGCCGTGGCGCTGGGTGCGGGCGACCGGGTGATGATGCTGGAACATGCCATCTATTCCGTGATCTCGCCCGAGGCCTGTGCTTCCATCCTGTGGCGTGATCCCAAGCAGGCCTCCACGGCGGCGGATGCACTCAAGCTGACGGCGCAGGATCTGCTGCAGTTGCGTCTGATTGACCGCATCATTCCCGAACCGCTGGGTGGCGCGCAGCGCGAACCTGCCGCCGCGATTCGCGCGGTGGGCGACGCCATTGCGGCGGAACTGCCGGGCCTGCAGGCCAAGGACCCTGTTCTGCTCAAGGCGCAGCGGCGTGAAAAATTCCTCGCCATGGGGCGTGAAGCCGTCGCCTGACCTGCGCCGTTATGATGCTGTGAGCCGCGCTGGTAAAAGTTTTCGGGTGTCGCCTTTTTCAAAAAAGGCGACACCCAAACTTTTTATGGTCTCCTGAAACGCCTGCCGGGCAGGCGTTTCAGGCGGCCCTTCAGCCTTTTACCGGTTCCCCCGCCTGTGGTGTGAAGCCCAGGCGTTCGATCAGGTCGCGCACGGCGTCGGACGCGGCCTTCACGCCCTCCACATCCGTTCCCTTGCATAACAGGCACACGCCCCGGCAGCTTTCATCAAGGCGGTAGGGGTAGGACCCGATATCAACGTCGGGATGGCGCTGCTGTATTGTTTCCAGCCCTGCGGCCAGCGTGCCTTCATACAGGCCATTGGCATGCCATGCCCGGGATGTGACCGGGGTGCCATGGGGCAGGGTGGGCAGGACTTCCTCGAACATCGCGCGCATGATGCGTGGCACGCCCGCCATGACATGCACGTTGCCCATGGTGAAGCCGGGTGCGACCGAAACGGAATTGCGGATGGGCACGGCCCCCTGCGGCATCGTGGCCATGCGCTGGCGCGCGGGATTGAATTCGTTCGGGGGGAAGTGCGCTTCCAGCAGGCGGAAGGTTTCGGGGTGGTGGACCCATGGCACGCCAAACGATTCCGCGACGCAGGCTGAGGTGATGTCGTCATGCGTCGGCCCGATGCCGCCCGTGGTAAAGACATTGTCATACGCCGCGCGGGCTTCGGTCACGTTGCGTACGATCACGGCGCGGATGTCCGGAATGATCCGGACCTCGCTTAACGTAATGCCGGTTTCAGACAGGCGGCGGGCGATATACTGCACGTTTACGTCCTGTGTGCGGCCGGACAGGATTTCATTACCTATGACCAGCAGGCAGGCGGTGGGGTTCATGATGCATGTTTCCACTAGGTTGCGGGCGGGAGCATTTCCCCCCACCCTATAACGACAGCAAGCCTACCGGAAGGAGAAGCTATGAACACCGCAGCAATGCCGCAACCGCACTGTGTCTGGGACATCCGGGCGGAACTGGGCGAAGGACCCGTATGGTCCGTGCGGGAACAGGCGCTCTATTTCGTCGATATCGTAGGTCTGGCCATCCACCGTTTCCATCCCGCCAGTGGTGCGCGCGCGTCATGGCCCGCGCCGCAGCGCCCCGGTTTCGTGGCGCCGGTCAGTGACGGCACGCTCATGTGCGGGCTGAAGGACGGGCTGTACAGTCTGGACCCGGCAACCGGCGTGTTTTGCAGGGACGTTGCGGTAGAACCCGACCTGCCTGGCAACCGGATCAATGACGGAAGTGTCGATTCGAAGGGGCGGCTGTGGTTCGGCACCATGGACGATGGTGAAAGCACGCCCAGCGGTGCGCTGTATTCCGTCACCCGCGAGGGGACGGGCCTGAATGTCCTGCGCCATGATGAGGGATATATCGTCACCAATGGTCCCGGCGTTTCCCCCGACGGGCGGCGGCTGTACCACAATCATTCCCCTGCCGGGATCATTTACGTGTTCGATCTGGCCGAAGATGGCAGCCTGTCGAACCGGCAGGTGTTCGCGCGGATCAGTGATGGCTACCCCGACGGCGTGGTGGTCGATAGCGAGGGTAATCTCTGGGTTGGCGTATGGAACGGGGGACGGATCGTGCGTTTCCGGCCCGATGGTACGCCCCTGCCGTCCATTCCCGTGCCGGGGGCGCTGAACGTGACCAAGGTGGCCTTTGGCGGGCCGGATCTGCGCACGGCGTATATTACGACGGCGCGGAAGAATACACCGCCCGACCGTCTGGCGCAGATGCCGCAGGCGGGCAGCCTGTTCAGTTTTCAGGTGGACGTGCCGGGACAGCAGCCTGTTCCGTTCCCCGCTGCCGAACTGGCGGCCCTGCGGGATATTCCGCTGGGTTAAAGCAGGTCCTGCAGCAGCGGGATCAGGGGACGGTCGGCATCGGGCATGGGGTAATCGCGCAGCCTGTCGGCCGCCACCCATTCCAGTGTCTGTCCTTCCCGGGGGGTGGGGGTGTTTTTCCACCGGTGACAGACATAGACGGGCATGAGCAGGTGAAAATGTCCGTAATCGTGGGAAACGAACGTAAACGGCGCAAGGCAGGAACGGGCGACATCCAGTCCCAGTTCCTCATCCAGTTCGCGGATCAGGGCCTGTTCGGGCGTTTCTCCCGTTTCGACCTTGCCGCCGGGGAATTCCCACAGCCCCGCCATCGACTTGCCTTCGGGCCGCCGGGCCAGCAGCACGCGGGCATCCGAATCCACCAGTGCCACGGCCGCGACCAGCACGACCTTGCGGGTGCTGTCCGCCACCTGGGCCATTTCCTCGGCCATTGCTTCCCCCGACAGGTCGGCGTGGCGCGCCTCGAACAGGCGGACAGGGTATTCCCCCCCGCGTGAGACGAATTCCTGCGACCCCGTTCCATTTTCCCGGAAACCGATCCGGCGCAGCACGGCGATGGAGGCATGGTTGTCATGTGCCGCGGATGCGGTGAGGCGTTCAACCGGCAGGTTGGCCAGTGCCCAGCGCGCCAGACGGCCCGCCGTGGTGGTGGCGACCTTGCGGTTCCAGTGCGCACGCCCCACCCAGTACCCCAGCGAGCAGGACCGGTCGGTGGCATTGATGCGCAGCCCGATGCACCCGATCAGCGAATCCGGCGCATCGGATGAAGGGCACGTAATGGCGAAATGATAGGCTTCCCCGCGCCGCGACTGTTCAATGGTCGCGGCGATCCATTCCTCGGTCAGCGCGAGCGAGTAGGGGAATGGAACGCGGCTGAGCATCCGCACCACGCTCCAGTCATTTATCAGCCTGTGCATGGTGCCCGCATCAGATGTGCGGACTTCACGCAGGCGGTATTCACCGGCCTCCAGTAAGGTGCCGGAACCATGTATTCCCTGCACGCTCATGCGCTTGAGGCGCCCCTTGCGACGGGTGCGGGCGCGTCCTGTCCGGCTGGCAGTCCGCATTCCACCAGCAGTTCGCGCAGGTTGCATATGACCGGGAAGATTTCCTGGTTGCGGTCGCCCCCCTGTTCGTACCAGGCGTTCTGCTCCAGTTCCACGATCTCGCGGTCTTCACGGAAAATCCGTTCGGTAAACGCGGTCAGGAACGGCCATGCCAGATCCAGCAGCCCCGGAACGCCCGGCCGCTTGATCGACAGCAGCCCGAACACCCGGTTGGTCAGTTCCGCTTCGTCCTGCGGCACATATGCAATCCACAGGTCCATGACCGGGGCGCTGTCGCCCGTCTGGATATGAAGCGTCTGGTAAGGATAGACCGTGCGGATGGTCATGACGTCGCGATGAGCGAACTTTTCGCTGTTATCACGCTTCTGGCCAAAGATCAGCGCCTCGCCAATCGGCTGCTTGCCGCTGGTGCGGGCAAAGCTGTAGCGGGCTTCCACCAGCCCGGGGCCACGTTCCTGCCCCAGGAAACGGGGCTTCATCTGCCCCATCTGCTTCATGTGCATGAACTGATGGTTCATGTCCATCAGGTTCTCGTGCATGAAGCTGTAGTGGCAGTGCACAAGCTGGCCGAAGCGGCGGGTCTTGTAGGCAGGGTTGGCCACTTCCGCCAGACGGGGGAAGGGTGTTGTCTCTGCCTTGGCCGGGTCTCCGGGGAAAACGAAGATCAGGCCGTCAACCTCCCGCACGGGGTAGGTACGCACGCCGTTGGGCAGCTTGCCCTTGCCAAGATAGGGTACGTCAATGCAGCGGCCCGACCGGCCATAGGCCCAGCCGTGGTAGCAGCACTGGACTGACTCACCCTTGACGGTGCCCTTGCTCAGCGGGACCTGACGGTGGGCGCAGCGGTCTTCCAGCGCAAACACGCTGCCGCCTTCCTTGGGGCGCACCAGGGCAATGGGCTGCCCGGCATAGCGGGTACCTATGGTCTTGCCCGGCTTCAGTTCCCGTGACCACGCGACGGGGTACCAGAAATCGGGGTTGGCACGAATGCGGCGCAGATCCCGCCCGGTAACCGGGGCGGAGGACTGCATGCTGTCGGGCGATAACGACTGATCCATTGTCTCTCTTGACTGTTAACAGGGCATGGCAGCCGGATGTGCCACGGGACAGGATGCCGGTCACATGCCGGGGATAGGGCATGTGCAACCGTATCGCGCCGCCATGGCGATATTAAGGATGTTTTTTACCCCCAGGGCAAATGGTTCAGCGCCATAATGTTTTGTAATATATTGCTGGACCATTTCCCCGGCTGCCTCCTTGTTCCATCTGCTGCCGCCATGGGCGCGGGCAATGGCATCAGCATGACAGGCAGGGCGGGGGTCAATCCATGTTATGGATCATGTTCACGCAGAAAGTTCCGCGCTGAGGTCTTCAATGAACTGGAACGCGACACGCCCTGACCGGCCGCCGCGCGATAGCGACCACGCATTGGCGCGCCGGGTCAGGTCCGCATCCGTGATCGGCAGGCTGCGTTCCTTCGCATAGGCGCGCACCATGTCCATGAACGTGTCCTGCGCGCAGTTGTGGAATCCGATCCACAGGCCGAAGCGGTCGGACAGCGAGACCTTTTCCTCCGTCGCTTCGGACGTGTTGATGGCGGTCGAACTTTCGTTCTCGATCATCTCGCGCGGCATCAGGTGGCGGCGGTTGGACGTGGCGTAGAACAGCACGTTCTGCGGCCGTCCGGCGATGCCGCCGTCCAGCACCGATTTCAGGGCCTTGTAATCCGCATCCTCGCGCTCGAACGACAGGTCGTCGCAGAAGACGATGAAGCGGCGCGGGCTTTCACGCAGCAGCGCCAGCAGGTCGGGCAGCGTGGACAGGTCCTCGCGCTGGATTTCAACCAGCACCAGCCGCCCCTTGCCCGGGGGGGCGGGTTTACCATCCACCAGATTCGCCTGCGCGTGGGCGGCCTTGACCAGCGATGACTTGCCCATGCCGCGCGCGCCCCACAGCATGGCGTTGTTGGCGGGCAGGCCACGGGCGAAATGCAGCGTATTGTCCAGCAGCATCTTGCGCTGCAGGTTGATGCCCTGCAGCAGGTCCATGTCCACGTGGGCGACGTGGGATACGGCGGTCAGGCGGCCAAGACCGGGATGCCAGATGAAGGCGTCCGCCTGCTCCAGCCCGGCAAGCGAGGGCGCGGGCGGGGACAGCCGTTCAAGGGCCGCGGCAATGCGTTCGAGAAGGGGAAGGGCGGTACTGTCCATCGTCGTTCCTGATTCCAGCATGACTGAGTGCGGTGGCGCATGCCACCAGGCGATCCGGAGCGCGTTGGCCGGGTAGGGCAGGCGAACGCCTTGACGGGAAACAGGCGAAAACTATGGTCCGCATGTCAAACCCGCAACCCGTTCAATCCTTCATTATGCCGGAAAGATCGTAATGCCTTCTATTATCAATGATTTTTTAACAACGCCCGCGCATGCCCAGTCGGCTGGCGGTGGGCTGCTCAGTGGTGACGGCATCATGGCCGTGCTGCCGTACGTGGCCATGTTCGCCATTTTCTATTTCCTGCTGATTCGCCCGCAGCAGGTCAAGCAGAAGCAGCTACGCAACCAGATTGCCGCCCTGCGCCGTGGCGACCGGGTGCTGACGGCGGGTGGCATCATCGGCGTGGTGCAGAAGGTGCAGGCGGAATCGAACGAGGTCGAGGTCGAAATCGCGCCGGGCGTGCGGGTGACCGTGATACGCGACACCCTGGGTTCGGTCATTACCAGCGCGTCCACGCCCGCCAATGATTCCACGCCTGACAAGCCGGCGAAGTAAGTCCTGCCCCCTAATCCCCGCGCGACCGTGGATGAGGGGTGAACTTCACCCGTGTTCTGCCGTTGCATCCTGTAACATCAGGAGCAGGCAGGATGCACAGGCAGCGCGACGATGCAGAGACAGGTCCCACCATCCGGCATGGGCCGGTCCTGCGCGGACGCGCGGGGTTGATTGGTGGCCTGGCGGCATTGTCCGGCATCCTGTTCGGGCTTGATACGGGGGTCATGTCCGGTGCGCTGGACCTGATCACGCAGGAATTCGTCCTGTCGGATTTCCAGCGCGAATCCATGGTTGGCGTCATGCTGCTGGGGGCGGCAATGGGCGTGCTGGGGGCGGCGTGGCTGTCGCATCGCTGCGGGCGCAAGCGCACGCTGGTGCTGACAGCGGCCCTGTTCGTGGTGGGGCCGCTGTTATGCGCCGAAGCCACGTCGTACCGCTCACTCATGCTGGCGCGGCTGCTGCTGGGGCTGGCGACCGGGGCGACCACGTTCGCCACGCCACTTTATATTGCCGAAATTGCTGATTCCGGGCGTCGGGGCGCGATGATACTGGGCTACCAGCTCATGATTTCATGCGGGCTGCTGGCGGCATTCGTATCCGACGGGCTGTTTTCCTATTTTGGCGGATGGCGGTGGATGCTGGGCGTGGTGGGTTTTCCTGGCCTTGTGTTCATGATGGGGGTGCTGTTCCTGCCGCCCAGCCCGCGCTGGCTGCTGGCGCAGGGGCGTGAGCGCGACGCGCGCCGCGTGCTGATCGAACTACGTGGCCTGCCCCGGCTGGTCATGGCCGAACGCAATGCCATCATGGCCCGTCTGGCCGCCCGCCGCGACGGGATCGGCAGTTTCATGAAGGACCCAAACTGCCGCCGGGCCATGTGGCTGGCGGTGGGGCTGCAGGTGGCGCAGCAGTTTTCCGGCATCAATGCAGTGCTGTACTACGCACCCTACATCATCGGGCTGGCGGGGTATGGCCATTACGTGCAGGTCTGGGGACCGGTGGGAATCGGGATCATCAACCTGCTGTCCACCTGTATCGCCACGACCTGCGTTGACCGGATCGGGCGCAGGCCCATGCTGATCGGCGGGTTTGCCGTCATGGCGCTGGCCATGGGCGCGCAGGCGGCCATGGTGGCGGGGGGCATGCCGCCCATGCCGGGTATGCGGCTGCTTATGGGGGTGTTCATGCTGGTGTTCGTCGCGGCGTTCGCGTTCGCGGCGGGACCGCTGACCTGGCTGCTCTGTGCCGAGATCCTGCCGCTGCGCGGGCGTGAGTTCGGTATGGCATGCTCCACCTGTGCCAACTGGGTGGCCAACATGCTGGTCAGCGCCACGTTCCTGACCGGTCTGGAAATACTGGGGGCGGACCGGGTGCTGTGGGGATATGCCGGGCTGAATGCGGTGTTCATGGTTATGGTGCTGCTGCGTGTGCCTGAAACGCGCGGCATGACGCTGGAACAGATCGAGGTGGAACTGATGCGCGGCACCCCGCTGCGGGCGCTGGGCACGCGGGCCCATTCGCGGGTATGAGAAAATCGCCCGCAACGACCCATTGATCAGGACCGGGGTGTGTGGCGCTGCCCTGTTTCAAAAAGGCAGCCTGTCCTGAAACATTCCTATGATCGTCCGATATGTCCGTGGCAGGCTGTTCCACACAGCCCTGTACGCAAAAAACCCGGCGCAAGGCCGGGTTTTTCGGTCTGTTACCTGAAAACAGGCAATCAGGCGGACTGGAGCTGCGCTTCGGCGAACTCGTAGTTGGCCAGCTTGTCCAGGTAGTTGGTGATGTAGTCGGGACGACGGTTGCGGAAGTCGAGGTAGTAGGAGTGTTCCCACACGTCCAGACCCAGCAGCACCTTGCCCTGGCCTTCGGCCAGCGGGTTGGAGCCGTTGCCGGTCTTGGTCACCTTCAGCTTGCCGTCGGAAGCCAGAACCAGCCATGCCCAGCCCGAGCCGAACTGCGATGCGGCGGCTGCCTTGAAGTCGGCCTTGAACTTTTCGATGCTGCCGAAATCCTCGACCAGCTTCTTGGACAGGGCGTGAGGGATCTCGCCGCCCTTGGGGGCAAGGTTCTGCCAGAACAGGATGTGGTTCCAGTGCTGTCCCGCATTGTTGAACACGGGCGCCTGGTCAGGCTTGCCCTTGACCATGAGGATGATTTCCTCAAGCGACTTGCCCTGCAGTTCCGGCTTGGATTCGACAAATCCGTTCAGCGCCGTCACATAGGCCTGATGATGCTTGTCATGATGCAGTTCCAGCGTTTCCTGGCACATGCCACGGTTGGCAAGGGCATTGTAGGCGAAGGGAAGGGACGGCAATTCGAAAGCCATGAACATTCTCCTGGGAATTGCAAGGAGCGGCATGAAGCCGCCATACCAAGATTGCTATGGGTGCGGAGCGGGTGCGTCAAGTGACGGACGTATGAACACCCCAGCGCCACGCCTTCCGGACCAAACGCCATGACGGGCCAGATGGATGCATGCCCGCCGGTGGCAGGGGGGGCGTCGTTCCTGCATGACGCGCGTCGTGCCGACCCGGACCGCTTCTTCTGCGCGCTGTTCGTACCACCGGCCGCCCGTATGGCGGCGATGGTGCTGATCGCCTTCAACCATGAATGCACGCGGGCGGTTGCGACCCCTGCGTCATGGGCGGTGGCAGGGCCGATGGCGGGTCTGATCCGGTTGCAGTGGTGGCGCGATGTGCTGGAAAGCGGCAATGCGCAGCGCCATGACACGGCGGTGGCCCTGCTGGACCTGCTGGGTCGTGGCGTGGTGCGGCGTGAAACGCTGGAGGGCATCATCACGGCACGCGAATGTGAACTCGATGGCCTGCCCGACCGGGCAGCGTGGCAGGCGTCCATGCTGGATGGCGCGGGGGGCGTGCAGGTCGCCATGGCGCAGGCCGCGGGGTTTGCCGAATCCACGCTGCTGGCGCGCATACGTCTCATGGGCGGGATTTATGGCGTGGGGGCGCTGGTGCGCTACCTGCCTGCCGTACTGCGCGCGGGTCGCTGCCCGTTACCCGAAGATGCGCTGGCGCATGTCGGCCTGACGCGCGACGGCCTGCGGACCGGGCAGGCCACATCCGCCCAGATCGCCACCCTGCGCGATGGATTGCGCCAGCAGGGACGCGAATGGCTGGACATGGTGCGTGAAGGGCCACGCCTGCCGCGTGCCGCCCTTGCCACGGGGCTGCCCGCCGTCCTTGGCCTGCGGGACATGCGCGGGCGGGTGGATGGCGATGGGAGTGCGTCCCCCCGTGGCGTGGGCGACAGGCTGGCGGTCATGGGCGCGCTATTGCGCGGGTGGGTCTAGGGATTGTTCCACAACAGCCCGCTGGCGGAAATGACGGACGTTTCCGGGCGCCCCCTTAGCAGCTTCACCAGAAAATTTCCTGGCTGGTGGGGTTCAGGGCGTGTTGGCCACCATGCTTTCCATGACGGCGAACAGGGCGGAATAATCCTCGTCAGGGTGGCGGCGGCGGGTCAGTGACAGGCTCTGGGTTGCTGCCGCCATGGCGGGCAGGGGCGCGGTCTGGCGCGCCGCGTCGGTCATGAGCAGGCGCATGTCCTTCTGCATGAGGCGGGCAGGGAACTGCGGGCTGAAATCCCCCGCCTTCGCCGCCTTAAGCTTGCGCTTGTGGTGCGGTGAAATCACCGGCACTTCATCCAGCGCGTCAAACAGCATGCCGCGATCCAGCCCGGAGGCGAGGCCGTAGGTGACGCCTTCCGCCACGACCGCCAGGGTTGCGCCCATGATGCCGTTGATGACCAGCTTCAGCTTCGATCCGCTGCCCACCGGTCCGGCATGGATGGTCAGGCGGCCGATGGCGTCGAACACGCCCTGCGCACGGCTGATGTCGGCCGCCGCGCCACCGGCCAGCACGATCAGGTTGCCCGATTCCGCTTCCGGCGTGCTGCCGGCCACGGGGGCGTCGATGATGGTGATGCCATGCGCCTGACCCGACTGCGCCAGCGCGACGGAGGTTTCGGGCGCCACCGTGCTGGTGTTGATCAGTAGGCCGCCCGACTTCATGCCTGCCAGCACGCCATCGGGGCCGTTCATGGATTTGTCCAGTGCCTCGTCATCCGGCACGCAGGCCAGGACAATATCGGCTTCCTGTGCCAGCGCGCGCGGCGTGGGCATGAACCGGGTGCTGCCATCGCCGCCTTTGCCTGACGGGGTATAGGCCACGATCCGGTAGCCGGCCCTGGCCAGATTGGCCCCCATGCGGGACGCCATGGCCCCAAATCCGACAAAACCGATCAGCGGAGCGGTGGACATGCGGGTTCTCCTTAAACCTGTTGCGTGATGGCCCGGTGGCCAGTGCCTGAATGTGGGCAATAGCGGGCATGACGTCACGCCCCGATGACGCGCGGCGGGTATGCCTCGCATAAAGATGATGCCGGGGGATCGGGGGGAATTGTGGCAATCAGGTGCCCGCACTCGGTCCGTCACGGGAAGGAGACATGATGCGCAGCCTGCATTTTTTTGACGATCTTGCACGGACCCTTTCCGGCCATCCGCCCATGGCGCTTGGCGTGGTCTATCCCTGTAGCGTGCCGGCGTTGCAGGCGGCATCCGACATTGCGCAGGCGGCCCTGGCCACGCCCGTGCTGATCGGCCCCGCTGCCCGGATCGGTCAGATGGCGAAGGACGCGGGCATTACCCTGTCGGGCTGCCGTATCGTTGACGTGTCCACCGATGGCGACGCCGCGCGAGAGGGTGTGCGCATGGCGCGGGAGGGAACGGTTGCGGCCCTGATGAAGGGGTCGCTGCATTCGCGCATTTTCCTGCACGAACTGGGCCACCATGACGGCGGCCTGCGCACGACCCGGCGCATGAGCCACGTCTACGTTCTGGATGCGCCGCAGGCCCCGCGCGTGCTGCTGGTGACCGACGGGGCGGTGAACATCGCTCCCGACCTGGATGCCCGGCGCGACATTGTCCAGAACAGCATCGACCTTGGTCACATGCTGGGTATCGGGCTGCCAAAGGTGGCGGTCCTGTCGGCAGTGGAAATGGTCAATCCCGACCTGCCTTCCACGCTGGATGCGGCCATCCTGTGCAAGATGGCCGAGCGCGGACAGATTACCGGCGCGGTACTGGATGGCCCGCTGGCGCTTGATAACGCCGTCAGCCCCGAGGCCGCGCGGTGCAAGGGCGTGGTTTCCCCCGTGGCGGGGCAGGCGGACATACTGGTGGTGCCCGACCTTGAAGCGGGGAACATCCTTGCCAAGCAGATGACCTTTATCGGTCAGGCGCGGGCGGCGGGCATCGTCATGGGCATGCGCGTGCCCGTCATCCTGACCAGCCGCGCGGACCCCGTGCCGGTGCGCGTGCTGTCATGCATGGTGGCGGCAGTCATGATCCGGCAGGGATATGGCGGGAATCCGGCGGCCTGCATGGATCAATGCGGATGACGGTCATACGTGATGCGTGTAAGGAGGGGCGGCCCGCTCGCGCGATGTTGTCCTTGCGGGCGGGGACGTTTTCCGGGCGGCGGGCGCGGTATGAACCGTGGCGTCCGGCCCCCCGTGCGGCGGGGCAGGTTGCCGTCCTCGCGCAGAGATGATGCCCCGCCCTGGCGAACATGGTGGCAAGGAAAGGGCTGACGACTGTCCGGTGGTGTGAGGGTCATGCCCCCATGCGCCGGGTGCCGGTCACCATGCCGGTAACTGACATGAACGTGCAATCAGGCCGGGTTCCCCGCGCCGCCGGGTGGCTGCCCGGTCCAGCCGATGAACAGCCACGCAGCGGGTTTCCGATGCCGATCCGGAGAATGCCATGACCTCGAATCCCTCCTCTGCCGCTTCCACGTACGACGTGGTCCTGATTGGCGGCGGAATCATGAGTGCAACGCTGGGCGCGCTCCTGCGCCAGCTTGAACCGGGCCTGTCCATTGGCCTGTTCGGGCGGCTGGATGACGTGGCGCTGGAAAGTTCCAATGGCTGGAACAATGCCGGCACCGGCCATTCCGCCCTGTGCGAACTGAATTACACGCCGCTCCGTCCCGACGGGGTGGTGGATATTTCCAAGGCCGTGAACGTCAACGAGGCCTTTCAGGTTTCACGCCAGTTCTGGTCCTATCTGGTGGAAACGGGACAGATCGCTTCGCCGCGCGATTTCCTGAACCCCATTCCGCACATGAGCTTCGTCTGGGGCCCCGAAAACGTTGACTTCCTGCGCCGCCGCCATGCGGCGCTGCAGGAGCACCCACTGTTTGCGGGCATGTCGCTGTCCACCGATGAAGGGCAGCTGCGCCAGTGGATGCCGCTGGTCATGCAGGACCGCAAGCCGGGACAGCCGCTGGCCGCCACATGGCATCCGGCGGGCACGGATGTGAACTTCGGCGCGCTGACCCATCGCCTGATCAGCCTGCTGCAGGGCAAGCCGGGTTTTGACCTCAACCTTGCGCACGAGGTGGAAGACCTCAAGCCCGCAGGCAATAATGAATGGGATGTGTCCGTCCGCGCCGTGCATGGCGGGGGCGAACGCCGGGTGCGCGCCAAATTCGTGTTCATTGGCGCGGGCGGCGGCGCGCTGCACCTGCTGCAGAAAAGCGGCATACCCGAAGCCCGGGGTATTGGCGGTTTCCCGGTCAGCGGCCAGTTCCTGCGCTGCACCAACCCCGAGGTCGTGCAACAGCACCATGCCAAGGTGTATGGCAAGGCATCCGTGGGTGCGCCGCCAATGTCGGTGCCGCATCTGGACACGCGCGTGATTGACGGGCAGCGCGGGCTGCTGTTCGGGCCGTATGCCGGGTTCTCGACCAAGTTCCTCAAGCAGGGGTCATGGCTGGACCTGCCGCGCTCTATCCGCATGGACAATATCGGGGCGATGCTGGCGGTGGCGCGCGACAACATGCCGCTGACGAAATACCTGATCCAGCAGGTCATGCAGTCCAGCGAGGACCGGCTGAAGGCGCTGCGTGACTTTGTCCCCACTGCGCGCAAGGAAGACTGGGAACTGATTACCGCGGGCCAGCGCGTTCAGGTGATCAAGAAGGACGCAAAGCGTGGTGGCGTGCTGCAGTTCGGGACCGAGGTCGTGACGGGTGCGGGTGGCTCCATCGCCGGGCTGCTGGGGGCATCCCCCGGGGCGTCCACGGCGGCGCCGATCATGCTGACGGTGCTGCAGCGCTGCTTTGGCGGCCGTCTGCCACAATGGGAATCCCGCCTGCGCGAAATGATCCCCTCCTACGGCGTCAAGCTGGGGCAGGATGCGGCCCTGTGCGCGCAGGTGCGTGACCGCACGCGCGCGGCACTGCAGCTGGACGGCTGAACCCGACGAAAAACCCCGCCCGGCCACTGTGTGGCGGGCGGGGTGCGGTGTGTGTCAGTCCTCGTCGTGTTCGCTCATCTGGTCGGCGGGGTGGCGTACGGGCGGGGTAGCGTTGCGGGGCGGCCGGTTTTCGATATGGCGGCGCATGAAATGGGTTGCGATATCCGCCAGTTCAATGAACTGGTCCGCCTGGCGGCGCAGTTCATCGCCAATCAGGGGGGGCGAGGTCTTGATCGATCCGACCACGGTGGTGCGCACGCCCTGACGCTGCATGGATTCCAGCAGGCGGCGGAAATCCGAATCCCCGCTGAACAGCACGGCATGGTCGATATGCGGGGCCATTTCCATCATGTCCACCGCCAGTTCCACATCCATGTTGCCGCGCACGCGGCGGCGGCCATTATGGTCGATGAACTCCCGCGCGTTTTTTGTGACAAGGGTATAGCCGTTGTAGACAAGCCAGTCGGTCAGCGGCTTGAGGGGGGAATACTCCTCGGTGTCCAGGACGGCGGAATAATAATAGGCGCGCAGTACATTCGACTTGGAACGGAAAAAATGCAGTAACTTGCGGTAATCGACTTCAAATCCAAGGTTGCGGGATGCGGAATACAGGCTGGTGCCGTCTATAAACAGACATAGCCGCTCCTGAGGTTGAAAAAACATTTATGGTCAGTCCCTGAAAAAGAAAAGTGAATACGTCACGGCCGTGTTAAATTTCGCGCTGCATGTATTCTGCATCGCGGTGAAAGTTGTCTGGCAGCAATGGCACTTGCATGTATATGAAGCCACATCCTTTTTGAAAGTTCCCTACGCGGGGATTACTAACTGACGGTAACCGTCTGGAACACTGTTTTCACATGACAATGCTGCAATCTGCGCCGGCCCTGAATGATATAACAATTGCGGTGGGTGCGAACCTGCCTCGTGAAAGTGGTGAAACTGCGGCCGAGACCTGCCTGTGGGCGGTTGACCGGCTTGCGCGCCTGCCCGGCCTGTCGGTGGTGGCGGTATCGCGCTGGTATGAAAGCGCGCCGGTCCCCCCTTCGGGCCAGCCCCCCTATGTAAACGGAGTCGTGCGGCTGTCGGGACAGGTGGACCCGGCATGGCTGCTGGCGCGGCTGCATGATATCGAGGCCGAGGCCGGACGCAGGCGCACGGTGGTGAACGCCGCCCGCCCGCTGGACCTGGACATCATCACCATGGGCGACCTTGTGCGTGCTGCTCCCGACCCCGTTCTGCCGCACCCGCGCGCGACCGGACGCGCCTTCGTGCTGCTGCCGCTGCGTGATGTCATGCCCGACTGGCGCGACCCCGTGACGGGGCGGGGAATCGATGCTTTCCTGCCCGCCGTCGCGGGGCAGGAGATCACGCCCATGCCCGCGCGGGCTGACTGAACGCTTGCATCGGGACAGGCGCACGGGTAGTAAGGTAAATTCTGATCAACACAACCAATTAATAACCGGAGTTCAGGCCTGATGGCACGCGTCACTGTCGAGGACTGCGTTGAGCGGGTTCCCAATCGTTTTGAACTGGTGCTGCTGGCAGCGCAGCGCGCACGCGCCCTGTCCCGTGGCGAGGAAATGACGATTGACCGTGACAACGACAAGAACCCCGTTGTTGCCCTGCGTGAGATCGCTGACCAGACCGTAAGTCTGGACCAGATCCGCAGCGACCTCGTCCGCTCGCTGGCCCGCGCGCCGGAGCCGGAGCCCGCCGATGAGGAAGTGGTCGACCTGATCCCGACCGAACAGAACATCTTTGGCCTGCAGGATGTCTCGGCCGAGGAAGAGGCACGCAATTCCAGCGGCGGCATGTCGGCTGAAGAACTTGAGGCTTCGGTTGAGGCGGCCCTGAGTGGACGGGGCCGGTAACATCTTCTGACGAAAGGGTGGAAGGTGACTGACCCGGTCAGATCGGAAACGACATCTTCCTCCATGCCCGTGCCTGTCACGGGTGGAGTGACGACAGGCGCTGCCGCCCTTCCCGCCACGCGGGGGGAAGGGGAGCGCGTGGTTTCATGTGACGGCCTGATCCGTCGCATCCTGGCGTATGATCCCGGCGCCGATACGGATCTGATCCGCCGCGCTTTTGAGGTGGCGAAGGCCGCTCATGCGGGGCAGGCCCGCGACAACGGCGATCCCTACATTACCCATCCGCTTGCCGTCGCCAACATACTGGCGGGTTTCCATCTGGACTCCGCCTCGATCATTACGGCCCTGCTGCACGATACGATCGAGGATACGGGTGTAACGCAGCAGCAGCTGCGCGCGGAATTCGGCAATACCGTTGCCGAACTGGTGGATGGCGTCACCAAGCTGACGCGGCTGGAACTGCAGTCCGACCGGACCAAGCAGGCGGAAAACTTCCGCAAGCTGGTGCTGGCCATGTCGCGCGACATCCGCGTGCTGCTGGTCAAGCTGGCCGACCGCCTGCATAACATGCGCACGCTGCATTATGTGCAGCGCCTGGACCGCAGGCAGCGCATCGCGCGCGAAACCATGGAAATCTACGCCCCCCTTGCCGGCCGTATCGGCATGGACAAGGTGAAGGTGGAACTGCAGAACCTGTCGTTCGCGGCGCTTGAGCCCGAAGCGATGGCGACCATCCGTGCGCGCCTGAACTATCTGCGCGGGCAGGGCGCGGACGTGATCGAGGAAATCCGCCGCGAGCTTCAGGTCCTGTGCGCGGAAGCCGGGCTGGAAGGCGTGGAGGTCACCGGGCGGGAAAAGACGCCCTATTCCATCTGGGAAAAGATGCAGCGGCGCAACGTCGCCTTTGAACAGCTGTCCGATATCATGGCGTTCCGCATCATGGTGCCAACGCGTGAGGCCTGTTACGTGGCGCTTGGCGCGGTGCATGCCGCCTATCCGGTGATTGCGGGGCGGTTCAAGGACTATATCTCCACCCCCAAGGCCAATGGTTACCAGAGCCTGCATACCGGCGTGACCCTGCGCCACCCGCGTAACCAGAAGATCGAGGTCCAGATCCGCACGCCGGAAATGCACGATGTGGCCGAAAATGGTGTCGCGTCGCACTGGCTGTATAAACAGGTGCCCGATGCCGCCGGCAGCAGGGAAGCAAAGGGCGTCGTGTCCGGGCTGCGCTGGGTGCAGGACCTGCTGGATATTCTCGAGGACTCGGCTGCGCCCGATGAGTTCCTTGAGAATACCAAGCTCGAGCTCTATCAGGATCAGGTGTTCTGCTTCACGCCCAAGGGACAGCTGATTTCGCTGCCGCGTGGGGCGACGCCGGTTGATTTTGCCTATGCCGTGCATAGCCAGGTGGGCGACAGCTGTGTTGGCGCGCGCATCAATGGCCGCCTCATGCCGCTGCGCCATGAACTGCAGAACGGCGATCAGGTCGAGATCATGACCGCGCGCGGGGGCACGCCCTCGCCATCGTGGGAACGTTTTGTCGTCACTGGCAAGGCGCGTGCGCGCATCCGCCGCCATGTGGCGCTGCAGCAGCGCGAGGCCCATCTGGAAAGCGGCCGCGTGGCGCTGGCCAAGGCCTTCCGGCAGGAAGGGGTGGACGGGTCGGAAAAGGTGCTGGACAGCCTGCTCAAGGACCTGCGCCTGCAATCGGTGCCCGACCTGTATGTCGCGGTGGGCAATGGCAACCAGTCCGCGCGGGAAGTCGTGCAACTGGCCTATCCCGAGCTGCGTCGTGCGCCGCGTGCGCCGCGCATGGTGCCGGGCCTGTCCATGCGCGCGCCCTCGGCGTCCCCCGGCGGAGCGGCCGGGCGGCGCAAGCCTGCGGCGGGCATGGCGCTGGCGGGCGTGGGTGCCGGCATGGCGGTGCATTTCGCCGGGTGCTGCCATCCGCTGCCTGGCGACAGGATCGTGGGCATCGTGTCCACCGGCAAGGGGATCACGGTCCATACGCTGGGGTGCCAGACGCTGGAGACTTTTGCTGCCACCCCCGAACGGTTCATGGATCTGGACTGGGATTATGACCTGATCGCGCGCAACGCCACCGGCCTTTATACCGGGCGGCTGAGCGTGGTGACGGCCAATGAACCGGCCATGCTGGCGACGCTGACCAATATCGCCGCCAAGCATGAAGGTGTGCTGGTCAACCTGCGCATCGTCAACCGACAGCTTGAATTCATGGAAATCCTTGCGGATATCGAGGTGCGGGACCTGCGCCACCTGACAACCATCATGGTGGCGCTGCGCGCGGCCCGTGGCGTGGTGCAGGTTGAACGGGCCAGGGGATAGGCCATGCTGATCGGCATTGGCTCCGACCTGTGTGACGCACGGCGGATTGAAACCGTCTTCGTCCGGCACGGCACACGGTTCGAGGAACGCGTTTTCACCGCGTCCGAACGTGCCGCCGCCGCCCGCAGGTACGGGCCCGCGCGGCTGGGGACCTTTGCCAAGCGGTGGGCGGCGAAAGAAGCCTGCGCCAAGGCGCTGGGAACCGGCTTTTCGCAGGGCGTGTTCCATCGTGACATGGGGGTCGAGAACCTGCCGACGGGCCAGCCGGTCATGCGGCTGACGGGTGGGGCGCTGGTGCGGCTGCACGCACTGGTGCCCGACGGGCTTGTGGCGCAGGTGTTCCTGACCATGACCGATGAGCACCCCTATGCCTTCGCGCAGGTCATGATCATGGCGGAAAAGGCCAGCGCAGCCTGACCACCTGTCGTGCCCGCATGGGCAATGCTTGACAGGCGGGGGGTGCGTGGGCTTGATCCGCACGTTATTCGTCCGGCGCCCCGTGTCCGGTCGATGCCAGATCCGGATTGAAGAACAATTATGCCAATGGACGATAACAAGACGATTTCCTCCCCATCGGGGCCTGATGCCACGCGTCGGGACGGGGGGCTGCTGGAACTGGTGCGTACCGTCGTGATTGCCGGGGTTCTGGCCGTTACCGTGCGCACGGTGCTGTTCGAACCGTTCAATATTCCGTCCGGTTCCATGATCCCGACGCTGCAGGTGGGGGATTACGTGTGGGTGGCAAAATACAGCTACGGCTATTCGCATTATGCGCTGCCCGGTTCGCCCAACCTGTTCCAGGGACGGATCTTCAACAGTACCCCGCACCGCGGTGATGTGGCCGTGTTCCGTTTCACCAAGGACACGTCGATCGATTACATCAAGAGGATCGTTGGTCTGCCGGGCGATACGGTGCAGATGCGCGCGGGAAAGCTGATTCTGAACGGGCAGGAAGTCCCGCGTGAGCCCGAAGGCGAATACACCACGATAGACGAACACCGCACCCGCATGGAAGGTGACCGCTACCGCGAGATCCTGCCCGGCAGCGGTGGCCACGGCCCGGTCGCCCACGATATCCTGAAGCTGACGGATGAAGGGGGAAAGAACGACACCCCGGAATACGTCGTGCCGCCGGGTTATTTCTTTGCCATGGGCGACAACCGCGATGACAGCGCCGACAGCCGCTTCATGGGTGACGAACCGCAGGACCTCGGCTTCGTTCCGATGGAAAACCTGGTGGGACAGGCCAAGTGGATATTCATGTCGGTCGATAACGCCCATCCCTTCTGGCAGGTCTGGTACTGGCCGGTCGAGATCCGCTGGAACCGTCTGTTCATGGGGGTTCACTGATCATGGACGCCGAACGCGTGCCTGCGGCGGAAATCGCCCGGCTGGAGGCGTGTCTGGACTATCATTTCACGCGGGCCGACCTGCTTTTGCGCGCGCTTACGCACCGCTCGGCCGCGCATGAACGCAATGGCGGACGCCGCACGCGGCAGAGCACGGCAAAACGCGGGGCCGGGTCCAACGAGCGGCTGGAGTTCATTGGCGACCGGGTACTTGGCCTGCTTATGGCCGAATGGCTGCTGGAACGCTTCCCCGATGAGCAGGAAGGTGCGCTTGGCCCGCGTCATGCGCATCTTGTCTCCCGCACGGTGCTGGCGCAGGTGGCGCATGCCATGGGGCTGCAGTCGGCGCTGGACGTGGCCGAACACGAAGCCCGCGCGGGCGTGCGGCAGATGGCCAATGTGCTGGCTGATGCGGTCGAGGCCATACTGGGGGCCATGTACCTGGATGGTGGTCTGGACCCCGCCCGCGCCTTCGTGCGGCGGATGTGGAATGACTCCATCGTGGCCCAGGCCCGCCCGCCCAAGGACCCCAAGACCGCATTGCAGGAATGGGTGCTGGGGCGTGGCCTGCCGCTGCCACAGTACCGTGTCGTGTCCTCTGACGGGCCATCGCACGCGCCGCGTTTCGTCATTGCGGTGGATGCGCAGGGCAGGACCGGGCAGGGGATCGCGGGCAGCAAGCGCGCGGCTGAAAGTGATGCCGCATCGGACCTGCTGCGCCAGCTTGGCGCGGATGGACAGGCCGCTTCTTCTACCGACCGCAAGGGACAATGACCATGCAGGATCACGACAACACGACGCGCTGTGGCTTCGTGGCCATTGTGGGCGCGCCCAATGCGGGCAAGTCCACGCTGCTGAACCGCATGGCGGGAACCAAGCTTTCCATCGTCAGCCCCAAGGCGCAGACCACGCGTTTCCGGGTGCTGGGCATCCTCATGCGCAATCATACGCAGATCCTGCTGGTGGACACGCCGGGCATTTTCCAGCCACGGCGCAAGCTGGACCGCGCCATGGTCGCCGCCGCATGGACGGGATCGGACGATGCCGACATCACGCTGCTGATCGTTGATGCGCGTGCGGGCATGACCGATGCCCTGCGCGCGATAGCGACCCGGCTTGCGGAACAGAAGCGCAGGCTGTGGCTGGTACTGAACAAGACCGACCTTGTCCGACGTGACGCGCTGCTGCCGCTGACGGCGGAACTGTCGTCCATCCTGCCGGTCGAACATGTGTTCATGGTCAGCGCGCGTTCGGGCGAAGGCGTGGATGACCTGCTGGACCGTCTGGCAGCCGACCTGCCGGCAGGCCCCTATCTTTATCCCGAGGATGACCTGACCGACCTGCCGGACCGCCTGCTGGCCGCCGAACTGGTGCGCGAGCAGATCTTCCTGCAGACGCATGAGGAAGTGCCCTATGCCGCGACGGCAGAGACGGAGGGATTCCAGGAACGGCCCGACGGGTCGGTGCGCATTGAGGTGACGATCTACGTGGCGCGGGCCTCGCACAAGGCCATCCTGATCGGGGAAGGGGGCAGGCGGATTCGGACCATCGGCGAAAAGGCGCGACATGAACTGACCCGCCTTCTGGGGCGTAAATGCCATCTTTTCCTGAACGTGAAGGAACGCGCGGGATGGGATGAGGAGCGTGCCCGCCTGCGCGCTATCGGCCTGGATGATGCGTCCTGAATCCTCAAAAGAGGGGTACATCGGCTTGTGGGGGGGGGCATCCCTCTATATGACAGGGCATGGCCGGGCGGCCTGCCCGTCCCTAGCCCTGTTTGCCTGACCTGCGCCGAGGACCAATGACCCAGTCCGACAAACCCCAAGCTCCCACCTCCTACAAGCGTGTCCTGCTGAAGGTATCGGGGGAAGCCCTGATGGGCAGCGGATCATACGGGGTCGATCCCGCCACCGTCGATGCCATTGCAGCCGATGTGGCAGCCGTGGCCCGGACCGGAATTGAAGTCTGCCTGGTTATCGGTGGTGGCAACATTTTCCGTGGCGTGGCCGCCGCCGCCCGCGGCATGGACCGTGCGCAGGGTGACTACGCAGGCATGCTGGCCACCGTCATCAATGCGCTGCTCATGCAGAACTCGCTCGAACGCCATGGCGTGCCGACGCGGGTTATGACCGCCATTCACATGTCCTCCATTGCCGAGCCCTATATCCGCCGCCGCGCCGTGCGGCATATGGAAAAGGGACGCGTCGTGATCTTTGCCGCGGGGACCGGCAACCCCTTCTTCACGACCGATACGGGCGCCGCGCTGCGTGCCGCGGAAATGGAATGCAACGCCCTGTTCAAGGGCACGCAGGTTGACGGCGTCTATTCCGCTGATCCACGCAAGGTGCCCGATGCGAAGCGCTTTGACACGCTGACCTACCGTGACGTGCTGGCCAATGACCTGAATGTCATGGATGCAGCGGCAATCAGCCTTGCGCGTGAAAACCGGTTGCCTATCGTGGTATTCAATATTCATGGAAAAGACCCCTTTACCCGTGTCATGCGGGGCGAGGGGCGTTTCACCACCATCGTGGCGGCTGACTGAAACCGGGGCATTCCCGTCGCCCGTATATGGGGACGGCCATGCCTGACGGATCAAGAACTGAAAAAGGAGGGCCACAGTGTCTGTCGATCAGAAAACCTTGCTGGCGGATCTGACCCGCCGTATGGACGGCGCCATTGAAAGCCTGCGTCGTGACTTTGCCGGCCTGCGTTCGGGCCGCGCCAGCCCGGCGCTGCTGGAGCCCGTGCGCGTGGAAGCCTATGGTGGTGAAGTGCCGCTGACACAGGTTGGCTCCATCGCCGTGCCCGAGGCGCGCATGCTGACGGTACAGGTCTGGGACCGTACCCTGGTGGGCGCGGTTGAACGCGGGATCCGGGATGCGGGTCTTGGCCTGAACCCGGCGGCGGACGGGCAGACCGTGCGCGTGCCCATTCCGCAGCTGACCGAAGAACGCCGTAACGAACTGGCCCGTGCCGCGGGCAAGTACGCCGAAAATGGCAAGATTGCCGTGCGCGGCGTGCGCCGTGATGGCATGGACCAGACCAAGAAGCTGGAAAAAAGCAGCGAGATCAGCGAGGACGATGTCAAGACATGGTCGGACGCGATCCAGAAGCTGACCGATCAGTACGTCAAGCGCATTGATGAACTGCTGGTTGAAAAAGAACGCGAGATCAAGCAGGTCTGATAGCCCGTGAACACCGTAACCATTGTGCTCCATCGTGTGCGTGACTGAAGGGGCAATCAGGTCTTGTCCGGGTTAGATCAACCAGCTTCGCCCCAACCATGCCTGCCGGAACACGTCGCCATCATCATGGATGGAAACGGTCGATGGGCCGGCATGCACAACCTGCCGCTGCTGGCAGGGCACCGGGCAGGGGCGGAGGCCGTGCAGCGGACCGTCCGCGCCGCCACGAAACGGGGTGTGCGGTGGCTGACCCTGTATGCCTTTTCATCCGAAAACTGGCGTCGCGCCCCGGGTGAGGTGGCTGACCTGACCAGCCTGCTGCGCTATTACCTGCGGCACAAGGTGGCCGAACTGTCGCGCGAAGGGGTGCGGCTGCGGGTGATTGGCGACCTTGCCCGCTTTCCCGTCGATATTCAGGAAGAAGCCCGCCGCGCCGAGGACACGACACGTGACAACACCCGTCTGGTGCTGGTGCTGGCGCTGTCCTACGGCGGGCGGGCGGATATCGTGCAGGCCGCCAGTCGCATGGCGCAGGCCGTGGCGCGTGGGGAACTGCAGCCCGGCGATATTGACGAAACCCTTTTTGCCAGCGCCCTGCTGACGGCGGGCATGCCCGACCCTGACCTTGTGGTGCGGACCAGCGGGGAATGTCGCCTGTCCAATTTCCTTTTATGGCAGTCGGCTTATGCCGAACTGGTTTTTCTTGATATTCCGTGGCCGGATTTTGACGCCACGCATTTCGATACCGTGCTGGATATCTATTCACGGCGTGAAAGGCGATTCGGTGCGCGACCGGCCTGAAGCTGCGCCGGGGGCGGCGCCCGCTGGCGTGGCGGGGAAAAAATCAGGAAACTGGAAAGACCTGCGTGCACGTGTCCTGTCGGCCGCCGTGCTGGTGCCGTGCGTGGCGTTGTGCGTGTGGGCGGGTGGCCTGCTGTATGGCGCGCTGATCGTGCTGGCCATGGCGGGCATGGCCATGGAATGGGCGCGGCTGTTCGGTTTCGGGCTGGAGACGCGGCGTGGACAGCTCTGTCTGGCATGGGCGGCGTGTGTCGGGGGTACGGCGCTGGCCGGCCACTGGGGCGGGGCACTGCTGGTCATGGTGGCGGCTGTCGTGCTGGGACCGGCGCTATGGGCGGGACAGGTGGCGATCGGCTGCGCCGGACTGTCGCTGCTGTGGCTGCGGTACATGAGCGAACCGGGGGCTGGGGTTGTCCTGTTTCTGGTCGCGTGCGTGGCGCTGAGCGATACCGGGGCCTACATGACGGGACGGGTGTTTGGCGGTCCGAAGCTGGCACCGCGCATTTCCCCGGCCAAGACATGGTCGGGTTCCATCGGCGGAATGTGCTGTGCTGTGCTGGGTGGCATGCTGATTGCAGTGATGTTGCCCGGTGCGCTGCCTGGGGCCGTGTGGCGCGGGGCGCTGTTCGGTGGCCTGGTGGCGATTGCGGCCCAGATAGGGGATCTGGGGGAAAGTGCCCTCAAGCGGGCCTGTAATGTTAAGGATTCGGGCACGATCCTGCCCGGACACGGGGGGCTGCTGGATCGTTTTGACGGCCTGCTGGTTGCTGCCCCCATGGCGGCCCTGCTGTCGCTGGGCGCTGCTGGCGGCATTGCTTTCTGGTATGTGGGTCTGCACTGAAGCGATGGCCGGGGCCACGAAAAGTTTTGGGGAATGACGTTACAATGAAAACAGTTTCCGTTCTGGGCAGTACGGGCAGCATCGGCTGTTCCACGGTGGACCTGCTGCTGCAGGCGCCTGACCAGTTCCGCACCGGCGCGCTGGTTGGTGGCCGCAATGTCGCCAAGCTGGCGGAACAGGCCCGTGCACTGGGCGCGCGGCGCGCGGTGATCGCCGATGAAAGCCTGCTGCCGGAACTGGAACGCCTGCTGGCCGGAAGCGGGGTTGAAACCGCTGGTGGCCGCGCCGCGGTGATCGAGGCGGCGGCCCTGCCGGTGGACTGGACCATGGCGGCAATCACGGGGGCAACCGGGCTGGAGCCGACGCTGGCGGCCGTGCGTAACGGCAGGTCCGTGGCACTGGCCAACAAGGAAGCGCTGGTCTGCGCTGGTGACGTCATGCTCAGGGCCGTGGCGGATGCCGGGGCGACGCTGCTGCCGGTCGATTCCGAGCATAATGCCGTATTCCAGTCCATGGCTGACAAGCAGGCGGATGAGGTCGAGCAGATCATCCTGACCGCATCGGGCGGCCCGTTCCGTCGTGCCAGCCTTGAGGAAATGGAAAAAGCCCCGCTGGAGGCCGCGCTGAAGCACCCCACATGGACCATGGGGGCCAAGATCACCATCGATTCCGCCACCATGTTCAACAAGGGGCTGGAACTGATCGAGGCGGCGCGTCTGTTCAACGTGACCGAGGACAAGCTGGGCGTGGTCGTGCATCCGCAGTCAGTGGTGCATGGTATGGTACAGTACACCGATGGGTCCATCGTGGCGCAGCTTGGTTCGGCTGACATGCGCATTCCCATCGCCCATACGCTGGCGTGGCCTGCGCGCATGCCCACCAATTCCCCCCGGCTGGACCTTGCAGCCCTGGCGCGCCTTGATTTCGAGGCCCCGGATGAGGTCCGCTTCCCCGCCCTGCGCCTTGCGCGCGAATCCCTGCGGGTAGGTGGCGCGATGCCCGCGATCCTGTCCGGGGCGAATGAAATTGCGGTCGAGGCGTTTCTGAAGCGCGAAATCGGTTTTCTGGATATTGCACGGATCGTCGAGGATGTGATGCAATCAATCGGGCCGCAGCGCGCAGATACGCTGGAGGAGGTGCTGCACTGGGATAACGAATCCCGACGTGTGGCCCGCCAGCGTACGGTTGCCCGCGCGGCCTGATATGATTCTGGATGGCCTTTCGGGCCATCGGGAGATAGCGTAGCGTTCATGCATGATCTGATCCGGACTGTTCTGGCTTTCTCCCTCGTGCTGGGGGTGCTGGTTTTTATTCACGAACTTGGTCACTACCTTGCCGCGCGCTGGCGCGGGGTACATGTCGAGGTCTTTTCGATCGGTTTCGGCCGTCCGCTCCTGCGCTGGCATGACAGCGTGGGCACGGAATGGCGGCTGTGCCCGGTGCCGTTGGGCGGATATGTCCGTCCCCACGGATTCGAAGGGCCGGAAGACGCGACCGAAGAACAGAAAGCCGCCTGGCAGCCCGGACGGACATTTCATGACAAGCCGGTCCTGTCCCGGGCCATCGTGATCATGGCCGGGCCGGTCTTCAATTTCCTTCTGGCCATCGTGCTGTTTACCGGCCTGTTCGCAACGTCAGGGCAGCCGCACATCCTCAATCAGGTCGCACAGGTCATGCCCGGCAGTGCTGCCGCCAGCGCCGGGGTGGAAAAGGGTGACGTGATCGTGCGCGTGGGCGACCATACGGTGCGCGACGTGACCGACCTGCAATCCTTCGTCAGCGGTCAGGCGGATGCCCGGACCACGCTGACCGTCCGGCGCAATGGCGCAGATCAGACGCTGCCGGTCCATATCGGCGTGGCACAGGAACAGGGTGGCGACCGCCACGGGCAGATCGGCGTGTCCTTCGCTGCCGAGATGGGCAAGCCGCAATCCCTGCCGCATGCGTTTGTTTCCGCCATCAAGGAAACATGGCACGTGTCCGTCCAGACGCTGGAAGGGCTGTGGCAGATGATTACGGGCCGGCACAGCACCAAGGACCTGGGCGGTCCGCTGCGCATTGCCCAGATGTCGGGACAGGTGGCGCAGTACGGGTTGCCCAGCCTTGTGTCGTTCATGGCGCTGCTGTCGATCAACCTCGGGCTGATCAACCTGTTTCCGGTGCCGATTCTTGATGGGGGACGGCTGGTATTTTACGTATTTGAGGCTATTCTGGGGCGGCCGGTTTCACGCCGGGTTCAGGAAATCAGCTTTCAGGCCGGCTTCGCACTGATTGCCGGACTATTTTTATTTTCAACCTTTAACGATCTGTCACATTTCGGCCTGTTCCAATGGCTCGCCTCGCGCGCCGGACAGGGCTAAGGTGCAGCGGGTGACACAAGTGCTTGCACAGTGTGGCGTATATCGGATAGGTCCGCCACGAAGACTGATACATGACAGGAAGGGAGCCGGCCCTCCATCCGGTCATAATGCATGGCTGATCCGCATGCCGAATGGTGAGGAATAGCGATTTTGTCGAGTAAACGTTCAGCGCTGCTTGCGTCTGCCTGCGTTATGCCGCTGTTCTGGACAGCGGGCGCGCATGCACAGGATGAAGCAGCACAGAACACGCCATTCGGCGGAGATATGGCACCTGCAGGCGGCATGGAGCAGCAGCCCCAGGAACCGCAGGTGGAGGCGATCAAGCCCCCCCCGCTTGAAGATCCGATCGAAGCCGTGGACATCAAGGGCAACAGCCGGATCGAGACGAGCACCATCCTGTCATACATGGTTGTCCAGCCCGGCGACCGGTTCAATCAGGATCTGCTCGACCGTTCGCTCAAGACCCTGTACGCCACGGGCCTGTTCCATGACGTCACGCTCAAGCGCGTGGGCAACGTGCTGGAAGTGCACGTGGTCGAGAACCCGATCGTCAACCGCATCGTGTTCGAAGGTAACCATTCGGCCAAGGACGAGGATCTGACCAAGGTCATCTCGCTTCGTCCGCGCGCGGTCTATTCCCCGCAGGGTATTTCCGCCGACCGGCAGAAGATCCTTGGCGTCTATGCGGAAAAGGCCCGTTACGCGGCCACCGTCACGCCACAGATCATCCGTCTTGCGCATAATCGCGTCGATGTCATCTTCCATATCAACGAAGCGCAGAAGACGCTGATCAAGAAGGTGACGTTCGTAGGGAACCGTGCCTTCAGCAGCGCGCGGCTGGCCGGGGTCGTGTCATCCAAGGAAACGGCGTGGTACCGGTTCTTTGCCTCCAGCGACCAGTATAATCCCGAACGCATCAAGTATGATGCCGAACTGCTGCATCGTTTTTACCTGAAAAACGGCTTTGTCGATTTCCAGATCAAGAATGCCACGGGTGAACTGTCGGCTGACCGCAAGAGCTTCTACATCACCTATACGATGGAAGAAGGCCCGCGTTACCGCCTGAACAAGATGGATGTGCGCTCGTCCCTGCGTCATGTCAGCGCGGAGTCCATGCGCAAGTACATCTCGCTGTTCCATGGCCAGTGGTATGACGGCAGCGCCATCCAGCATAACGCGACGGATATGCAGGAAATGCTGCAGGGCAAGGGCTATCCCTTCGCCATGGTCCACCCCGAAATTGCCCGTAACCCGGAAAAGCGCACCGTCAACCTGCTGTTTGACATAAGCGAAGGCCCGCGGATGTATGTCGAGCGGATCGACATCAACGGCAACACCATTACCGAGGACAAGGTCATCCGGCGGCAGCTGCCCATGGCCGAAGGCGACCCGTACACGCCGCTGGACCGCAAGTATTCCAAGCTGATCCTGGAAGATCTTGGCTTCTTCAAGACCGTCTCGATCGACCAGACCCCGGGGTCCGCGCCGGACAAGGTCAACATTTCGGCCGACGTGGTGGAAAAGCCGACGGGCGAATTCTCGCTGGGTGGCGGGTACTCGACCGATGCCGGCGTGCTGGGCAATCTCGGGCTGAAGCAGCATAACCTGCTGGGTACCGGCATCGACGCCGGCTTCACCGGCACGGCCGCGTATTACGAAGATCAGGCCGACATTTCACTGACCGACCCGTATTTCCTGAACCGCAACCTGGTGGCTGGTATCGACATTTTCGGTATCCAGAACCGCTACATGACCTACCAGAGCTATTCGGAAGGGCGGTACGGCATCACGCTGCGCATGGGGTATTCGTACAACAACCATCTGTCGCAGTCGTGGAGCTATACGCTGACCGACCGTCAGATCGGGGATACGTGGTCCGATTCGTCCTATTATGTGCAGGATCAGAACGGCTGGTCGCTGCTGTCGCAGCTGAGCACCACACTGACATACGATACACGTGATCGCAGGCAGCAGCCGCATAAAGGTTTCGTGGTACGTGTGGGCGGTGACTTCGCCGGTATCGGCGGGAATGAACGTTACCTGCGTGGCAAGGTGGATGCCGCCTATTACATCCCGCTTGACAGTATCATGGGCAACCATGACTGGACCGTCAGCTTCCGCGCGGGTGCGGGCGACATCATGAACTGGGGTGGCGGGCGCAGCGACATCATCGATAACTTCTATCTTGGTGGTAATTCGCTACGCGGCTTCATGGATGGTGGCGTCGGTCCGCGAAGCTACGCCATCCCCGCGCGTGACGGGAACCCGATGCATTCGCAGCAGGACTTCCTGGGTGGCCGGTTCATGTACACGGCCTCCGCGCAGGTGGATTTCCCCATTCCGTTCGCATCGGCCATGGGGATCAAGGGACGGTATTTCGTGGATATGGGCGGGCTGGACGGGCTGCGTGTCCGCCGGCGCTATACCTCCATGAAGGACTGGCCCAAATATACGCCGGTCTATGATGATACGCTGACGCCCGTTGTCTCGACGGGTGTGGGTATTGCGTGGAAGAGTCCGTTCGGGCTTGTGAATATTGATCTGGGTGTTCCCCTGCACAAGGGAACAAACGACAGGACCCAGCTGCTCCGCTTCGGCTTCGGCCAACAATTCTGAGGTGATAATGTTGCGTAAATCCGGCATTCGTCTGCTTGCCGCAACCGCTCTGCTCGGGTGGGGATATCAGGCCGTATCGGGCGCGCATGCGCAGGGCTCCGGCGGGAATGCGGGCTGGTTCGTGCCCAAGGCGGCCCAGCCTGCGGCCCGTCCCGCACAACATGAGGCGCCCGCCCCCGTGCAGCTGCCCGCGCCGTCATCCGATAGCGAGGAAGCACAGTCACAGACCCCGCCCATCCTGCCGCAGCCGCCCGTGCCCAAGGCGCCGGACGTGCCCAAGAGTGCACCGCCGCCCGCTCCCGTCATTGGCGTGATCAGCGTGCCGGATGTCATGCGCATGTCATCGGCGGCACAGCAGGCCGAACGCGTGCTGGGCGCGCGCCGTGATGATCTGGCCCGCGATGCCCAGAAGGAACAGGCCAGCTGGCGTGACGAGCAGCAGAAGCTGCAGGGGCAGGCCAAGACCATGTCATCCGACCAGATCCAGAGCAGCGAGCGCAAGCTGCAGGAACGCGTGCTGGCGGCGCAGAAGAACTTCCGCAACCGTAACCGCGTGATCCAGGAAGCCGCCCAGGTGGCGCTGGGGCAGATCGAACGCGAACTGGTCCAGATCATCCGTGCGGTTGCCAGCAGCCGCGGCATGAACCTGGTGCTGCATCGTGAACAGGTCGCCCTCAGTCAGGAAGGCCTGGATATCACCCAGCAGGTGGCGACACAGCTGAATGGCGTGCTGCCGACGGTCTTTATCCCTGCGGCGGATGTGGACCCCGAAGTACTGGCCAAGTCTGGCACGATGCCGACCACGGCGGATGCCGACCGCGCGGCGTCCACCCCGCCTGCCAAGCATTAAGGCCGGTTTCATGACAGTGACGCCGGATAACGTGCCGGGCGACCCGCGGTTTTTCGTAACGCAGGGGCCGTTCGGGCTGGACCAGCTGGCGCAGTGCAGTGGCGCCGAGCTGCGCGGCGCGGCCGATGGCGCGGGGGACGGGCATGCGTTCACCGGCATCGCGCCGTTGCAGTCCGCAACCCGCGATCAGGTCAGCTTTCTGGATAACCGGCGCTACCTGCCCCTGCTTGAGGGAACGGGCGCGGGTGCCGTGATCGTGGCCCCGGCCTTCGCTGACAAGGTGCCCCCCCATGCGGCAGTGCTGGTATCCAAGGCACCGTATCAGGCATGGGCGCGCATTGCGTCCCTGTTCTACCCACCGCCGCCGGTCCGTCCGGGCATTCACCCGTCCGCCATCATCGGGGTCGGATGCGAAATCGACCCGAGCGCCGCGATCGGTGCCTTCACCGTGGTGGGGGACGGGGCGCGGATTGGCGCGGGTACCGATATCGGCAGCCATGTCAGTATCGGCAGTGGGGTGGAAATCGGCGCGCGCTGCCGGATTGGCGCGCATGTCGCCATTTCCCATGCCCTGCTGGGCGAACGTGTCACGCTGCTGCCCGGCGCGCGCATCGGGCAGGACGGGTTCGGCTTTGCCGTGACACCTGAAGGATTCGAAAGCGTGCCCCAGCTTGGCCGGGTCATTCTGGAAGACGGGGTGGAGATCGGGGCCAATTCCACTGTGGATCGCGGGTCCATTCGTGATACGGTGATCGGGGCTGGCTCACGCCTCGACAATCTGGTGCAGATTGGCCATAATGCACGGCTGGGACGGTGCTGTATCGTCGTCTCGCAGGCTGGCATTTCGGGTTCGACCGAACTTGGTGATTTCGTGACGGTTGCGGCCCAGGCAGGGCTGATCGGGCATATCAAGATCGGGACCAAGGCCCGGATCGGCGCGCAGTGTGGTGTCATGTCCGATGTGGAGGCCGGGGCCGATGTGATCGGCAGTCCGGCCATGCCATTCCGGGAGTTTTTCCGGAACGTGGCCTTTCTGCGTCGGATGGCCAAAAAAACGACGCAGGATGGAGGCGGGGAAAAGGCGGATAAGGCCTGATCGCCCGGTGCCATCGCATATTCAACCGGCAGGAGGCCGCTGTTCCGTCTGGTGCGGGGGCTTTCCAGGCCGAACAAGTGGTTGGACGACGTGGATAAAGAAGTAGAGGCACTCCCGGCAGACGCGGCACCCGCGACGCTGGAATCGATAGACATCATGCGGATCATGGAAGCGATTCCCCATCGCTATCCCTTCCTGCTGATTGATCGCATGGTTGATATCGTGCTGGGGCAGTCGGCGGTCGGCATCAAGAATGTCACGGTCAACGAGCCGCATTTCCAGGGGCATTTCCCTGCACGCCCCGTTATGCCCGGCGTGCTGATCATCGAGGCGATGGCCCAGACGGCCGCGACCCTGGTGGTCATGACGCTTGGCCCGGCATTCGAGGGCAAGCTGGTTTACTTCATGACGATCGATGGTGCGAAATTCCGCCGTCCCGTCGGTCCCGGTGACCAGCTGCGCATTCATGTCGAAAAAGAACGTAGCCGTGCGAATGTCTGGAAGTTCAAGGGCATTGCGCGGGTTGATGGTGTTTCCGTTGCGGAAGCAACGTTCAGCGCCATGATAATGGGGTAATCCCGCGGGAAACGGGTGGCGGCACTGGTCCTGTTCCGGTGGGACGGCCGGCATCCGCTTCCGGGTCTTTTGGCCACAGTTACTTGCGGGGATGGAGGCTATTCTGGCAGGAAGTTCATCTAACGGTACCCAAATGGATGAACGGCGTGGAAAAGCGCCTGAAATCCATCCGTCATCCATTGTATCCAGCCGTGCGCGTATCGGGAGCGGCGTGCGTATCGGGCCCTGGTGTTCGATCGGACCGGATGTCGAAATCGGGGATAATGCCGAACTGATTTCCCATGTGGTGGTTGATGGACGCACCACTCTGGGCGAAGGGGTGGTGTGCTATCCCTTCACTACTGTCGGCATGGCGCCACAGGACCTGAAATACAGGGGTGAACCCACCTCCTGCATTGTGGGTGCCCGCACCATTATCCGTGAAAACGTGACCATCCACCGGGGCACCGCCACCGGGACAGGTGTGACCCGTATCGGTCCGGACTGCCTGATCATGGCCAATTCACATGTGGCGCATGACTGCACGCTGGGACGTGGGGTCATTATCGTCAATAACGTGGTCATGGGTGGCCATGTGGTGATTGGCGATGATGCCCGCATTATGGGGGCGGCTGCGCTGCATCAGTTCGTGCGCATTGGCCATGCGGCACTGGTCGGTGGTGTGTGTGGCGTGGAAGCGGATGTGATCCCGTATGGCAGCGTTCTGGGTAACCGGGCGCGGCTGGTGGGGCTGCACTGGATCTGGCTCCGCCGCAATGGCGTGCAGCCAGACGAGATCCGGCGCATGCGTCAGGCGTTCCGTGCGCTGTACCCCAAGGCCGCCCACGCGACCAGCGCGGTATTCCAGGACCGGCTGGAACATGTGCGCCAGACCTATGCCGATGATGCCCGGGTGGTTGAAATTCTCGATTTCATTGCTGCCCCCAGCCATCGTGGCCTTGTGCGTGTCCAGAGCGGGGACATGATCGAGAGCGATGGCGCCTGAACAGGCACCCGACCGGCAGGGGCCGTGCGTCGGTATCCTTGCCGGTGGTGGCCCGCTGCCCGGTCAGGTAGCCCGCGCGGTGGAGCAGGCGGGTGGCCGGGTCTTCATTGTCGGCTTTCAGGGGTTTGCCCAGCCCGAGGTGATCGACCACTGGCCGCACCGCATGATCCGGCTGGCGGCGGCGGGTGAAATCCTGTCCGCGTTACATGAACATCACTGTCGTGACCTTGTGCTGATTGGCCCGGTGCGGCGGCCCTCCCTTGTCAACCTGCGGCCCGATGCGACGGGCGCGCGGATTCTGGCCCGTATCGGCAAGGCGCTGTTTGCTGGTGATGACGGCCTGCTTGGCGCGATCGTGCGCGTACTGGGCGAAGAAGGGTTCACTATCCGTGGCGCCCATGAATACCTGTCCGGTTCGCTGGCGCGCCGGGGTGTGATGGGGGCGGTCGGTCCTGATGACGCGGCGCGGGCCGATATCGTGCTCGGCCGCCGCGTGGTGCGTGAACTGGGCCGGCTGGATATCGGGCAGGGATGCGTGGTGCAGGGCGGGCTCGTGCTGGCGGTCGAGGCGCTTGAGGGCACGGACCGCATGCTGGAACGCGTGGGTGGGTTGCGGCAACCCGACCGTCCCGGGGGCGTTCTGGTCAAAATGGCCAAGCCGGAACAGGAACGCCGTGCCGACCTGCCAACAATCGGCCCGCGGACGGTTACGGGCGCCCTGGCCGCGGGCCTGCGTGGAATTGCGATTGAAGCGGGCGCGACGCTGATAACCGATCCCGCCGCCTGCATTGCCATGGCGGATGAGGCCGGGCTGTTCCTGACCGGGATTGGTGGCGAAGATAAAAAAACGGACTGAAGGGAAATGTCAGATGGGAACCTACCTGCATACAATGGTGCGCGTGCGCAATCTGGAAGCCAGCCTTGATTTCTACCAGTTGCTGGGCATGCGTGAACTGCGTCGCAGGGACGTGCCGGAAGGGAAGTACACCCTTGTCTTCATCGGGTATGCCGATAATGCGGCAGGGCAGGCGGAAATCGAACTGACCTATAACTGGGGTCAGGATGATGGATATGATGTCGGCACCGGATTCGGTCACTTCGCCCTTGGTGTGCCCGATGTGACCGCCCTGGTGGAAAAGGTACGCGCGGGTGGCGGCAAGGTTACGCGCGAACCGGGGCCGGTCAAGTTCGGCACCACCTTCATCGCCTTTGTCGAAGATCCGGACGGCTACAAGATCGAACTGATCCAGAAACCGTAAGGCCGGGCGCGACGTCTCCCTATGGCGTGCGTGTGGAAAGCAGGCGGCGCATGGCGCTGAGTTCCCTGGTCGCCGCGTCCAGCGCCGCCAGGATGTCCTGTGCCGCCTGTCGTGTATGCGCATCTTTGCTGAGGGCCAGCGAATCCGCCCGTAGCATGGCGGGGGACAGGTGGCCACGGATGTCGTGAATGTGCTGTCGTAGCGTTTCATCGGTCGTGGCGGCAGAGTCGCGTGCAGGGCTGGTCATGAAAATCATCCGGTTATGGTGCAGGAGGGGAGCAGCATTGACGTTGCCCGAAAGCATCAGTATAAGGCGCGGCTCAGGGTTTCCGTAGCGTACGGGGCCTGTTGGAATTTATTCCGTAACCTGTCTGTCATTGTCAATCTGGGAGTGCCGTTGTGAAGCGCACGTATCAACCCTCGAAGCTGGTCCGCAAGCGTCGCCACGGCTTCCGTTCGCGTATGGAAACCGTTGGTGGCCGCAAGGTTGTTGCAAACCGTCGCACCAAGGGCCGCAAGCGTCTTTCTGCCTGAGGCAGGTGACGTCTGTACGTTCCGGGTACCTGTGTGTCCGGAACCATGAATGTCTCTACACAAGGGGCGGCTGAAAGTGGCCGATAAGTCCACGCGCCTTAAGAAACGCGCTGAGTTCCTGCGGGTTGCGGCCAAGGGCCGCAAGGCCCCCGTTCCGGGACTGGTGCTGCAGGCGCTTGAACGCGGTGACACGCAGGCTGCCCGGTACGGTTTTACCGTAACCAAGAAAGTAGGCAATTCCGTCGTGCGCAACAGGGCGCGGCGGCGCCTGCGTGAGGTGGTCCGGCTGCTGGACCGCGAACAGGCGCTTACGGGCGTCGATATCGTGGTGATTGGCCGGTCTGGTACATGCGGGCGGCGGTTTGATGCCCTGATGGGCGATTACCGCAAGGCCCTGCGCAAGGCGGGAGTGAAGGAAGAATCGTGAGTACGTCTTCCAACAGCCTGCCTGCCCATATGCTGCGCGCGGTCATTCGCGCGTATCAGCTGGTGGTCCGTCCCGTATGGGGCGCGCATTGCCGTTTCACTCCTTCATGCAGTCATTACGCACGTGACGCGATCGCCCACCATGGGGCCCTGCGCGGCAGTGTGCTGGCGGGTTGGCGCATCCTGCGCTGCAACCCCTGGAATGCGGGTGGCCATGACCCCGTTCCCGCCACGGCCTGCGGCTGTGACATGCATGACTCCATGAAAAACACGAAAAGTCTGGCGGGTCGCTGATGGATATCAAGCGTTTTATGGTGGCAACAGCACTGTCTGCCGTGGTGCTGGTTGGTTTTGAGTATTTCCTGCCACAGCAGAACCATAAAACGGTCGAGCAGCAGGCCCCCACGCCCGCACCGGCCCCCGCACCAGCGGCGGGGGATGGCACGGCGGCAGCCCCGGTGGATACGGGGCAGCCCGACCCGCGTGTCACGATCGATGCCGACCGCGTGCATGGTTCGCTTGACCTGCGTGGTGCGCGCCTCGATGACCTCGTGCTCAAGAACTATCATGAGACCGTAAAGGACGGCAGCCCGCTGGTGCGCGTGCTGGAACCGCGCGGGCAGGCGGAACCCAACCTGGTCGAGGTGGGCTGGACCAATGTCAGTGGCGGCCATGTCAGCGTGCCGGATGCCAACACCGTCTGGACTGCCGACCACGATACCCTGACCCGGACGCAGCCCGTTACCCTGTCGTGGGATAACGGACAGGGGCAGGTATTCCAGATCAGCATCGCGATTGACCAGAACTACATGTTCTCGGTCACGCAGAAGGTGATCAACCATGGGGGGGAAGCGGTCTCGCTGTATCCGTTCTCCCGTGTGGAGCGGGCCTATACCCCGGTCGAGACCGGCGGCTACCTTGTGCATGAAGGGCCGATTTCCGTCATTGACCACAAACTGGATGAAAGTTCGTATAAATCCCTGCGCAAGGGTGCAGTGCCGCCGGGCAATATTGCCTGGACCAAGGCAGGTCAGGGCGGCTGGGCCGGTATTACTGACAAATACTGGCTGTCTGCCGTCATTCCGCAGCAGGATAGCGATGTAGCGGGCACCTATGCCTACCAGCCTACGGGCGGGGACAGGGGCATTTATGATGTCGGCTTTACCGCGCGCGCGCCGCTGGTTGTTGCGGCCGGGGGCGATGCGACAACCGCCAGCCACGTCTTTGCCGGGGCGAAGGAAGTGCCGCTGCTGGAAAAATATGAATCCAGCCTGCATATCCCCGATTTCTGGAAAGCCGTCGATTTCGGCTGGTTTGCCTTCCTGACCCGTCCGATCTTTACGGTGCTGGACTGGCTGAACACCATGCTGGGCAATTTCGGTCTGGCCCTGATGGCGTTCACCCTGCTGGTCAAGGCGCTGTTCTTCCCGCTGGCGACCAAGCAGTTCCATTCCATGGGCAAGATGCGGCAGCTCCAGCCCAAGATCAAAGCCCTGCGTGAGCGTTACAAAGACGACCAGATGGCGCTGAACCAGCAGATGATCGCGCTGTACAAGCAGGAAGGCGTGAATCCGGCCAGCGGCTGCCTGCCCATGCTGCTGCAGATCCCGGTGTTCTGGTGCCTGTACAAGGACCTGTATGTCACCATCGAGATGCGGCACGCGCCTTTCTTTGGCTGGATCCATGACCTGTCGTCCTTTGACCCGACAAACCTGTTCACCCTGTTCGGGCTGATCCCGTGGAATCCGTCGGTCATCTCCCCCATGCTCCAGCTTGGCCTGTGGCCGATCGCATTCGGACTGACCATGTTCGCCCAGATGCGGCTGAACCCGGCGCCGGCGGCTGATCCCGCGCAGCAGAAGATGTTCCAGTTCATGCCGATCATCTTCACGTTCTTCATGGCGCGCCAGCCATCGGGACTGGTGATCTACTATTGCTGGAACAACCTGCTGACCATGGCGCAGCAGACGCTGATCCAGCGCCGGATGAACAGGGGCACGCCCGCCGCCAAGGCACCCGCGAAGCCGAAGCTTCCGGCCGGGAAGAAATAACTTACGGGGACCATGATGGTGGAATTTGCCTCCTCCGCGCCGACACCGGAAGAAATGGAACGCGACCGTGAAATCGGTCGCGTGCTGTTCGCTGGTGAATTCAATTTCGTGTTCGGCGCGCAGAAGCTTGGTCAGCTACCCGATCCCGTACTGCCGGAAATCGCATTCGCCGGGCGGTCCAATGTCGGCAAGTCCAGCCTGATCAACGCCCTGACCGGGCGGCGGGCACTGGCGCGGGCATCGTCCGAGCCGGGACGGACCAAGCAGCTCAATTTCTTTGAACTGGCTGATCGGCTGACGCTGGTGGACATGCCCGGCTATGGTTTTGCCAAGGCAGCCAAGGCGGTCAAGGAAGACTGGCAGGGCATGATGTTTTCTTACCTGCGCGGCAGGCCGACGCTGCGCCGCGTGGTGCTGCTGCTGGATAGCCGGGTAGAGGTCAAGGCGACCGACCAGGAAATCATGAAGATGCTGGACCGGGCCGCCGTGACCTTTCAGGTCGTACTGACCAAGTGCGACGTGCCCAAGCCTGCCGTGCTGAAGGCCAAGCTGCGTGAAGTCACGGGGATCGTGGCCACACATGCGGCGGCATATCCGCACGTACTGGCAACCAGCAGTGAAACCGGAATGGGGATCGAGGACCTGCGAGCGGAACTCGCACGGCTGGCCAATCCGGTATAAGGCGGCCATACGTCTGGTCCCACCCGTGGGCCATGGTATTCAGCAGTCAGGAGCGAAGGGAACGTTCGGATGACAGGAACGCAATCGGGCGACCAGGAAGCACAGGTACGGGCCGAGGTTCTGGCCAGGGCGCTGCCTTACCTGCGTCGGTATGCCGGGGATACGGTTGTCGTCAAATATGGCGGCAGCGCGATGGTCGATACATCGCTGTCCACTGCGTTTGGCCATGATATCGCGCTGCTCAAGCAGGTGGGCGTCAACCCGGTCGTGGTGCATGGCGGCGGTCCGCAGATCAGCGCGATGCTCAAGCGGCTGCAGATTGAGTCGACCTTCATCGACGGCCTGCGCGTCACCGATGCCGCCATGATCGACGTGATCGAGATGGTGCTGGGTGGCAAGGTGAACAAGCAGGTCGCGGGCCTGATCAACCGGGCCGGTGCGCTGGCGGTCGGCATTTCGGGGCTGGATGGCGGCCTGATTTCCGCCCGCAGGCTCCAGCGCCGCGCGCGTGAGGCCGGTGTCGAGACTGACCGCCTGCTGGACCTTGGTTTCGTGGGGGAACCCACCCGTATCGATCCGCGCGTGATCTATGCGCTGTCCGGTTCGGGACTGATCCCGGTGATCGCCCCCATTGGGGCGGGCGAGCAGGGCGAAACCTACAACATCAATGCCGATACGGCAGCTGGCGCCATTGCGGGCGCGGTCAATGCCAGCCGGCTGCTCATGCTGACGGATGTGCCCGGCGTGCTGGATGGCGATGGCAGGCTGATCCCGGAACTGACGGCGGAAGATGCCCGTCGCGGTATTGCCAGTGGCATGATTTCGGGCGGCATGATCCCCAAGGTCGAAACCTGCCTCGAGGCCGTGCGCGCCGGTGCGAAGGCCGCCGTCATCCTTGATGGCCGCGTGCGGCATTCCTGCCTGCTGGAACTGTTTACGGAAGCCGGGCCGGGCACACTGATCCGGGGTGGGTAAACCGCGCTGGATCGGGTAATGTGGGCAGGGGCGTTGCGTTGACATTGCCCCTGATCCTCCGCATGGTCCGCAGGCAATTCAATACCGAAGGCCCCCGGCATGACCCGCCGGGGCAGCCGGCCCAAGACAGGATTTTGCAAATATGACCGATACATCTCTCCAGAGCCAGATCGAGGCCCTGTGGGAGCGTCGCGAGACGCTGTCCACCGCGACAACCGGCGCGGATCGTGATGCCGTTGAGGCGGCGCTGCTGGCGCTGGATTCAGGCAAGCTGCGCGTCGCGACCCCGGGCGCGGGTGGCTGGGTTGTCAATGAATGGCTGAAGAAGGCCGTGCTTCTGTCCTTTCGCCTCAATGACAACCGGATTGTCGAAGGCGGCGGCGCGGGCGCGCCCAGCTATGACAAGGTGCCGCTGAAATTCGCGGGCTGGGATCAGGCCGCGTTTGCCGCCGCGGGCTTCCGCGCGGTGCCGGGTTCCATCGTACGCCGTTCCGCGTTCATCGCGCCGGGTGTCGTGCTGATGCCCAGCTTCGTCAATGCCGGTGCGTATGTCGATAGCGGCACGATGGTCGATACGTGGGTCACGATCGGCAGCTGCGCGCAGATCGGCAAGAACTGCCACATCAGCGGCGGCGTGGGCATTGGTGGCGTGCTGGAGCCGCTGCAGGCGGCCCCTGTCATCATTGAGGACGGCTGCTTCATCGGCGCGCGTTCGGAAGTGGCCGAAGGTGTCGTGGTCGAACGCGGCAGCGTGCTGTCCATGGGCGTGTTCCTTGGCGCATCCACCAAGATTGTCGACCGCAACACGGGTGAGGTCTTCATGGGCCGCGTTCCGGCCTATTCCGTTGTCGTGCCCGGCACGCTGCCGCCGCGTCAGGCCACCAGCACCGATGGCAAGCCGCTGCCGTCGCTGGACTGCGCGGTGATCGTCAAGCGCGTGGATGAACGTACGCGCTCCAAGACTTCGATCAACGACCTGCTGCGCGGCTGAGCGGCATCATGGGGAATGGCGGAATGGCGGATACGGAACAGGACCCCGGCGGCGTTGTCGCCCTTGCGCGTGACCTGATCCGCTGCCCTTCCGTTACACCCGATGATGGCTGCGGCATTACCGCGCTGGCCCGCGTGCTGGAACAGATCGGTTTCAGCGTAAAGCTGCTGCCGTTTGGTGACGGGGCGGCGCGGACCCCCAACCTGTTTGCCCGCCTTGGCACCGGGCACCCGCACCTGTGTTTTGCCGGGCATACGGACGTCGTGCCGGTGGGGGATGTGGCGTCATGGGCGCATGATCCCTTTGGCGGGGATATCCATGACGGCATACTGTTCGGTCGTGGTGCGTGCGACATGAAGGGGGGTATCGCCGCCTTTGTCGCCGCCGTCCGGCTGTATCTGGACAGGACGCCGCATCCACAGGGATCGATCAGCCTGCTGATTACGGGCGATGAGGAAGGCCCCGCCACAAACGGAACGGTGCGCGTGCTGGGATGGATGGAAGCCGAGGGCCAGATTCCCGACTTCTGTCTTGTGGGCGAACCCACCAATCCCGGTGAGATGGGCGAAGTCATCAAGATCGGCCGTCGTGGCAGCCTGAACGCCCATATTGTCGTGCATGGCACGCAGGGACATGTGGCTTATCCCCACCGGGCGGATAATCCGGTCCACCGTCTGCTGGCGCTGCTGGGCGAACTGACGGCAGCCCCGCTGGATGCCGGCAGCGAATGGTTCGAGGCATCAAGCCTGCAGGTCACCAGTCTTGACGTGGGCAATACGGCCACCAATGTCATACCGGCACAGGCCGCGGCCCGGCTGAACATCCGCTTCAATGACCTGCATAGCGGTGCCGACCTTGCCGGCTGGATACGGACCGTGGCCGTGCGACATGCGCCCAAGGCTGAAATTGGCATATCCATCAGCGGCGAATCCTTCCTGACCGAACCCCGCGCCCCGGTGGAAGCCCTGCGTGCAAGCGTGCGGGCGGTGACCGGGCACGTGCCCAGGCTGGATACCGGTGGTGGCACGTCGGATGCCCGCTTCATCAGCCGGTACTGCCCGGTGGCGGAATTCGGGCTGGTGGGAGCAAGCATGCACAAGACGGACGAGCATGTCAGCCTGTCGGACCTGAAGCAGTTGACGGCGATCTATACCGGCTTTCTTGAAAAGGTAATGCGTTAATGTCTGATCGCAGCACATCGCCCGAGCCGAATGCACCCGGACTGGGCATGATCCTCAAGGGGATGCTGCTGCTGGGACGGGGCCGCCCGGAAGGTATTGCCTATTTTGGCAATACGCGTGATTCGGTGCTGTCGGCGCTGGCGCCCCGCCTTGCGCTGTGGCTGGTGGGTGGCGGACTGACCATTGGCACCGCGCCGCAGGCGATCAGCGGCGTGAAGGTACTGTTTGCGCTGTGCCTGATCCTGCTGCCCGCCATTGTTACCCATGCGCTGGCGCGGCGGTGGAAGCGCGAAGGGTTGTGGCTGCGCTACATCACGGCCGCATGGTGGACGGACTGGGTCACACTGTTCGTGGGGCTGGTGGTGGCGCTGCTTATGGCGCTGGCGTCGCCCAAGCTGCTGGAATCCGGCACGGGGGCAATGATCCTGAACGGAGTGGAGTTCGGTTACAGCCTGTGGCTGACATGGTATGTCGCCCGCGTCGGGCTGCTGCTGCGGCGGGGGCAGGCCGTGGTGCTGGTACTGGCGGTGCTGGGCAGCCTTGGGCTGCTGTCGGCAGTGGTCGGGGTGTTGTCCCCCAACCAGCGCGCGTGGCATGAATTCCTCTATCCTCTTCTGATGCAGCAGGGACAGGGCGCTGGCCACTGATAAAATGTAAAAGTTTTCTGGTGCTGCCTTTTTTATAAAAAGGCGGCGCTCCCGGCAGCTTCCTGAAAAAGGCAGCACCAGAAACGTTTATTGCTGATTCCCTGGCAACTGTACTGGTCAGCGGCTGAAGGGATTTTCCCCATAGCCCACGCCGGTCAGGCACAGCCCTTCAGGCGGTGCGGTCGGGCCGCCCGCGCGGCGGTCGCGGGCCGCAAGGGCCTGTTCGACGCGTTCGGGTGCCCAGCGGCCTTCCCCGACCAGTTTCAGTGTCCCGGCCATGTTGCGCACCTGATGGTGCAGGAAGGATCTGGCTTCGGCTTCGATCACGACATATGCGCCCTCGCGCCGGACATCCAGACGGTCGAGCGAGCGCACCGGACTACGGGCCTGACAGGCCGAGGCACGGAAGGACGTGAAGTCATGGCGTCCCACCAGTGACTGGGCGGCACTGTGCATCACATCCGCATCCAGCGGCGTGCGGACATGCCATACATGGCCTTCTTCCAGTGCCGGACGGGCCGGGCGGTTGAGAATACGGTAGCGATACGCGCGTGAGCAGGCTGAAAAACGCGCATTCCAGTGAGGCAGGACCGGGCGTGCCATAAGTACGACAACCGGATGCGGCTTCATGTAGAAATTCAGCCCATCCCGCACCGTGGCGCTGGACAGCGTGACATCGGCGGGGAAATCCAGATGTGCGACCTGCCCACTGGCATGCACGCCCGCATCCGTGCGGCCCGCGGTGATGCTGCGAACGGTGCGCCCGGCTGTCAGGTTGCTTGCGGCATCTTCCAGCAGGCCCTGTATCGAGATCAGGTGATCCCCCTGCTGGCGCTGCCAGCCGACAAAGCCGCGTCCGTCATATTCCATCAGCACCGCCCACCGGCAGACCGATGGCGGGGCAGCATCATCGGGACGCGCGGGCGGGATTTCAGTCACCGGGCGTCTCCGCCCCAAAGCGGGTGCCGGGGGCTATGGCCTGCCCACGCAGGAAATCGGCAGCGTCCATCATGCCGCGTCCGGGACGCTGCAGGCGGGTGATACGCAGTGTCGTGCCCCCGCCACAGGCCACCAGCAGGTGGTCATCAACCACCGTGCCCGCTGCGGCGTGTACTGTGCCCGGCGCAGGGCTGACGGCCCCGATCTTGATGACCTGCCCTTCCAGTATGGTGAACGTGCCTGGCCAAGGTGTCAGGGCGCGAACCTGCCGGTCAATGTCGGTGGCGGGGCGGGTCCAGTCGATACGCCCGTCTTCACGGCTCAGCCTCTGGACATGGGTCACGCCGGTATCAGGCTGCGGTGTGCCGGGACAGGCAGGGCGGTTCAGGACATCGACAATCAGCCGCCCGCCCATGGCGGCAAGGTCGTCATGCAGGGTGGTGGCGGTGGTATGATCGGTCAGCGCCACATGGTCACGCAGCAGCATGGCCCCGGTATCCAGCCCCGCATCCATCTGCATGATGGTGACGCCACTTTCCCTGTCACCGGCCAGGATGGCGGCCTGTATGGGGGCGGCACCCCGCCAGCGCGGCAGCAGGCTGGCATGGATATTCAGGCAGCCTCGGGTGGGGGCGTCAAGCATCGCCACCGGCAGGAGCAGCCCGTAGGCGGCCACTACGGCCACATCCAGCTTCAGGTCCCGGAAATACGCGTGTTCCGCCGTATCGCGCCGCAGCGATCGGGGCGTGCGCACGGGTATGCCCAGCTCTTCCGCCGCGACCTGCACGGGGGAAGGGCGCAGCTTCTTCCCGCGTCCGGCAGGGCGGGGCGGCTGGCTGTAGACGGTTACGATGTCATGCCCGGCCTGATGCAGGGCACGCAGGGCGGGCACCGCGAAATCGGGCGTGCCCATGAAGGCCAGTCGCATGTCGGGGGGGTCCGTTCAGGCTGGGCCGGCCCCCGTCTGGCGCGGGGACTGGGTGGGTGATCGCGGCAGGCGATCAGTGCTTCTGGCGCTGTTCCTTCGCCAGGCGACGCATGATCATGTTGCGCTTGAGCGCGGACAGATGATCGACGAACAGGATGCCTTCCAGATGGTCGATCTCGTGCTGCAGGCAGGTGGCCAGCAGGTCATCGGCTTCGATTTCCTGCGCCTTGCCGTCCATGTCCTGATAGCGCACGCGCACGGCTTCGGGGCGGATGACCTCGGCATACTGGTTGGGCAGCGACAGGCAGCCTTCCTCGCGCACGGCCATGCTGTCCGTCTCGGCGATCACTTCGGGGTTGATCAGTACCAGCGGGTTGCGCGCCTCATCCTTGTCGGCCACGTCCACAATGGCGAACCGCATGCCAAGGCCCACCTGCGGGGCGGCAAGGCCAATACCGGGCGCCTGGTACATGGCGGCGAACATGCGGGGAATGATGGTGCGCAGTTCGTCCATGTCCTCGGGGCGGACAAGGCGGGTTTTCTGGCGCAGGACCGCCTGGGGTGCGACCAGGATCGGCATGGGGGTCGCCTGAGCGATGACATCATGATCAATCATAGACTGCCATTTAGCGTGTCCCCACACGCGATGCCAGAGGGGAGGCGGCCAAAATGCCGTGGCGCGGGCACGAAGTCCTCCCCTTGCGCATGGCTATTATTCTCCCATATCGTGAAGGGACGGGATGCGGATGCTGTTTCGGGTCCGTTTTTCCGTTTCTTGTCTCGCTCGCAGCAGAGGAGGCCGATTTGTCGGGAAGAGTTTTCGGGTCACCCATGTTCCTCGGGTTTGACCATCTGGAGCAGATGCTTGAACGCGCATCGAAAAATGCGTCGGACGGGTATCCGCCCTATAATATAGAACAGGTCAGCCCCACGACCCTGCGCATTACGCTGGCGGTGGCGGGGTTTGTCATGGAAGACCTGCACATTACGCAGGAAGACAACCAGCTTGTCATTCGCGGTCGGCAGAGTGACGACGGTCAGGGACGGATTTTCCTGCACCGTGGCATTGCCGCCCGCCAGTTCCAGAAGGCGTTTGTCCTGGCCGAGGGAATCGAGGTCGGCGGCGCATGGATGGATAACGGCCTGCTGCATATAGAACTGGCCCGCCCGCAGCCTGAAGTGCGCGTGCGCAAGATCGAGATCGGACGTGCACCGTCGTCCCCATCGCGCGATCGTGTCGCGCCCGTGGTGGACGTACCCGCCGGCCGCAAGCAACGTATGGTGAGGGTTATTGACGAGGAATAACAGCGTACGCCGTAATGGAACGGCCTGTATTGCGATGCAGATGGAAAGGGACGGTCGTCCCTTCATGATGCAGGAGATAACGCGATGAGAGTCACAACACAGAATGGTCGGGTGCTGCTGCAGAATGATGCGGTGAATGCGGCCCCTGTCATCAGCACGTCGGAACTGCGCGGTCTGGGCATGGAATCGGTAGCCTACATCCGTGAGGTGGAGGTCGAGGGCGAGGATGCATTCGCCATCCACGCGGCCGACGGAACCCCCATGGCGGTGACGGAAGACCGGGAAACCGCCATCAACGCCATCCTCCAGCACGAAATGATGCCGGTGCCCCTGCACTAGCGTCTTTCATTACATTCCATAAGGCAATGGCCCTGTCCCGGTTCGCGGGGCAGGGCCATTTGCGTTGACGGGTGTCGCCAGTCCGCGCGGCGGGGCGCGAACCGGCCTGTCGTGTCAGCCCGCCTGACGCATGGAGGGGTCAAGCCAGCCGATATTGCCGTCGGGACGGCGGTACAACACGTTGATGGTATCGGTCTTGGTATTGCGGAAAAGCTGGATCTGGCTGTCTGCAAGGTCAAGGCGCATGACGGCCTCGCTCACGCTCAGGGCCGGGATTTCGGTCGGGTGTTCGGCAATGATGGTGGCGTAGGGGCCTGCGGGCGGCAGCGATGCATCCTCATCTTCGGCGGCGCTGTCTTCGCTGTCTGCTGCAAGGGGTTCGGCCATGCCGGGGCGCAGGACGTAACCGCGGCCCATTTCGGGCACCTGCTGGCGGACCTTGAGGTGGCCATGATTGGTGGCCTTGCGGTGATAGCGCCGCAGGCGGCGGGCAATGTGTTCGGCTGCGTCGTCAAAGGCGGAATGGGCGTCTGCCGCCTCGCCTTCGCCGCGCAGGGTCAGGCCACGCGTGGCATGCAGGTTGATGTCACAGGTAAAGAACGAACGCGCGCGGCTGAAGGTAACGCGGGCTTCCATGGCCTGCCCGAAATATTTTTCCGAAATGCGGTCCAGATGGGCGCTTACCCGGTGTTTCAGGGCATCGGACAGGTCGATCTGCTTTCCGGCAACACTGATGTGCATAAGGGGTAACTCCTTACATGATCACAACGCAGTCGCATGCGGGAGACGGGATACCGTCGTTCAGTCAGTTGTCATGAATCCTGGGGGACGATCCTGCTCCCATGCGGGCTGCGTGCTGGTGGCGGTTGCGTTGTACCAGTCGGGCACATGATCCCGAACGGGTGTATTTGGGCATGGTTGCAGTGCTGCTGTCCATGCCTTCGTTGCATGAAAGCCCACAGCTTTTCCGATGATCGGCCCCTTGCATGCACGCCCCGGCGCACAGGGTGGGCGCATAAGGGTCTATAGCGTGAATTTTTCACCCAGATAGACGCGGCGCACGTCCTCGTTCGCCACGATTTCCTCGGGCCGGCCTTCCGTCAGTACCTGACCGCTGTGCATGATGTAGGCCCGGTCGATCACTTCCAGCGTTTCACGCACGTTATGGTCGGTAATCAGCACGCCGATGCCACGATCCTTCAGATGTGCCACAAGGTCACGGATTTCGCCCACCGCGATGGGGTCGATCCCGGCAAGCGGTTCATCAAGCAGGATGTAATGCGGCTGGCTGGCCAGCGCGCGGGCGATTTCCAGCCGTCGCCGCTCCCCCCCCGACAGGGCGAGGGATGAGGAATGCCGCAGCCGCGTAATACCGAATTCCCCCAGCAGGCCATCGAGCATCGTCTGCCGCCGGTCGCGGTCGGGTTCAACGATCTCCAGCGCGGCCATGATGTTCTGTTCAACATTCAGGCCACGGAAAATACTTGATTCCTGCGGCAGGTAGCCAATGCCCATCCGGGCGCGGCGGTACATCGGCAGCTGCGTGATGTCCGCGCCATCCAGCGTGATGGTGCCCATGTCCGGGCGCACCAGCCCCACGATCATGTAGAAGCTGGTGGTCTTGCCCGCGCCGTTCGGGCCCAGCAGGGCCACGGCTTCGCCACGCTGCACCTGTAGCGAGACATCGCGCACGACCTGCCGTTTTTTGTAGCTCTTGCCGATGCCACTGGCGATCAGCCCCGTTTCCGGTGGGGCAACCGGCTGTTCGGTGGTGGACTGTTCCACCGGGGATGTCGTGTTCATCGTGCAGATCCCTTGTCACCTTTGCCCGCCTGGTTCGGAATGACCAGGCCGCTCACCCGTGATCCGGGGTTGTCGGTCAGTGTCGCGATATCGGTGTGCATGTTCACGATGGCGGACGTGCCGCTGACCTGATTTTCCCCACGGGTGATATGCACGTTGCCAACCAGCCGGGCAATGCCTGTATCGGGCACGTACACGCCCCGGTCGCCGGTTATGGTTTCGGTGCGGGTGCGGATCACGATATGGCCGAAGGCATCGACATGGTCGATCGTGCCCGCGCCGGGGGCGGGACGGTCATCAACATCAGCGTTTTCCGACGGGTTCTTTCCATCGGGATGGGTTGCATCCCATTCGCGGCGCGGATGGCTGCGCTGCGCCTTTGGCCTGTCATATCCGACCAGTACGTCCGCGCGCAGCTGGCGTCCGTCATTCGTGGTCATGGTGGCGTTGCCGCGGGCGACCGACATGTGGTCGTGCGAATGGTATTCCAGTACGTCGCGCGCGGTCAGGATGTCCTGTGGCGTCGTCATCTTCAGGTGCTGGCCGGTCATGACCAGAATGGCCTGGTCCACGTCATACACCGCATGGTCACCCCATGCCTGGTCATTCATGTTGAAGGCATGGACATGGCCGACGGCTTCCAGGCGGTAGACTTCGCTCGCGCCGCCACCGGGGCCGTTGCCATCCCCACCACCTGCGGCGGTGCCCGTTCCGGTGGCCGCCGGCCCGCCCGGCGCGCCCGCGGGTGCCGGCGCGTCCGGCGTGGGCATGTCCTGTGGCAGCGTGTCGGATGTGGTGGTCAGGCTGGTATCCACATCAGGGTCAGCGCCGGTAGGGGCGGCAGGTGTGGCCGACGGCGCAGGCGGTCTGGTCGTCGCGGTCGCGCCATCCGGGGCCTGGGATCCGTCATCCGTTATGTGGGGGCGGCGGGTTTCCGGCGGCGGGGCGACCCCCAGATGGGCCGCCAGCGGTGCATCGGCCCCCGGTGGCCTGGCGTCCGTAGCCTGCGGTGCGGCGGGTGTGGCCTGTCCGGTCGGGGCGGTCGCAGCCTTCTTGCGGTAGAAGGCGATCAGCCGGTCCGCACGCACGGTCATGTCGCCACGGATGGCCTGCGCGCGGTCATAGGCCGTGACGGTCTGCGCGTTCTGGTCCCAGTCGAAGCCACCGGCGGCGGTGACATTGATCTGCTGCCCATGGGACATGTCCAGCCCCTGCGCCATGACGGGATGTGCCGCCACCAGCCCCACAAGGACGCCGCCAAGCGACAGGCGGAATGTTACGCGCGCCATCAGTTCGATCTTTCCGCTGCGTTGAGGATCATGCGGCCCGGCCCGCGAAACAGCATGATGCCGCCGCGTGTGTCCAGCATGCCGCCCTGTACGTCAATTTCGCCAATCGGGCCTTCACCATGGATCCAGCTGTCGGTGACGATGATGTTGTGGCGCATGTCCACGTCGGCCGAGGGGCTGAGCATGAGGGCCCCGTCATTGCGGTAAACCGTGACATCATGCGTCAGGTCCAGAAGCTGCGCATGCTGGATATAGACGCCGTCGCGCGCGGTGACATACATCCAGTTTCCATTATCCATCAATGTATCGGCGGCGGGGTTGCTCAGGTCAATCCGTTCGGCTGAAATCTGACGCGCCTCGTCCGCCGTGACCATGTAGGGACGGCCATGATCGTCCAGCCCGCGATAGGTGGGGTTGAGCATGCTGCCGCTTTTCACGCGCACATGGCTCATCTGTGCCATGGTGCCGGTATGCATGATGACCGCGCGCTGCACCGCAGGCCATGCCGCAATGGACCCCAGCAGGATAAGCGCCAGAAGCGGCAGCATCCATTTGGCGGACCGCATGATCGCCTGCCGCCGTGCGAGGTCGGCGGCATTGGGCAGCAGGCGTGTGCGGGTTGACTGGTCGAATATGCTGCGCTGGCGTTCGATGTCGGCCGCGCTGCGGGCGTAGTCCTCACGCTGGATCTGGTTGGGATCGGTCCCGTCGTCCCTGTTGTCGTCCGGCTGATCGGTCATGCAACGCCAGCACGAAGCAGGTCATGAAGGTGGAGGATGCCAACGGGATGGTCGTTGCCGTCCAGCACGAAAATGCTGGAGATGGGACGGGGCCGGTCGTTCATGATGCGCAGTGCCTCCGCCGCCAGCACGTCGGGGCCGATGGTCTGTGGCTTGGCATTCATGATGTCGACGGCACAGGTGTGGTCCAGATCCTGTTCCAGCGCCAGACGCAGGTCGCGGTCCGTAATCAGGCCGGTCAGGCGGTTGTTCGCGTTCACTACCCCCATGCAGCCAAAGGCCTTGCGGGTGATTTCCATGATGACCTGCCGCAGCGGCATGCCAGCCGGGCCCAACGGCATGGCGTCGCCGGTATGCATCAGTTCGCTGACCCGGCGCAGCTGTGGCCCCAGCCGGCCGCCGGGGTGGAAGATGCCGAAATCACTGGCGCTGAACCTGCGGCGCTGCAGCAGCACGATGGCCAGCGCATCGCCCAGCGCCAGCTGCATGGTGGAACTGGTGGTGGGGGCCAGTCCGTTGGGGCAGGCTTCAGGCGTATGCGGCAGCGGCAGCACGATATCGGCCGTGCGCGCCAGCGTGGACCCCGGGACCGACGTCATGGCGATCAGCAGCATGCCAAACCGGCGGGTATGGGAAATGATGTCGGCCATTTCCTTCGTTTCGCCGGAATTGGAAATGGCAAGCACCGCATCCCCGCGCTGCAGCATGCCCAGGTCCCCGTGCGATGCTTCGGCCGGATGCACGAAAATGGCGGGCGTACCGGTGGAGGCAAGGGTCGCCTGGATCTTGCGCCCGATATGCCCCGATTTGCCAATGCCCGTCACCACCACGCGCATGTTGTCCGCCAGGATGCGGTCCACCACCTGGACAAACGCCGTACCCAGCCCCGTTCGCCCATCGGGGCCGGAGTCTTCCATCGCCGCGATCATGGCCTGCAGGCCGGCGGATTCGGTGCGCAGCACGCTGCATGCCTCGCTCAACATGCGGGCATGGGCCTGCGACATGCTTTCTGCAATGGCGGGGAGGGAGGGGGAAAGGCTGCTGTTCATGCCGGGTCTGTATTGTCGTGAAATGGGTCCCGGTCAAACGCGGGAACCATTATCAGGCTGCGCGATGCGCGAAAATATCCGGTTCTTCGTATCCCAGGATATCCAGACGCGCGCGGGTTGGAAGGAAATCGTAACAGGCCTGCGCCAGTTCACGGCGGTTTTCACGGTGCAGCAGGGCCTCAAGCTTTTCCCACAGCGCATGCAGGTACAGCACGTCGGACGCGGCATAGGCCAGCTGTTCGGGTGTCAGGTCAGGTGCCCCCCAGTCAGATGTCTGCTGCTGCTTGCTCAGCTCCACACCCAGCAGTTCGCGGCACAGATGGGCCAGTCCGTGACGGTCGGTATAGGTCCGCACCAGCTTGGAGGCGATCTTGGTGCAGATGTTCGGCGCAACCGTAATGCCAAGGGTATGCTGCAGGATCGCAACGTCGAAACGGGCGAAATGCATGAGCTTGGGCCGCTGGGGATCAGTCAGCACGCGCACGAGGTTGGGGCAGTCTGCCGCCGTGGCGCCGCGCGGCATCTGTACCAGGTGGGCATGACCGTCCCCCGCGGAAAGCTGCACCAGGCACAGCCGGTCCCGGTGCGGGTTCAGGCCCATTGTTTCCGTATCAACGGCCACGGCGCCGGGAAACGTGACCCCGGCCGGCAGGTCGCCGCGATGGAAATGGATGGCGTCGGGGGCCGGGCTTGCAGCCATATAAAAAATGCTCCGTCACGATGGTCGGCTTCACGGTGGCAGGTCTGGAACGCAACCGCAAGGAAGGCGATCCGTTGTGTCGCAGTCCCATCCGTTCCGGCCGCGGGGTGCGGGCCTGCCCGTGAAGTCAGGTCGTCGTGGGCGGTTTACACCAATTTGCGCGGGGAGACAGACAAAAAGATAACGGGACAGTCCCGAATGGGCTGTCCTGTCCGTCCCCGGAGGGGAGTATCATTATTTTTCAGAGAGATGGTGCCCAGAAGAAGACTCGAACTTCCACGACCTTGCGGCCACAGGTACCTGAAACCTGCGCGTCTACCAATTCCGCCATCTGGGCTCAGAGGCTCCCCAGCGGAGGCCGCCGGGGTGGTGTGAGGGGTGTTTAGTCCGGCCCGGCGGTACGGTCAACAGGGGAAATGCATTTTTTTGAAATCAGGCGCATTTTTTTCTTTTTCCCGCCCGGCATGTCCAGACAGCAGGGGAAGAATTGACTGTCTGGCGCGGCTGGAAAATGGGAAAATGGCAGGCAGCGCAAATCATGCGCCACAGATGGGAGCAGGCTATGACGCGTAAGGTGGCGACGGTTTTTGGCGGGGCCGGGTTCGTGGGGCGGTCCGTGGTGGGACGTCTGGCGCGCGCGGGCTACGTGGTGCGCGTGGTCGGGCGCACGGCGGCGAAGGCGGCGACGCTGCGGATGCTGGGTGATGTGGGGCAGGTGGTGCCTGTCGTTGCCTCCATCATGGACGAGGCGGCCTGCGTCGCCGCGATCGAGGGAAGCGAGGTGGTCATCAACCTGGTGGGAATCCTCTCCCCCTATGGCGCCGAGACGTTCGAGGCCATCCATGTGGAAGGGGCCGGGCGTGTGGCGCGACTGGCTGCGGCATCAGGGGTGGGGCGCCTGATCCATGTCTCGGCGCTGGGGGCGCAGGTCAGCAGTGCCTCCGCCTACGCCCGCAGCAAGGCGGAGGGGGAATGCGCGGTCAGCCGCGCCATGCCCGAAGCCGTGATCGTGCGGCCATCGCTGATCTTTGGCGTGGACGGACCCATTCCGGCCATGTTCGCGCGCATGGCGCGGTTCATGCCCATCGTGCCGGTCTTCGGGGCGGCGACACGGTTCCAGCCGGTCTGGGTGGGGGACGTGGCCGAAGGTCTGGCCCGTATTGCAACAGGCGCGGACATGGCGGGAGCCATTTTTGAATTTGGTGGCCCGAAGGTCCTGACCATGCGCGACATCGTGGCGTGGGCCGCGCGGTGGGGCGGGCACCCGCGCCCGCTATTCGCGGTGCCGCGCTGGCTTGCCACCCTTCAGGGGGCAGTGCTGGAGCACCTGCCCGGCCATGTGCTGACGCGCGACCAGGTCCGGCTGCTGTATATCGACAACATCGTGGCCCCCGGCGCGCGCACGCTGGATATGCTGGGCATTACCCCATCCCCCATGGGGCTGGTTATGGGATGATGGTCCTGAAACTTCGGATTTTCGGGAATTTCTGGCGTTTTCTTTAAATAAGGTCAGTACTGCTGTCTTTTATTCGTGCGGGGGGTTGCGTAGGTCTGTCCCTCGCTGCGGGTACGTGTCGCGTGCCCATGGCGTCCTTCCATTATGCAGACCAGGGGCAGACCGATGGCCGAGCGCATGCTGAAATTCGTCTCTGTGGCGCAGGAGCAGCCGGACAAACGGCCTGCCGAGGCGCGCCGCAAGGACTTCAACGAGATTTATGACGAATTCGTGCCTGCAAAGGCCGAAACGCAGGCCTCGCGCTGTTCACAGTGCGGGGTGCCGTTCTGTTCGGTGCACTGCCCGCTGGGCAACAACATCCCCGACTGGCTGATGATGACGGCGGCGGGACGGATGGAGGAGGCGTACGAACTGTCGTCCGCCACCAACACCTTCCCCGAAATCTGTGGCCGCATCTGCCCGCAGGACCGTCTGTGTGAAGGCAACTGCGTGATCGAGGAAGGATTCGAAAGCGTCACCATCGGCGCGGTCGAACGCTACATTACCGATACCGCCTTCGATAATGGCTGGGTGAAGCCGGTGAAGCCGGTGGTCGAGCGCGATGAGAGCGTTGCCATCATCGGTGCCGGTCCCGGTGGCCTTGCCGCCGCGGTCCAGCTGCGTGAGCAGGGCTATCAGGTCCATGTCTATGACCGTTACGACCGGATCGGCGGCCTGCTTATGTATGGCATTCCCGGCTTCAAGCTGGAAAAGGACATTGTCCTGCGCCGTCACCGGCTGCTGGTGGACTCGGGCATCCAGTTCCATCTGGGCAAGGGCATTGGCGACACGGACGGCGCGGACAGCATTGCGTTTTCCACCCTGCGCGCGCGCCATGACGGCGTGCTGATCGCAACGGGTGTGTACAAGTCACGCGATATCGGCGGTCCCGGTGCGGGGCTGGGTGGCATCGTGCGTGCGCTGGATTACCTGACGGCGTCCAACCGCGTCTCGCTGGGTGATACGGTTGCGGAATATGACAGTGGTGAGCTGAACGCGGCGGGCCGGTCGGTCGTGGTCATTGGCGGTGGCGACACGGCCATGGACTGCGTGCGCACCGCCATCCGGCAGGGTGCGAAGTCGGTTAAATGCCTGTACCGCCGTGACCGTGCCAACATGCCCGGCTCGGTGCGTGAGGTGAAAAACGCCGAGGAAGAAGGTGTCGAGTTCGTCTGGCTCGCCGCGCCCCAGGCGTTCGAGGGCGAAGGCAGCGTGACCGGCGTGCGCGCCAGCCGCATGAAGCTGGGCCTGCCCGACGCCAGCGGCCGCCAGTCGGTCGAACCGGTGGAAAACAGCGCGTTCACGCTGGAAGCCGACCTGGTGGTCAAGGCGCTGGGTTTCGATCCCGAACCGCTGCCCACGCTGTGGGGCCAGCCGGAGCTGGAAGTCTCGCGCTGGGGCACGCTCATGGTGGATCGGAAAACGTTCATGACCAGCCTGCCTGGCGTCTTCGCCGCAGGTGACATCGTGCGCGGGGCCAGCCTGGTGGTGTGGGCCATCCGCGACGGGCGCGACGCGGCAGCCCAGATGCACGCGTGGCTTGAGGAAATGACGGCCGCACGGGCCGAGGTGGCGGAGTAAGCATGATGGACCAGTTTGAACACCAGCCGACCGATTTCGTGCAGGAATGGGAAGACAACGCACAGGCCATTTCCGGTCTGTACAACCCCGCCGATGAACATGACGCCTGCGGCGTGGGCATGGTTGCGGCACTGGATGGCAGGCCGCGCCGCGACGTGGTGGAAGCGGGTATCGCGGCGCTCAAGGCCGTGTGGCACCGTGGCGCCGTCGATGCCGATGGCAAGACCGGCGATGGCGCGGGCATCCATGTCGAGATCCCGCAGGACTTCTTTGCCGATGCGATCCATGCCGGTGGTGCGGAAAGCGGCGTGGACAGCCAGATCGCGGTGGGGATGATCTTCCTGCCCAAGACCGATATCGCGGCACAGGAACGCTGCCGCCAGATCATCGAAAGCGAGATCCTCGCCTTCGGCTACAGCATCTATGGCTGGCGTCAGGTGCCCATCAACACCGATTGCATCGGTGAAAAGGCCAACGCCACCCGTCCCGAGATCGAGCAGATCCTGATCCGCAACCTGCCCGGCAGCACGGAAGACGAATTCGAGCGCGACCTGTATGTGATCCGCCGCAGGATCGAAAAAAGCGCGATCGCCAATCAGGTCGATCTGTATGTGTGTTCGCTGTCGTGCCGGTCGCTGATCTACAAGGGCATGTTCCTGGCCGAACACCTGACGGAATTCTATCCCGACCTGCTCGACCCGCGTTTCGTCAGCCGCTTCGCCATCTATCACCAGCGGTACTCGACCAACACCTTCCCGACATGGAAGCTGGCCCAGCCGTTCCGCAGGCTGGCCCATAATGGTGAGATCAACACCATTTCGGGCAACGTCAACTGGATGAAAAGCCACGAGACCCGTCTGGCCGATCCCATCCTCGACCCGTACATGGATGACCTGAAGCCCGTGGTGCAGGCGCAGGGGTCGGACACCGCGTGCTTTGACAACGTGTTCGAACTGCTGACCTTCGCCGGTCGTGACGCACCTATGGCGCGCTGCCTGATGATTCCGGCCAGTGTCGGCGGCAATTCCGCCATGCCGCAGCGCCACAAGGACATGTATTCCTACTGCAATGCCGTGATGGAACCGTGGGACGGCCCGGCCGCCCTGTGCGCTACCGACGGGCGGTGGATGGTTGCAGGACTCGACCGCAGTGGCCTGCGTCCGCTGCGCTACACCATTACGAATGGCGGCCTGCTGATCGTGGGTTCCGAAACCGGCATGGTGAAGGTGCCCGAGGCCGAAATCGTCAGCCGTGGCCGCCTTGGGCCGGGGCAGTCGCTGGCGCTCGACCTGAAAACCGCGAAGCTCTACAGCAACGAGGAACTGCTTGATGAACTGTCGGGACGGCAGGATTTCTCGGCCTGGGTGAAGCGGACGCAGGAAATCTCCAGCATTGTCCGCCCCGATGGCAGCGAACCCGTGCTGTATGACGCCGAAACCCTGCGTCGCCGCCAGCTTGCCGTTGGCCTGACGCTGGAAGACCTTGAAACCATCCTGCAGCCGATGGTGGAAAATGCGTCCGAAGCCATCGGGTCGATGGGCGATGATACGCCGCTTGCCGTGCTGTCCAGCCGTTATCGCGGGCTTGCGCATTACTTCCGTCAGGCATTCAGCCAGGTGACCAACCCGCCCATCGACAGCCTGCGCGAAACGCGGGTGATGAGCCTGGTGACGCGCCTTGGCAACCTTGGCAACATCCTGGAGGAAAGCGAAAGCCAGTGTGACCTGCTGCAGCTTCCCTCCCCGGTGCTGACCACGGGTGAATTCCAGGCGCTGGCCGATTTTTGTGGCAAGAATGCCTGTACCATCGACTGCACCTTCCCTGCGGCGGATGGGGAAGCGGGCCTGCGTGCCGCCATCGCGCGCATTCGCGCCGAAGCCGAGGACCGCGTACGCCAGGGCTGTACCCATGTGTTCCTGACGGATGAACACCAGTCGGGTGACCGCGCCTATATTCCCATGATCCTTGCGACGGCGGCGGTGCATACGCACCTTGTGCGCCAGTCGCTGCGCACGTTCACCTCGCTGAACGTCCGGTCGGCGGGTGCGCTGGATGTGCATGCGATCGCGGTGACGATCGGGGTGGGGGCAACCACGGTCAACCCGTACCTTGCGCAGGAAAGCATTGCCGACCGCCACCGTCGTGGCCTGTTCGGCAAGCTGACGCTGAGCGAGGCGGTGGAGCGGTACCGCAAGGCGGTCAACAAGGGCCTGCTGAAGATCATGTCCAAGATGGGCATTTCCATCGTGGCGTCGTATCGTGGTGGCTACAATTTCGAGGCCATCGGGCTGTCGCGCGCGCTGACGGCGGAATTCTTCCCCGGCATGCCCTCGCGCATTTCCGGCATCGGCCTGACCGGCATCGCGCGCAATGTGCTGAGCTTCCACCACAAGGCGTGGAACAAACACGTTGAAACCCTGTCTGTCGGTGGCCGCTACAAGCTGCGCCGCAGTGGCGAGGTGCATGCGTTTGACGGCAATCTGATCCATATGCTGCAGACGGCAGTCTCGACCGGCAGCTTCTCGGTCTACCAGCGGTATGCGGACGCCGTACGCCGCCAGCCGCCGGTTGCCCTGCGTGATCTGCTGGATTTCCGTGGCGGGCGCACGCCCATTCCCGTGGAATCGGTCGAAAGCATTACCGAACTGCGCAAACGCCTGATCGCGCCCGGCATTTCGCTGGGTGCGCTCAGCCCCGAAGCGCACGAGACACTGTCGATCGCCATGAACCGCATCGGTGCCAAGTCCGATTCGGGTGAGGGCGGGGAAGACCCGGCGCGTGCGAAGCCGCGCCCCAATGGCGATAACGCGTCATCCGCCATCAAGCAGATCGCGTCGGGCCGGTTTGGCGTGACCGCGCAGTACCTCAATGACTGCCGCGAGATCGAGATCAAGATGGCGCAGGGTGCGAAACCGGGTGAGGGCGGGCAGCTTCCCGGCTTCAAGGTCACCGGCCTGATCGCGAAGCTGCGGCATGCGACGGAAGGCGTGACCCTGATCTCGCCCCCGCCGCATCATGACATCTACTCGATCGAGGATCTGGCCCAGCTCATCTACGATCTTAAGCAGATCAACCCCGAAGCCACCGTGACCGTGAAGCTGGTCGCGCGTTCGGGCATCGGCACGATCGCGGCAGGCGTTGCGAAGGCCAAGGCCGATGCAATCCTGATTTCGGGCCATTCCGGCGGCACGGGTGCCAGCCCGCAGTCCTCGGTCAAATACGCGGGCATGCCGTGGGAACTGGGGCTGGCGGAAGCGCATCAGGTGCTAATGCTGAACCGCCTGCGTCACCGGGTGAAGCTGCGCACCGATGGCGGGCTGAAAACCGGGCGTGACGTGGTGATTGCCGCCATGCTGGGCGCGGAGGAGTTCGGCATCGGCACGGCCAGCCTTGTCGCCATGGGCTGCATCATGGTCCGTCAGTGCCATTCCAACACCTGCCCCGTTGGCGTGTGCACGCAGGATGACGAACTGCGTCGCAAGTTCGAAGGCACGCCGGAGAAGGTGATCAACCTGTTCTCCTTCATTGCCGAGGACGTGCGCAATATCCTGGCCTCGCTGGGCTTCACCTCGCTGAACGAGATCATCGGTCGCACCGACCTGCTGCATCAGGTGCTGCGTGGCGCAGATTATCTGGATGACCTCGACCTCAACTCGCTGCTGGCGCAGGCCGATCCCGGCCCCTATGGCCGCTATTGCACGCGTGAGGGCCGCAACGAGGTGCCCGAGACGCTGGATGCGCAGATGATCGCCGATGCGCGCCCGCTGTTCGACCATGGCGAGAAGATGCAGCTGCAGTACAACGTGCAGAACACGCATCGTGCCATCGGCACGCGCATTTCCTCGCTGATCGTGCGGCAGTTCGGCATGGCCACGCTGGCGCCGGGCCACCTGACGGTGCGGCTGCGTGGATCGGCCGGGCAGTCGCTGGGCGCGTTCGCGGTGCAGGGCCTCAAGCTTGAGGTGCTGGGTGACGCGAACGACTACGTTGGCAAGGGGCTGTCGGGAGCGACCATCGTGGTCCGTACCTCGCCGTCTTCCAGCCTTGTATCGAACGAGAATGCGATTGTCGGCAACACCGTCCTGTATGGTGCGACCGCAGGCGCGCTGTATGCGGCAGGGCAGGCGGGCGAACGCTTCGCGGTGCGCAATTCGGGGGCGACGGCCGTGGTCGAGGGCTGTGGTTCGAACGGGTGTGAATACATGACCGGCGGCACGGTGGTGATCCTGGGTGAAATTGGCGACAATTTCGGCGCGGGCTTCACCGGTGGCATGGCCTTTGTCTATGACGCCAGCGGCACGTTTGCCGAACGGGTCAACCCCGATACGGTCATGTGGTGCCGGGTGCAGGACCCGAAATGGGAGGCCATGCTGCGTGAACAGGTGGAAACCCATGCCCGCGAAACCGGCAGCCGTTATGCCGAACTGCTGCTGCATAACTGGGACAAGACCCTGCCGCGCTTCTGGCATGTCGTGCCCAGGGAGTATGCGCGCGTGATCGGGTTCGAAGCCCCGGCCATGGCGCGTGGCGCCTGAATGCAGGGCTGATTTCACTATTGCATGTGCGTGATGGAGCCGGGCAGGACTGTCCGGCTCCATCTGTATTCAGGGCAGAATATCGATGGGCGGGGTCGCGCAGCGCGTCGGGACGCACTAGATTCATCACATTGGGAATCGCGGGGCAGGCGCAGGTGCGCAGGCTTCGCCCGATCTGATGGTTGGTGCTCGATCTATGTCCAAAGCGTATTTTTCCGCCCCCCAGGCCGGTGCTGCCGGCATTTCCCCCGTGCATGGGGATGCAGGCCAGCCCTCAGGCGGCGCATCCGCACTGGCCGGTCTGCCGCGCTGGGACCTGTCGGACCTGTATGACGGGCCGGATTCGGTGCGGCTGGCAACCGACCTTGATCAGGCGGATGAGGACGCGCAGGCCTTTTCACGCATATGGCAGGGGCGGCTGGCGGCCGTGCCGGGGTGCGAACTGGCGCAGGCTATTGCCGAATACCAGCGGATTGATGAAGTGCTGGGCCGCGCGGGTTCCTATGCCCAGCTTCTGTTCGCGGCCAATACGTCGGATTCCGACGTGGCGCGGTTCGCGCAGTCGATCAATGAACGCCTGACCGCGATTTCCACGCATCTTCTGTTCTTCACGCTGGAGCTCAACCGGATTTCCGATGATGCGCTGGCGGCGCAGATGAGTGACCCGGCCCTTGCGCACTGGGCGCCTTTCCTGCGCGACCTGCGGGTGTTCCGCCCGTATCAACTGTCCGATGAGGTCGAGGCGGTCCTGCATGAAAAGTCCGTCACGGGGGCGGCTGCATGGAACCGCCTGTTTGACGAGACGATGGCCGGCCTGCGGGTGCGTGTGGGCGGTGCGGATACCACGCTGGGCAACGCGCTGGACACCATGTCCAGTCCCGATCGTACGGTGCGCGAACACGCCGCCCACGCCATTGGCGATGAACTGGGCCGCAACGTGAAGCTGTTTTCGCTGATCACGAACACGCTGGCCAAGGACAAGGCCATTGTGGACGGTCTGCGCCATTACCCGCGCCCGACGACGGCGCGCAACTGCGCCAACATGGTCGAGGATGAAGTGGTCGACGCGCTGGTGCAGGCCGTGACCGAGGCCTATCCCCGCCTGTCCCACCGCTATTATGCGCTGAAGGCCAGGTGGCTGGGGCTGGAAAAACTGGAATACTGGGACCGCAACGCACCGCTGACCACGCAGGATGAACCGCTGATCCCGTGGGCGGAGGCGACAAGGCAGGTCATGGCCGCCTATGAAGGTTTCGACCCCCGCATGGGCACGGTGGCGAAGCAGTTTTTTGATCATGCATGGATTGATGCGCCCCCCGTGCCAGGCAAGGCGTCGGGGGCGTTCGCCCATCCCACCGTGCCGTCGGTGCATCCTTACCTGCTGCTCAATTACCGTGGGCGCACGCGCGACGTGATGACGCTGGCGCATGAACTAGGCCATGGCGTGCACCAGGTACTGGCGGGAAAGCAGGGCTACCTTATGTCCAGCACGCCGCTGACACTGGCGGAAACTGCCAGCGTGTTTGGCGAGATGCTGACCTTCCGTGCCCTGCTGGATGCCCAGAGCGTCCCCGCGCGTCGCAGGCTCATGCTGGCGGCAAAGGTGGAGGACATGCTCAACACGGTCGTGCGGCAGATCGCCTTCTACCGGTTCGAGATGCTGGTGCATGAGGAACGCCGAAAGGGCGAACTGCTGCCTGCGCGCATTGGGGAAATCTGGCGCCAGACACAGGTCGAAAGCCTTGGCCCGGCCTTCAATTTCACGCCAGATTATGATGTGTACTGGACCTACATTCCCCATTTCATCCATTCACCGTTCTACGTGTATGCCTATGCCTTTGGCGATTGTCTGGTAAACGCGCTATACGGGGTGTTCCGGTCCGGTCATCCGGGGTTTCAGGACAAGTACCTCGACATGCTGAAGGCTGGCGGGACCCTGCGGCATCGTGAACTGCTGGCCCCCTTCGGGCTGGATGCGGCGGACCCCGGCTTCTGGCAGAAGGGGCTGGATGTGATCGCCGGATTTATTGATGAACTGGAGCGTGTCTGACGTGGCGGATGAACGGAATATCGATAATACCGGCCTGTTTGGTGAATTCCGCCGCATGGTGCGCACGTCCGGCACGGTCGGCGGCATTGCCGCGCGTATCGCCGGGCACAAGATGGGCTTCCGCTCCAACCAGACCATCCATGCCGAGGACCTGAAAAGCGTCCTTGGCGGGCTGAAGGGGCCGCTCATGAAGGGCGCGCAGCTTCTGTCCACGATTCCCGGCGCTCTGCCCGAGGAATATGCCAAGGAACTGGCGCAGCTTCAGGCCAATGCGCCCCCCATGGGCTGGAACTTCGTCCGTCGCCGTATGTCGGCCGAACTTGGCCCGAACTGGGAACGCAATTTCCGCTCCTTCAGCCGCGAGGCCTCGGCGGCCGCAAGTCTGGGGCAGGTGCATCGCGCGGTGCTGCCCGACGGGCAGCAGGTCGCGTGCAAGCTGCAGTACCCGGACATGAAATCGACGGTCGAATCCGACCTCAAGCAGTTCCGCATGGCGGTCAACCTGTTCTACAGACTCGACAGCACCATCTGTCAGGATGACGTGCTGGAAGAACTGCAGGACCGGCTGTATGAGGAACTGGACTACCTGCGGGAAGCCGCGAACATGCGGCTGTACCACCTGATGCTGGCGGAATTCGGGGATGTCACCATTCCCCGGCCGGTGGACGCGCTGTGCACCCAGCGCCTGCTGACCATGGAATGGGTCAATGGGCAGGGCATCCAGAAAGTGCTGGACGCCAATCCCACGCAGGAGGAGCGAAACAGCATGGCGCGCGCATTGTTCCGTGCGTGGTACGCGCCGCTGTACCGGTATGGTGTCATTCATGGCGACCCGCACATGGGCAACTTCACCGTGCGCGACGATTACGGCATCAACCTGCTGGATTTTGGTGCCATCCGGATTTTCCCCTCGCGCTTCGTACAGGGCATCATCGACCTGCATAAGGCGATCGAGACGGATGACGAGGATCTGGCGATGCATGCGTATGAAGCATGGGGTTTCGCCAACCTGTCGCGCGATACGATGCGGGTGCTCAACGAATGGGCGCGCTTCATCTATGGTCCGCTGCTGGATGACCGTGAGCGCTTCATTCAGGAAGACAACGACCCGCAATATGGCCGCGCCGTGGCCGAACGCGTCTATAACGGCCTGAAACGCACGGGTGGCGTGCAGCCCCCGCGTGAATTCGTGCTGGTGGACCGCTCCGCCGTGGGGCTGGGCAGCGTGTTCCTGCGGCTGAAGGCCAGGGTGAACTGGCACGAACTGTTTCAGGAACTGGCGGGCGACTTCAACGAAGCCGCACTGGCCCGCAGGCAGGCCGAAGCCCTGCGCGCTGCGCGGGTGCCGGCGCCGCTCGGGTCACGGAACTGAAGAAAATGGGGACGATCCGGCCGCACCGGCCTCTTGCGCCACGGCGGTTGCGTCCCCACTGTCTGTAGCCATGGCAACAGCATCGCGCAGCAAGAAGAAAAAGACGACTGACATTGATCCGGCGGACATGCCTGTCCTGTTCCAGCCCGAACGTCAGCCCGCAAAACCCAAGACCAATAAATTCACGGTCCACTCCACTTATGAACCCGCAGGGGACCAGCCTACGGCCATTGCCGAACTGGTCAGCGGCGTGGAAGGGGGGGAGCGCGATCAGGTTCTGCTGGGTGTGACCGGGTCGGGCAAGACCTTCACCATGGCCAAGATCATCGAGGCGACGCAGAAGCCCACCCTGGTGCTGGCCCCCAACAAGACACTCGCCGCCCAGCTTTATGCGGAAATGAAGCAGTTCTTTCCCGATAATGCGGTCGAATATTTTGTCAGCTACTATGATTACTACCAGCCGGAGGCCTACGTGCCCCGGTCGGATACGTATATCGAAAAAGACAGCCAGATTAACGAACAGATCGACCGCATGCGCCATGCCGCGACACAGGCGCTGCTGGAGCGCAACGATGTCATTATCGTCGCCTCGGTGTCGTGCATTTACGGTATCGGCTCGGTCGAGACCTATTCGCGCATGGTGGTCAAGCTGGAGGTCGGCGGCGAGATCGACCGCGACCGGCTGATCAGGGGACTGGTGGAACTGCAGTACCGCCGCAATGACGCGGCGTTCCAGCGCGGCACCTTTCGCGTGCGTGGTGAGACGATCGACGTCTTTCCCGTCCAGAACGAGGACCGTGCATGGCGGATCAGCCTGTTTGGCGACGAGATTGACGAAATTACGGAATTCGATCCCCTGACGGGTGAAAAGACCGGCGACCTTGAATCCATCAGCATTTACGCCAACAGCCATTATGTCACCCCGCGCCCGACGCTGACGCAGGCAATGACCGGCATCAAGCAGGAACTGCGTGAAACGCTGGCCCGCTTTACCGAGGAAGGCAAGCTGCTGGAAGCCGAACGCCTGCAGCAGCGCACCACCTTTGATCTGGAGATGATCGAGACCACGGGCGTATGCAAGGGGATCGAGAACTATTCGCGCTACCTGTCCGGTCGTGCGCCGGGCGAGCCGCCGCCAACCCTGTTTGAATACCTGCCCGAGGATGCGCTGCTGATCGTGGATGAAAGCCACGTGACCGTGCCGCAGATTGGCGGGATGGAGCGGGGTGACCATGCACGGAAGTCCGTGCTGGCGGAATTCGGCTTCCGCCTGCCGTCCTGTCTCGACAACCGTCCGCTGACCTTTGCTGAATGGGATTCCTACCGCCCGCAGACGGTATTTGTCAGCGCAACCCCCGGCCCGTGGGAAATGCGGCGTGTGGACGGCGTGTTCGCCGAACAGGTCATCCGCCCGACCGGCCTGATCGACCCCATCACCATCGTGCGTCCCGTCGAACATCAGGTGGATGACCTGCTGGCTGAATGCCGCCAGACCATTGCCGATGGTGGACGCGTGCTGGTCACGACGCTGACCAAGCGCATGGCCGAAGACCTGACCGAATACATGAACGAGGCGGGTATCCGCGTGCGCTACCTGCATTCGGACGTGGACACGCTGGAACGTATCGAAATCATCCGCGACCTGCGCCTGGGTGCGTTCGATGTGCTGATCGGCATCAACCTGCTGCGTGAGGGGCTGGATATTCCCGAATGCTCGCTCGTCGCCATTCTGGATGCGGACAAGGAAGGCTTCCTGCGTTCACGTACGTCGCTGATCCAGACCATCGGCCGCGCCGCGCGTAACGTGGATGGCCGCGTGCTGCTGTATGCCGACAAGATGACCGACAGCCTGCGCTACGCCATCGAGGAAACCGCCCGCAGGCGTGAAAAGCAGAGCCTGTGGAACGAGGAACACGGCATTACCCCGCAGTCCGTGCGCAAGCATATCGGGGAGGCCATATCCTCGGTGTTCGAGCAGGATTACGTTACCGTCACCCCCACCGCGGATGGCAGCGTGCAGGAAATGGTGGGCAAGGATTACAAGGCCGCCATTGCCGATCTGGAGAAGAAGATGCGCGCGGCCTCGGCCGATCTGGAATTCGAGACCGCGGCCCGCCTGCGTGATGAAATCCGCAGGCTGGAAGCGCTGGAACTGGGCATGGAGCCACCGCCCCTGCCGCAATCAAGCGCGGGGCGCCCCGGCACCAGCCCGAAGGCCATTGCACGGCGCAACCGTGGCCCGGTGCCGCTGGGGCCGGGTGGTGGCGGCTATGATCCCGATCAGGTGAAGGGAAGGGGAAAGCGGCGTGGACGATAGGACGGGCGGACAGCCCCAGCCCTGCGCCGGACAACGGGAACGGAGCATGTCCGCCACGCTGGAACTGCGTGCGGGTGGCGCAAGCCTTGGCCTGTTGCCCGACCTTGGCGGCAGTATCGCATTCTGGCGGAATGCGGCAGGCATGGAATTCCTCCGCCCCGTCAGTGACCCGCACCTTGTGGCCCAGCACGGGCGCGCGGTGGCGGGGTATCCGCTGGTGCCGTTTTCCAACCGGATTGCGGGTGACCATTTCCGTTTCGAAGGCGTGGACTATCACCTTGCCCCCAGCTTTGCGGGGGAAGACTGCGCCATTCATGGCAACGGGTGGCAGCGGCGGTGGCGAATCGCGCTGCTGTCCGATAGCAGCGCGACGCTTGCCCTTGATCACACTCCGGCCGGGGCCCATGCCGGGCAATGGCCGTTCAGTTATCGTGCCCAGCTGCGCTACGACCTGCATGAAGCGGGACTGTCGATCGGGATCCTGCTGGAAAACACCGATACGCGCGACCAGCCGGTGGGCATGGGTTTCCACCCCTATTTCCCCCGTCATTCGGGCCTGAAGCTGGGGTTCGTGGCCAGCAGCGTATGGACCAACGGTCCGGACCACCTGCCGCTGCTGCGTATCCCGGCGGAGGGGGAGTGGTCCTTCGCCCGTATGCGCGACGCGGGGGACACCGCCATCGACAACTGTTACGCCGGATGGTCGGGCAGCGCCTTCCTGCGCTGGCCGCGCGAGGGTTATGCCCTGACGATGGAGGGGAGCCCCGACCTGTCCCACCTCGTGCTGTTTACCCCACCGGCACGGCCCTATATCGGGCTTGAACCGGTCAGTAACATGAATGATGGCTTCAACCGGACCACCATTGCCGATAGTGGCGTGCGTGTGCTTGCGCCGGGACAGGTGATGGAGGGACATATCCGCATGACGGTGGCACGATGCTGAAGGCCCGACCGCACGCCGCAACAGGGGGCGGCACGCCGGTGAAGGGCGGGCTGTCACATTATATCACACCCGGCGGGATCGGGGCGATGCGTGCCGAACTGACCGCCCTGCTGCGTGACGAACGCCCGAAAATCGTGGAAATCGTGTCATGGGCGGCCGGCAATGGCGACCGTTCGGAAAATGGCGATTACCAGTATGGCAAGCGCCGCCTGCGCGAAATTGATCGCCGCATCCGGTTCCTGACGAAACGTATTGATAACGCGGTCATTGTCGACCCGGCGGCCCAGCCGCAGCGCGAGCGGGTATTTTTTGGTGCGACGGTCACCTATGTAAATGAACGCGACGAGGAACGGACCGTTACCATCCTTGGCGTGGATGAAGCGGACATGGCGGCAGGGCAGATCAGCCTTGTTTCCCCTGTTGCAAGGGCGCTCATGCGCGCCGGCGTGGGCGATGAGGTCCGCCTGCTGACCCCGCGTGGCGAGGAAATGATCGAGGTCCTTGCCATTTCCTATCCATCCGCGCCGTAACAAGGGGCTGGCCGTGGGCGCAAAGGCATATTAAGACGTTTGTTCCCAGGTGGCCCCGTTCCATGGCCACCGGCATGAACCGGTCCCGTTCCGCGTGGAGAAAGCCCGCCTATGTCACGCCCCCTGAAGGTTGCTGTCCAGATGGACCCGCTTGGCGGTATCGACATCAATGGTGATTCCACTTTCGCCATGATGCTGGAGGCACAGACCCGGGGATACGAACTGTTTGTCTATCAGGTCGAGGCCCTGAGCCTGAACGAGGGACGGACCACGCCACAGGGCGGCCAGCGCACCGACCGCGTAACCGCCCGCGCCCGTCCGGTCACGGTGCGGCGCCAGGCGGGTGACCACGCCACGTTCGGGCCGGAACAGGTCATCAACCTTGCGGACATGGATGTGGTGCTGATGCGCCAGGATCCGCCATTTGACATGGCCTATATCACCGCGACCCATATTCTTGAACATATTCATGGCGTTGGCCCGGGCCGCGCACTGGTGGTTAACAACCCCGCCGCAGTACGCAATGCGCCCGAAAAGATACTGGTCACGCATTATCCCGACCTCATGCCCCCCACGCTGGTGACATGGGATATCAGGACGATACTGGAATTCCGCGCGAAATGGCGCGATATCATCGTCAAACCGCTGTTTGGCAACGGGGGGGCGGGCGTGTTCCGCATCCGCGAGGATGATCCCAACCTGAACGCCCTGCTGGAAATGCATTTCGCCCGTTCGCGCGAACCGCTGATGATCCAGCGTTATGAACCCGCCGTGCGCAGGGGGGACAAGCGCATCATCCTGGTCGATGGCGTGCCGGTAGGGGCGATCGACCGGATCCCGGCGGAAGGGGAGACACGGTCCAACATGCATGTGGGTGGCCGACCGGTCCGCGCGGAACTGACGGCGCGGGACCGGGAGATCTGTGACACGATCGGGCCGATGCTGCGTGAACAGGGACTTATTTTCGTGGGAATCGACGTGATTGGTGAATGGTTGACCGAAATCAATGTCACGTCCCCCACCGGCCTGCAGGAAATCGACCGTTTTGACGGTATCAATACCGCAGGCCTGATATGGGATGCGATCGTATCCCGCCTGGCCACAGGCGGCGCGGGCGCATAGGGAATTGGCAGACGATGTCCATGGCGGGCACGATGGTCGTGGCTGTCATGCCATGTGGCATGGCATGGGACAGGGATGGCAGACGGTTGCACGGGCCGGATGGCGCGTGGGCAGGTCAGGTGGAATTGTAATGCAGCAGAACGGGACGGATTTGATCATGGCGGATGCAGCACGGAAGCGGGCCGGATGCGCCGTCTTCCTTGGCCTTGGCATGGGAGCAGCCTGATGAGTGACGTTCTGCACGATGAGGCCGCTGAAAAAGTCGTGGAAATACCTTCTCCCAAATCCGCGCTGGATGCGGCGGCGGTCAAGGCGGCGTATCGCCGCTGGGCCAGCGTGTATGACGCCGTATTCGGCAGCATTTCCGCCTTCGGGCGCAAGCGGGCAGTCGAAGCCGTCAACGGCCTGCCAGGCACGCGGGTGCTGGAAGTGGGCGTGGGCACGGGCCTTGCGCTGCCTTATTACCGCAAGGACAAGCATATTACCGGCATCGACCTGTCGGGCGACATGCTGGAACGCGCGCGTCAGCGCGTAAGGCGGTTGCACCTGTCCAATGTGGACGACCTGCTGGAAATGGATGCCGAGGCAACGAAGTTTGACGATGGCACGTTCGACATAGCGGTGGCGATGTTCGTTGCCTCCGTTGTGCCGCATCCGCGTGCGCTGCTGGCGGAACTCAAGCGCGTGGTCAGGCCGGGCGGGCATATCCTGTTCGTCAATCACTTCCTGGCGCAGGGTGGCGTGCGGCTGGCGGTTGAACGCGGTATGGCGCGGGCGTCGCATTCGCTGGGCTGGCACCCGGATTTCGCCATTGAATCCCTGCTGCCGCCTGCCGACCTGCGGCGCGCGACATTGCAGTCGGTGCCCCCTGCCGGGCTGTTCACGCTGGTTACGCTGCCGCGTGAGGCCGACAGTTCCGCCAGCCCCATGGTGGCGTAAGCCAGCGCGGACGTGCCCCAGCCCTGTCCCTGTGGCAGGGCTGAAATGACGATTGCGCGACCACAGGAGCGGCCCACAGGGTCGTTTTTGTGTATAAGGCGCGGTATATGATGAAATCATGGTAACGATTGGCCATGCCAGACACCGGCGCATGGCAGCAGGGAGTACATCGTATGCCCACAGGCACACGGTTCGGGGCAGGTGAGGCGCGCAATGCTGATGGGGCCTGTGGCTACAGGACGGTCGGCATGCTGTACCTTGTCATGGCGATTGTGGCGGGAATGGTTGGCGGCCTGCTGGCCGTGGGCCTTCAGGTCGGCCTGCTGCCCCAGACGCTGACCGATGCATGGGCCGGGGGCGATATCGCCGGTGCCGCTGGACGCATCGGCCGCCGTCATGGCATGATGATGGTGTTCTTCTGTGCGCTACCTGCCCTGTTTGGCGGATTTGGCAACTGGTTCGTACCGCTGCTGCTGCGCGCGCGCGCGCTGGCGTTCCCGCGCATGGCGCTGATGGGGTGGGGACTGGTTGCCGCCAGTTTCGTGGCCGTGCTGGTGGGGCTGTCCCCCACCGTTCCCGCGCAGGTTTCCCTGTTCGCCCTGATGGGGTGGAGCCTTGGCATGCTGCTGCAGGCCATCAACATGGTCGCCACCGTCCTGAACATGGGGCCGATGGGCCAGCGCCTGCGTGACATGCCCGTATTCGTCTGGGCGCAGGCGCTGACGGCCATGATGGTTGTCATGGTCATGCCCGTTCTGGCGGGTGGCCTGACGCGGATCATACTGGCGGGGGACGACATGTCCGGGCAGGTCGATGGTCTGCTGCATGTTTTCGCCGGGTCCGAGATCGCGCTGCTGCTGCTGCCGTCCATCGGGATCGTTTCCCAGATTATCGAGACATTTTCCGGTGCGCCATTGCAGATGCCGCGTCTGGTGCTGGGTGCGCTGGTCGTCATGTCGATCGGTGGCGGTTCAGTGTGGGTGCATGACCTGCTGCATGGCGGTCTGGCCCGCATGGCGGCACCTGCGGCCATTGTCCAGCTCGGGCTGATCGTCCTGCCGGTGCTGGCGGTTCTTGTGGCCTGGGCGCGCACGGTGCGGGTGGGGCATGTCCGTGCCTCGGTCCCCATGGAATGGGCGGCCGGGTTCGTAGCGCTGCTGTTGGTGGGATCCGGTATGTCGCTGCTGCCTGGCGGTATGGCCGACGTACATGCGGCCACGCTGTATGCCGCCATGTTCGCGCTGTTTGCCGGTTTCTATTACTGGATTGGCAAGATGATGGGCCATGTGGCCCCGGTTGGCGCCAGCCGCGTCCATTTCGGGCTGACGGTCGGGGGAACGGTCCTGTCGCTTATGGCGTTCCATGGCCTGCCGGGCGTTATGGGCGCGGTGCTGATGGGACTGTCCTTGGTCGTGTTTGCCGGGATCGTCGTGCGTGTCGGCATGCAGCCCCGCACGTCGCTGCCTGCCAATTACTGGGGACCGGGGGCGCGGACAGCTGAATGGCAGTCTGCATCCCCCACGCGTGGAGAGGCATGAAGCATGAGCGGCGCAGTCACAACGCCCGACGCGGCGCAACCTACCCCCATTACCTATGACGCCGCCCGCGTCGGGACGGAAGCGCGGGACTGGCTGCTGCTGCTCAAGCCGCGCGTCATTTCGCTGGTGGTGTTCACCGGGGCTGCTGGCCTGTATATGGCGCCGGGGCCGCTGAACCCGCTGGTGGCGGCTGTCAGCATCCTGTGCGTGTGCATGGCATCTGGTGCGGCGGGTGCGATCAACATGTGGTATGACCGCGATATCGACGCGGTGATGAAGCGCACGGTAACACGGCCCATTCCCAACGGGCGCGTCAGCCCGGATGCGGCACTGGGGTATGGCATTGGCCTGTCGGTTGCGTCCGTTATCCTGATGTGGCTGGCCACCAATGCCCTTGCGGCAGGCATCCTTGCGTTTTCCATTTTCTTTTATGCCGTCATCTACACCATGTGGCTCAAGCGTTCGACACCGCAGAACATCGTGATCGGCGGCGCGGCGGGTGCGTTCCCGCCCATGATCGGGTGGGCGGCGGCAACAGGGTCCATGGCGGTGATGCCGGTGGTGATGTTCGGCATCATCTTCCTGTGGACACCACCGCATTTCTGGTCGCTGTCGCTGTATGCGTGCAAGGATTACGGGCGGGCGGGTATTCCCATGCTGCCGGTGGTGCGCGGGGCACGGCACACGCGGTGGCAGATACTGTGGTACACGATCATCCTGACCGCTGTATCGCTGGTGCCATCCTTCATGCATCTGGCGGGCTGGCTATACACCGTGGTGGCCACTGTTCTGGGAGCAGGGTTCATTTACTGTGCCATCGGGGTGCTGCGTGACCGGCAGGATGCCAGTGGTGTCAGCCTGACGGGTGACGGTCCGGCACGCCGGTCCTTCCGCTATTCGCTGGCTTACCTGTTTTTCCTGTTCCTTGGCCTGTTGGCCGACCATGCCTTTATCGCCCACTGATCGGGCAGTGTCATCCATAAGGGAGTTCGGGCAGATGGATCAGGCAACAACAGTTCAGGTGACACCGCAGATGGAAGCGCAGGAGGCGGCGCGCCGACACAGGGGCCGCATCCGCGCCGTGGCGATTACGCTTTCGGCGCTGGCGGTCATCCTGTACGCGCTCAGCCTTACGCATATTTAGGCGGGTCATTCCCCGGTCCGGACCTGAAGAACGATCGGGCGTTCCGCCCGGTTATGGTTCCGTTTTTTCCATTATCCAGGCAGATACCCGCCCAGGCTTTTTATAGGCCTGCTCTCTGCCTTTTCCGTTCCGGTACAGACGGCCGGTAATGTTGGGACAGAAGCTGCGTGCGGCAGGGTGAAGCCGGATACAGACCCGACGACAGCATGCGGGCCTGATTGGTATCCTTGGGGCTCCGTATTGGCCTGCATGGGCGCATTGCGCGATGGGCCGCGCCGCCTGCGTATTTCCGGGGGCAGGCAGATCGTCTCCAGTGATGCCCCATTGTAATGGAACCATCCGATGGAGCATTATGGGAAATCCGTTTCAGGGCCTTTGCCCTTCACCATGGTTCTGTCGTGGTGGGGAATTATGGCAGTGGCGCTGGAACGAAACCTGGCATCTGACCATACGTAACGGCCACTCGATCATTGCCGGATGGGCCGACGCTACTGGCATGCTCCTGATGATAATGATGCCGATAGAATAAGCGTAAACGCCCGGATGGGTACCGTGCAGGAGGATGGAACGCCAATCAGTGACGATTGCGGGGGCGTACCCATGGCGCGATCATGAAAAAAGCCCGCATCAGGCGATGCGGGCCTTTCGTGTTCCAGATTGAAACCGATGGTCAGCGGCGCGGTGTCTGCTGGATGGCTGACAGCAGCCACGTGCCGGTCCCGGCTGAACGGACGAAAGTCCACAGCTCGGTCACGGTGGTGCGGTTGGCGGGATCACCCTCGATCACGCGGCCCGTCATGTCAGTGGTGATGTCGATCATGGAATACTGCATGGCGACAGTGGCGTAATCGAACCCGTTTTCGCGCCAGCTTTCCACTAGGTCGCCACGTTCAAACCGGATATCCGATACCACGTTGCGCGCGCCACGGCTGGCCAGATCGTTCAGCTGGCTGCTGAAGTAGGACACCATTTCCGGTGTGGCCATGTGCTGCATGGCCCCAACATTCTGCTGGCTCCATGCCGTCTGGATATTGATCAGCGCCTGCTGGAAAGCCTGGTAATCAGCTGCGGTAATGGCGACGCCAACCGCCTGCTGGCCACCCTGCGGCACGGGCCCGCCCGCCGGTCCCTGCATGCCAAAAGGCACGGCATTGCCACCATTGGCGCGGCTTCCGGCAAAACGGCGGATGGCCCAGCGCACGATAAAGAAGACCAGCGCCAGCTGGATCAGCAGGCCCAGAAAGCCGCTGCCCCCCATGCCGGAGCCGAACATGCCATGCCCGAACATCATGCCGAACAGGCCGGCACCGATCAGGCCGCCCATGAAGCCGCTCATGAACGGATGGCGCGGCTGGGCCATGGCCATCGCGCCCCCACCAAACGGCGCACGTGCGCCATAGCCGGGCGTCGGCTGCGGGCGTGGCGTCATGGTGCGCTGGAAAGGGGTCGCGCCAAAGGGCGCGGTCTGCGATGGTGCGGGTGCGCTGTAGGTACGTGACCCCCTGCTCCCCATGGAGAAGCCACCACCCGCGCGGGCGTCAGCCACATCGGGATGGGCCAGCAGCGGCAGCATGGTCAGGGCCGCGCTAGCAGCAAGGACGATGCTTTTACGCGGCATCTGGCGCGAAGAATTCTTTTTCATCTGGGTCAGGGTATCTGCAATCCTGTGTCGGAACCATCTTTATCATGCGGCCTGCATTATTCCGGGCCACTTGTTACAGATATAGGTAAGTCCGCGCCCCGGTAACAGGGGCAACGGGCTTACAGACACATGAAATCACGGAAAGGGTGGGAGACTGCCGGGACAGTCAGTCCCGTAAAGCACCCTGCAATCATAAGAAAGTTTTTCGTGAGGCTCTTTTCAAAAAGCGTCCAGGTAATTTTCAGCTTACGAACCCGCAATAACCATATCGTCGATACGGATGGTCGGCGCATTGGTTGACTGGCGGAAGACCAGGTCACTGGCCGGCACCAGACGGGCGAACATGTCATTCAGGTTGCCCGCGACCGTCAGTTCGGACACCGGTTCCGCCAGCACGCCGTCGCGGATCATGAAGCCCGCCGCCCCCCGGCTGTAATCGCCGGTAATGCCGTTGATGGCGGACCCCATCAGTTCGGTAATGTAAATCCCTTCCTTTATGTCTGCCATCAGGGCCGCAGGTGTCAGATCACCGGGCTGCATGAACATGTTGCCAAGTGAGGGCGCAGGCGGTCCCGACGTGCCCCGGCTGGCGCAGCCATTGGGCCTGAGTCCCAGCTGGCGGGCGGAGCGGGAGTCGAGCGCCCATGTCTTCAGCACGCCATCTTCCACCAGCGTGCGGGTGGATGTCAGCATGCCCTCGCCGTCGAAGGGACGCGCGCCGGGACCACGTACGCGGCGTGGGTCGTCAATGATGGTGATGCCCGCGGGCATGATGCGGCAATCCATCTTTTCCTTGAGGAAGGACGTGCCGCGCGCGATGGCAATGCCGTTGATCGCCCCCGACAGGTGACCCAGCAGGCTGGTGGATACGCGCGGGTCCAGCACGATCGGCATGCGCCCGGTGCGCGGGCGCACCGGGTTCAGGCGCGCAACCGTGCGTTCCCCCGCGCGACGGCCGATCAGGCCCGCATCCTCAAGGTCCGACAGGTGGACGGCGGCGTGATAGTCGTAATCACGCTCCATCTTCGTGCCGCTGCCTGCTACTGCGCTGGCGGACACGGAATGGCTGGTCCGGGCATACCGCCCCGAAAACCCGGCGGATGTCATGAGAATGATGTCCGACAGGCCGAAACTGGCCGATGCGCCATTGCTGTTGGTAATGCCCGTTACCGCAAGTGCCGCGTCTTCCGCCGCGCGCGCGCGGGCCACAAGGTCGGTAGTGGTCACTTCGGTCGGGTCAGACAGGTCCAGCCCCGTCGCGTCTGTAAAGGTGGTCGCGGCCTCGGCGCACAGTCCGGCAAAGCGGTCCTCGGGCACGACGCGCGCCATGGCGACGGCACGTTCGGCCAGCGCGTCGAAGCGTTCGGGGTCCAGCGCCGTGGCCGAGACAATGGCCGAACGCTGCCCTACGAACACCCGCAGTCCGAGGTCACAGGTCTCGGAGCGTTCAAGGTCCTCGGTCTGTCCATTACGCACCTGCGCGCCATGGGCGACGCGGGTGGCGTAGATCGCATCCGCCGCATCCGCCCCTGCCGCACGGGCACGGGTAAGGAGGGTGGAGATCAGGTCAAGCGGATCGGTATTCATGCTGCCAGCGCCCCCGTGATGCTGTCGAGGGAAGGAATATGGCTGACCGGCCCGAGGGAGGCGAGGGTCGGCCTGCCGCTGAATATGCGGGTCGCGACGCGTTGCACGTCCGCAATGGTGACGGCGTCGATCCGGCGCACGGTCTCGGCAGTGGGGATCAGGCGACCAAAGACCTGAAGCTGCCGGGCCAGCTGCTCGCACCGGCTGCCCGTGCTTTCCAGAGACATGAGCAGCGAGGATTTGAGCTGCGCCCGCGCCCGCGCCAGTTCCGCGTCCGTCACCGTATGACGCACCTTGCGCAGTTCTTCCAGCGTTACGGGAACAAGGTCAGCCACCTGTGCTTCACCCGTGCCGGCATAGATGCCGAACAGCCCGCCCTGCCGGAAGGGTGCGTTGAAGGAATAGACGGAATAGACCAGCCCCCGCTTTTCACGGATTTCCTGGAACAGCCGTGACGACATGCCCCCGCCCAGCAGCGTGGACAACAGCAGGGCCGGGTAATAGTCCGGGTCGCCATAGGGCATGGACGGAAAGCCCAGCACGATATGGGCCTGATCCAGGTCGCGTTCGCGCGTGAAGGCGCCGCCTACGTAATTCACGGCGGGCTGCGGCGGGACGGTGCCGGTAGGCAGGTCGGCAAAATGCTGCTGCACAAGGTCCACCACGCGGGCGTGTTCCAAGTTGCCCGCCGCCGCGATGATGGTATTGCCCGCCCGGTAATGGGTATCCATGTAATTGACCAGGGTTGCGCGCGACATGGTCTGGATACCGGATTCCGTGCCCAGCGTGGGGCGGCCCATCGGCTGGTCGGGAAAGGCGGTTTCCTGAAAATGGTCGAACACGATGTCATCGGGCGTGTCGTTCGCCTGACCGATTTCCTGCAGGATCACGCCGCGTTCACGCTCCAGCTCATCCGGCGCAAGGCTGCTGTGGGTCAGGATGTCACCGATGATGTCAGCACCCAGCGACAGGTTTTCCTTCAGCAGCTTGACGTAATACGCAGTGTGTTCACGCGCGGTATAGGCGTTGATATGGCCGCCCACGTTTTCGATTTCCTCGGCAATGCCCACGGCGGTGCGGGTGCCGGTGCCCTTGAACGCCATGTGCTCCAGGAAATGGGATACCCCGTTTTCGGGCGCGGTTTCATTGCAGGTGCCCGCGGCGACATACGCCCCGAGGGACACGGTCTCCACCCGGTCCATCCGTTCGGTCACGATGGTCAGGCCGGAATCCAGTCGGGTCACATTGATCAGGTCGGTCATGCTGGTCCTGCGGGCGGCATGGTGCATCATGGCCCCATGCCGCCCCTTGCTTGCGTAAGATGGAAAAGGGGAAGGGAAGACGATCAGGCCGCCGAGTTGGACAGGACCGCTGCGCGCACCCTGTCCTCGATCACGGTCAGGTCGGCTGGCACCACGCTGTACCGCTCCGGTCGGTCATACAGGTCGGCCAGCGACACAGGCAGGGCGGGGCGGATGCCGGTTGCCTGCGCCATTGCATCGGGGAACTTGGCGGGGTGTGCGGTGGCCATGGCCACCATGGGGATACCGGCCTCGCGGAATGTGCGGGCAGCGGCAATCCCGATCGCGGTATGCGGGTCGGCAAGGTAGTGGCTGCGGGTGTTCAGCGTACGGATTTCCTCCTCCGTCGCGGCATCATCCAGCGAAATGCCGTGGAACAGCGCATTGGCGCGGTCCCACACCGGGGTGGACACCTTCATCACGCCGGTCTTGCGGAAATCGGTCATGATGCGCGCGCATTCGGCGGCGTTGCGGTCCAGCAGTTCGAACAGCAGGCGTTCGAAGTTGGACGATACCTGAATATCCATCGACGGCGACAGGCTGGGCACCACACCGTGGATGCTCATGTCGTTTTCGTTCAGGAAGCGCGAGAGGATGTCATTGCGGTTGGACCCCACGCACAGTGCGCGGATGGGCAGGCCCATGCGGCGGGCGACCCATGCCGCCAGCACATTGCCGAAATTGCCCGTGGGCACGGCGAACGAGACCTCACGGTCCGGCGCGCCCAGCGCCAGTGCGGCGTAGACATAATACGGCACCTGGGCCGCGATACGTGCCCAGTTGATGGAATTGACCGCCGACAGGTGCATGTCGGTACGGAAGGGCTGGTCGGCAAACATCGCCTTGACCAGATCCTGACAGTCGTCAAACGTGCCCTGCACCGCAAGGTTGGTCACGTTGGGTTCCAGCACGGTTGTCATCTGCCTGCGCTGCACTTCCGACGTGCGCCCCTCGGGGTGCAGGATCACCACGTTCAGGCGCTTGCGGCCCCGGCATGCCTCGATCGCTGCCGACCCGGTATCCCCCGACGTAGCGCCCACGATTGTGACCTTCTCGTCACGTTCGTTCAGTACATGGTCGAACAGGCGGCCAAGCAGTTGCATGGCCATGTCCTTGAACGCCAGCGTCGGGCCGTGGAACAGTTCCTGCACGAACAGCCCGTCTTGCACCTGCGTCAGCGGCACGATGGCCGGATGGTCGAATCGGCTGTAGGCATCGCGGCACAGCGTCAGCAGCACATCATGCGTGATCGACCCTTCGGCAAAGGGGGCGATGATGCGGGCCGCAAGCTCGGGGTAGGGCAGGCCCCGCAGGTCACGCCACTGGGCCACCGACAGTTCGGGCCAGCTTTCGGGCAGGTACAGGCCACCGTCCTCTGCCAGCCCCGCCAGCAGAACGGACGAAAAATCGCGGACGGGGGCGTTCCCCCGGGTAGAAATATAGCGCATGGCGCCACCATAATCCCAACCGCCCCCCGCGCGAAGGGGGCGCATGCGGCGCAGGGCGCAATTCCGCGCGTGGTGTGTCAGAATTTCGGTGGCGGCAGGCTGCCGATATTGATGCGGTAGATATGCACCGGCCATTCAATGGCGTTGTGCCCGCCATTCAGCGGCGCGGTCCGGTCAAGCTGGGCCGCCGGCACATAAAGCTGCCCGTCTTTTGTCGCAAACGATCCGCCGGGCCAGTGCAGGCGGGGGTCGGTCACGATTTTCTGGTAAACGCGATCGGGCATCAGGCGGAAGATGCTGCCGGTGGACACGTCATTGAAATACAGCGTGCCATCCGGCCCGACCGTGATGCCACCCAGCGGCGGCGTCTTATACCACAGGGTGGGGCCTTCCTCCAGTTCGATGGGGGTGACCTTCGGGTCCACCAGCAGGTCGGTATCCAGCTTGTACACGGGGCCGCACAGGGGTTCGAAATACAGCCACTGCCCGTCGGCGCTTATGTCCATCTGGCTGATGTTGATGATGGCGGTATGACCCGCGGGGTTGGTCGCCACCCGGCCGTAAACCGTAATGGGCTGGTGCGCGGTCAGCGCCGGGGTATGCTCCATAAGTCGCCGCTGGGTGTTGGTGTCCAGCTTGACCACGATCATGGCCGGGATGCCGGCATCCCCGATGAATGCATGCCCGCGTGCGATGCGCATGGTGGCGGCGTAACTGCCCGTGCGCAGCATGCCCGGATCGAGCGGCCATGTCTGCATGACCTGACCGGTATGGCTGTCGATCTTCACGATCTTGGGGCCACCTGCTTCCGGCTTTCCCGCCGGGTCGGGCTGTCCGCTGTCCAGCACCCATAGCGTGCCATCGGGCTGGAGCTGTACATCCGAAGGTGCAACCAGCCGCTTTGCCGCCGGCGTGGCGGGGTCGTTCCATGTATTGTCGGGATAGGGATGGGGCGTGTTGTCCCCATCCAGCAGCGCCAGCCCCGGGCCGGTATTGCCCGCCCAGCGCGGCAGTTCCACCAGCAGCCGCCCGTCAGGCAGCACGACCACACGGTCCCATGCGGCGGTAGAGGAGGATACGACATCCTCCAGCGTCGCGGCCGGGCTGAGCGGCGGCGCGGGCTTGGCGGCATGGGCGGCATGGCCGGTCCCCAGCAGGCAGGTGCCGCAGGCAAGAAGGAAACCCGCTGAGCGCAGGCGACGGATGGCAGATGGAGATTTCGCGTACATCGCGCGTTATCTCGTCACGAACCGCAGCGAATGGCAAGTGGAACATGCGGCATGTCCGCCCTGCCATAAAAGAGTGTTTCCAGAAGGCGGCTGATCACTTTCATCAGGTTCGCAGGGCGTTTTACAGGCCGGTTTTTCAGGCAGTCCCCTGATCAACCGGCCATTTCGAACCGCCGCCGGACGCCGTCGCCCGATCAGACCGCGCCCGGGTCAGACCTGCGCACAGTACCGCTGGCGCAGATGGCGCAGGTAGGGACCCGTATTGGGCACCGCCCCCGTGGCGTCGCGCACGATGTCGCGGGTGGATGCCCCGCTGCCGCGTGCATGAATGTGCGGGCGTAGCCATGCCAGCAGGGGGGCGAAATCGCCCTTGCCTATGCTGGGCATGATGGTGGGGTCGCTACGTTCGGCTGCTTCGCGCAACTGTGCGGCGATAATCGCGCCCAGCGTGTAGGTGGGGAAATACCCCCATGCGCCTGATGGCCAGTGGATATCCTGCAGGCAGCCCAGCCGGTCCTCGGGCACGTTCAGTCCCAGCAGGTCATGGATCCGGGTATTGAAGGCTTCCGGCAGGTCGGACAGCTTCATCTTTCCCGCAATCAGCGCGGTTTCCATTTCATAACGTACAAGGATATGCGCGGGGTACGTGACCTCATCAGCATCCACGCGGATGAAACCGGGGCGCACGCGTGTGACAAGGCGGTGCAGGTTATCCGCCTGCCATGCCGGGTCGGTATCCGCGCCACCAAAGGCCGCGCGCAGGCGGGGCGCCATCCAGTCCATGAAGGGCTGCGACCGCGCGACCTGCATTTCCATGAGCAGGGACTGGCTTTCATGCAGGCTCATGCCACGTGCCTCGCCCACAGGCTGGGCGCGCCATGCTGCGGGCAGGCCCTGCTCGTACAGCGCGTGCCCGGTCTCATGTATGATGCCCATGAGTGCGTTGATGCAGTCATCCTCCTCATACCGGGTGGTGATGCGGACATCGTCCTCCGCCCCGCCGCAGAAGGGGTGCAGGCTGACATCCAGCCGCCCGCGCTGCATGTCAAAGCCCAGTGCGCGCATGGTCTCGTGCCCCAGCCGTGCCTGTGCGGGCACGTCAAACGATCCCGAAAGCGGCACGGGGGCGGCCAGCGTGGCCTGATGGGTAAGTGCGGTGCGGATCAGGTCGGGCAGTTCACTGGCCAGTTCGGCAAAGACCGGGTCGATATCCGCCTGCCGCGTGCCCGCATCATACTGATCCAGCAGCGCGTCATAGGGGGACAGCCCAAGGGCCTGCGCCTTGGCGGCGGCAATGTCGCGGGTGCGGGCCAGCACTGTTTCCAGTTCCGGCAGCAGGCTGGCGAAATCACTGTCCTGCCGCGCGGTACGCCATGCCATTTCACACCGCGAGGACGCACGCGACATTGCTTCGACCAGATCGGACGGCACGGCGGCGGCATGGGCGTGCTGGCGGCGCATTTCATGCAGGTTGGCGCGCGCCATGGCGTCATCGGGGGCCTGGGCGCGGGCCAGCAGGTCGCCCATGTCCGGTGCGGTCATGAGGTCATGTGACAGGACGGCAAGGGCGGCGATACTCTCGGCGCGGCTTTCGCTCGCCCCTGCCGGCATCATGGTGTCCTTGTCCCAGCCCAGAATTCCCATTGCGTTGCGGATATGCCCCATGCGGGCAAAACGCTGCCGCAGCGTGGCATAGGCCTGCTGGCCGACCGTGGCGGAGGTGACGTTCATGTGGGTTCCTGATCGAAATTCTTAACGCTCTGTCGCGTATGGATAGCGTTGGGAGTGTGCGGGACCATTCTCCGCCACGCAAGGGAGGGCCGGCCGAGATGAACGCGACCAGCACGCATGGACACGATACGGACAGGCAGCATGTCATGGCGCGGGGCCATGCGGCCCTGCGCAGGGGGGATATCGACACCGCGCGGACGTGTTTCGTGGCCCTGCGGGCGGAGGGGCCGGACGATCCCGCTGCCCTGCATGGCCTGGCCTGCGTGGCCCTGGCGGCAGGACGGGCGGATCTGGCCATCAGCCTTGCGGGACAGGCGGTGCGGCGCGCACCCCACGGGCCTTTTCATGAAGTGCTGGCCCGCGCGCTGCTGGCACGGGGGCACCATATGGCAGCGCAGGCCGCGATCCGGGCCGCCTGCCTCTGTCAGCCGGATGATGTGCCCGTCCTGCTGGCCTGTGCCGAGATCATGGAGACGACAGGCGATACATGGGCGGCAGTACAGGCCTATGGGCGGGCGGTCAGCCTGTCCGCCCCGCATGACATGCGGGCCCGGACGTTGCATGCCCGTTTCCTATGGCGACGGGGACAGCGTGACGCTGCCATACAGCAGATGCACCATGTCGTGCGGCGTGCGCCGGGGGAGGGCGTCCATGTCCGTGAACTGGCCGAAATGCTGGTGGCGCATCACCAGCGTGAACAGGCCGAGGATGTTCTGCGGGCGGGGCTGGAGCATGCTCCCGATGATGGCGCTGCCCGGTCCCTGCTGGGTGCGCTGCTGTTTGCGCGCGGGCGCATGGGGCCGGCGGCCGACATGCTGGAACGTGCCATGGCGCATGATCCGCAGGCCGAAACCGCCAGTAACCTCGGTCTCGCCCGCATGGCACTGGGGGATATGTCGGGTGCACGGGCCGCCTTCGCCGTTGCGATGCGCCTGCGCCCCGATGACATGCGCATTCAGCTGAACCATGCGACCGGCCTGTTCGAGGGCGGCAGCGTGGCGCAGGCCGCCACCATCCATGAAACCATACTGACCCATGCGCCGCCGCCTGATCGTGAGACGCAGGCCCGGGCGCGGTTCAACCTTGGCGTTGCCCGTCTGGCGCAAGGAAAACTGGCGCAGGGATGGGCGCTGTGGGACGCCCGGCTGGAATTCCAGCCGCCGCATCCATCGGCAGGGCATCTGCCGCGATGGGACGGGGGAGCGTTGCCTGCGGGCCGGAAGCTGCTTGTGCATATGCAGGGGCAGGGACTGGGGGATGCCGTCCATTTCCTGCGCTATGTACGGCTTGCAGCCCGGAGGGTTCCGGTGGTGCTGGAGGTTCCATCCCCCCTGCGCCGGCTTGCGGCCACGCTGCGGCAGGACATGGCCCATTCCGTAAAAATTATCACCCGTAATATAAATAAAAATGCTGATGTCGTAGCCCAATGCGACCTGTTCAGCCTGCCGCACCTACTGGGCGCGGACAGCGTTCCGTCATTTATGCCGTATCTGGGAGAAAGCCCATGGCAACGACCGGCGGCACGCAGTGGACTGCTGCGTATTGGCCTGTGCCATGCGGGGAATGCCGCCTATCGCTTTGACGCGCGGCGTTCCCTTTCAGTGGATGCCTTGTCGGCACTGAAGGACATTGCGGGGGTCGAATTCATTTCCCTGCGGCCACCGGCAGAGGGAAAGATGGATCCGTCCTTTGTCCGGCACGAATTGCTGCCGGATGCGGACCTGCTGGATACGGCGCGCCTGATCGCGACACTGGATCTGGTGATCAGCGTGGATACGCTGGTGGCGCACCTGGCCGGGGCCATGGGCTGTCCGGTCTGGCTACTGTGCCGTTTTGGTGGGGACTGGCGGTGGTCGACGGCTTTTGACCTGCCTGCGCCGATAACCGGCACGTCACAGCCGGAAAATGGCGTGCAGTCCACTCTGCGCCGGCCCGCAAGCCGGTGGTACCCGACCCTGCGCCTGTTCCGGCAGGAACGTCTTCTGCCCCCGCAGCAGGCGTGGACACAGGTCATGGCCACCCTGTCGCGCACCCTGAATGCATGGGTGGCGGAGCAGGTGCCGGACATTCATCCCTGAAATGTCGCGGGGATCATGAAAGGTTTTTGGTGACGCTCTTTCCGGGAAGCTTCGGGGTGTCTTTTTGAAAAAAGACACCCCGGACCGTTTCAGATCGTGATGGATTCCAGTTCGGATGACCGGCGCTGGGCTGCAGCTTCCGCTTCCTGCAGGCCCGCCAGCAGGGTCGTGCGAATCCGGTCCAGACGTCCCTTGTCAGTAATCTTCAGCCCGAATAGGTCCTTGACGTAAAACACGTCCACCGCCCGTACGCCATAAGTGGTGATGTGGGCGGACGCGATCTGCAGCTTCTGTTCGCTCAGCGCCGCCGTGACATCATGCAGCAGGCCGGGACGGTCACGCCCGTTGATTTCCACCACCGTGCAGGTGTTCGATGCGCGGTTGTCGATTACCACGCGCGGCGGCACGTGGATGGCGCGCATGCGGCGGCCACTCACCCTGCGGCCGCACTGGGCAATTTCACGGTTGATGTTCAGGTGCCCCGTCAGCGCCTGTTCCACCAGCAGCGACAGGCGGGCAAGCTGCTGCGGTTCCTCGAACGCCGCACCGCCCGCATCCTGAATCCACAGCGTGTCCAGCGCCATGCCATTGGTCATGGTATGGATGCGCGCATCCACGATCGAGGCCCCGGCAATGGCCACCGCCCCCGCGATCTTGGAAAACAGGCCCGGATGGTCGGCGGCGTAAATCGTGACTTCCGTCACCCCGCGCGCTGGCAGGGGTTGGGTTTCCACCGTCAGGGGGGAATGCACGCGTTCCGATTCGCTGATAAGCCGGGCATGGCGGGCATGGGTGTCATGGTCGAAGGACAGCCAGTAGCTGCCATAACCCAGCCCCATGAAATGGCGCACATCGGCTTCGTTCATGCCGTCTTCCACCAGCCATCGGGAGGTGGCGTCCTTGGCGCGTTCCACGCGCACGTCGCGCTCGGTGGTGGCAAGGCTGCCTTCCAGCACCTCGGCCACGCGCATGTACAGTTCGTTCAGCAGCGTCGCCTTCCACGCGTTCCATACGCGCGGCCCCACCGCGCGCATGTCCACGATCGTCAGCAGCAGCAGCAGCCGCAGGCGTTCGGGCGACTGGATGATGTCGGCCAGGTCAAGGATGGTCTTGGGATCGTCAATATCGCGCTGGAACGCGGTGTGGCTGAGCAGCAGGTGATGCAGCACCAGCCACGAAACGGTTTCCGTCTCCTCGCTGTCCATGCCCAGTTCGGGACAGACATACAGCGCGATCTGCGACCCGATTTCCGAATGGTCGCCGCCGCGGCCCTTGGCGATGTCATGCAGCATGACCGCGACATACAGCGCGCGGCGCGAATGCAGGTTGCGCGCAAGGTCATAGGCGATGGGGATTTCATCGGCCATCTGCCCGTGTTCCACCCGGCCAAGGATGCGCAGCGCGTCGATGATATGCTCATCAACCGTAAACACATGATAGGTGTCGAACTGCATCTGCCCCACGACACGCGACCAGTCAGGCAGCAGGCGGCCCATAAGCCCCGTTTCATTGAGGATATGCAGCCAGTAGGCATTTCCCTTGCGCCGCCCCTCATCCATCAGGTGGAAGCTGGGGGTGGTGTCCGCCTGTTCGGCGGCATCGCCACGCGGCGCGCGTTGCGGGCGTTCGGGCGGATCGCCACACATGAGGTCAAGGAAGATCCGCGCGGTTTCCGGGTCGCCGCGCAGGCTGGCAGCCCGGCGTTCCCAGCGGATCAGCTGGTGCATGGCCATGGGGTGGATGGGTAGCTTGCGCTTCTTGGCCCAGTCCAGCAGGCGCATCATCTGGATGGGTTCATCCTCGAACGACGTGCCGCGCTGGGGCAGGATACGACCGTCCAGCACGGTAAAGCCCGCGTCACGCATCTGGCTGTCGGCTTCGGGTGCGTTGGCCACGGGGCCAAGCGCCTGACGCAGCACGGCGGGTTCCAGCACCAGTGTCAGGCGCATCACCTCGCGCACGGTCAGGAAGTAGTGGCGCATGAAGCGTTCCACACCCACCTGCCGTCCATGGCGGGTGTAGCCCATGCGGCCGCCCACAACCGGCTGCACGTCAAAGGTCAGGCGTTCTTCCGCCCGGCCCGACACGTAATGCAGGTGGAAGCGCACCCGCCACAGGAAGTCCCACGCCCGGCGCGCGCGCTTGGCTTCCTGTTCGGTCAGCAGTCCCAGCTCACTGAAACCGGGGGCCAGCAGGTCGGATACATGGCGCGTGCCGAAGGTGTAGCGGCACATCCAGTACAGCGTCTGCAGGTCGCGCAGGCCGCCCCGGCCTTCCTTTATGTTGGGTTCCACCAGATAGGGACTGTCGCCAAAGCGGTGGTGGCGGGCGGCGCGTTCCTTGCGCTTGTCGGTAATGAAGCGGTCGGCACCTGCCCGGACGCAGGCCACGATGTAGCGGGCCTGAAACATGGAAAACAGCGATTCGCTGCCCGTCAGGGCACGGGCGTCCAGCAGCGTGGTCCGCACCGTGGTGTCGGCCTCGGCCTCGGCAATGCATTCATTGATGGTGCGCGTGGCATGCCCGACCTTCAGCCCGAGATCCCACAGGAAATACAGGATGTATTCGACGCAGGCCCGCACGTCCTCGCCCTGTCCGTCCTGTATGTCGGGCACCAGGAACAGCAGGTCGATATCGCTGAATGGCGCCAGCAGCCCGCGCCCGTACCCGCCTGTGGCGGCAATGGCGAAGGGGGCTTCAGGATGCGAATCGATGCCTGTCTGCTGCATGGCGAAGGCCGCCAGCACGCGGATCATGCCATCGGTATAGGCGGCCAGCAGCTTCCCTGCCTCGGCCCCGCCCAGGCGGTGATGCTCAAATTCCTCGCGCACGTGGGCCTGGTAGCGCGACAGGTGGCGGCGTACCAGCCCGATGGCATCTTCGCGCGGCAGGGCACGTACATCGCCACCGCCTGTCCCGGCGGGGAACAGGGCGGAATGAAGGGCGTTCGTCATGGCCTCGACCGAAGCGGAGGCGGAAGGGGGGGCAGCGTTCGACATCGTCGTCAGATGGCGTCCTGTAAATGGCGATAAAGATCCGGGATCGAGTGTGCCGCCCCTGATGGGGTCAGGTCCAGAGCCGTATCAGGATTTCAGCAGTTTTTTGAGTTTATACAACATTTCCAGCGCCGCGCGCGGGCTGAGCGTATCAGGGTCCAGATCCTCGATCATGTCGAGTGCGGCAGGCGGCAGCGCGGGTGTGGGCGGTGGTGCTGGCGCCTCATCCGCCGTGGCCTGTTCAAACAGCGGCAGGGGCGGGGCCTGCCGCCCGCGTTCCTTTTCCAACGTGGACAGCAGGCGTCCCGCGCGGCGCACCACGGGATCCGGCACGCCGGCAAGGCGCGCGACATGCACGCCCCAGCTGCGGCGGGCGGAACCGGGTATGACCTCATGCTGGAAAATGACCTGTCCCTTCCATTCCCGCACGCTCATGGTGTGGGGGGACAGGCGGGGCATGGTGTCCGCCAGTTCGGCCAGTTCATGGAAATGCGTTGCGAATATTGCGCGGCAGCGCAGCGTGGAATGCAGGGTTTCCAGCACCGCCCACGCAATGGCCAGCCCGTCGAGCGTGGAGGTGCCGCGCCCGATTTCATCCACCACCACCAGCGACCGCGGTCCGGCTTGGTTCAGGATGGCGGCGGTTTCGGTCATTTCCACCATGAAGGTGGATCGTCCGCGCGCCAGGTCATCCGACGCGCCAACGCGTGAAAACAGCCGGTCCACCACGCCAAGGCGCATGGCCTGTGCCGCGACCGGCAGGCCGGCCTGCGCCAGTATGACCGCCAGCGCCGTCTGCCGCAGGAAGGTGGACTTGCCCGCCATGTTGGGCCCGGTCAGCAGCATGACGCGGTGATCGGGATCAAGGTCGCAGTCATTGGGGGTAAAGCGGGCGTTCCTGGGCAGGGCCGCTTCCACCACCGGGTGGCGTCCCGCGCGGATGACAAAGGATGTATCCGTGCCGACGGCAGGACAGCACCACATGCCGCCACCGGCCAGCACCGCGCAGGACTGCGCGATGTCGATGCATGACAGGGCAGCGGCCATGTCCGGCAGGGCGGCTTCGTCCAGTATCTTTCCCACCACCTGCGTAAACAGGTGGCGTTCGCGCATGCCCGCGTTTTCGGCAGCCTGCGCGATCTGCTGGTCAAGGCTGACCAGCCGTTCGGTGGAAAAGCGGCTGGCGCTGGCGGTGCCCTGCCGCATGATCAGGTCCTCGCGCCCGCGCAGGCGCGCGCTGGCGGCCGCGGGCACCTCGATCACGTAACCAAGCTGGGCATGGTGACGGATCTTCAGGTTGGGGATGCCGAATTCCGCGGCGTATTCCTGCTGCAGCGCCGCAATGACGCGCCTGCTGCCATCGCGTAGTTCACGCTGGGCATCCAGTTCCGCGTCATACCCGCTGGCGATGATGCCGCCGTCATCCATGCGGGCGGGCGGGTTCTCGCTCAGGGCGCGGCCCAGCAGGTCCTCCAGTTCATGTGCGCGATCAAGGTGGCGTGCGGCCTGTTCTACAATGGGGGGCAGGTTTTCGTGCCGGTTCAGGATCGCCCCGATTTCGCGCGCGACACCCAGGCCAAGGCGGATGGCCACGGCATCGCGCGGCTGCCCACGTCCCAGCGATAGCCGACCCAGTGCGCGCGCCATGTCGGGGGCTGCGCGCAGGCTGGCGCGCAGGTCGTCGCGTATGCCCGGCTTGTCCAGCAGCCACGTCCATCCCGCCTGCCTGCGGGCAATGCGTTCGGGATCGGTCAGCGGGGCTGCGATCCAGTCCGCCAGCATCCGGCTGCCCGCTGCGGTCACGGTGCGCGATACGGCGGCGAACAGGGTGTGTTCGGTCTCGCCATCGCGCGTGCGCAGCAGGTCAAGACTGGCGCGGGTGGCGGGATCAAGGCCAAGGATGTCGCTGCTGTCGCTGGGGCGGGGATGCGACAGGCGCGGCAGCTGGCCCGCCTGGCTGCGGCGGATGTAATCGATGGCCGCCGCAGCCGCCATGGCTTCCGCGTCGCTGAAGGTACCAAAGGCGTCAAGGCTGGCGACGCCAAAGGCCTCGGCCATGCGCTGGCGTGCGGCATCGGCGCTGGCGGGCGGGACGATGGGGGTGCGGCGCGCGGCGAAATCACCCAGTTCCACGGTATCGGCGCACAGGATCTCCGCCGGGTCCAGACGGCCCAGCAGGTCGTTCAGGTCACGCGGGGGAACGGTGGCGGTTTCAAACAGGCCGGTGGAAATATCGATCCATGCAAGGCCGGGATCACTGGCGTCGCGCCCGGTGGGGCAGATGATGGCGGCCAGAAGGTTCTGCCGTCCCGCCTCCAGCAGTTCGTCTTCGGTCAGCGTGCCCGGCGTGATCAGGCGCACGACCTCGCGCCGCAGTGGTCCCTTGGACGCGGGGCGTCCCTTGCGGGGCTGTTCGGTCTGTTCGGCGACCGATACACGGAACCCGCGGCGGATCAGGCGGGCCAGATAGGCCTGCGCCGCATGCACTGGCACCCCGCACATGGCAATGGGTTCGCCCCCATGGGTGCCACGCGCGGTCAGCGAAATGTCCAGCGCCGACGCTGCTGCTTCCGCATCATTGAAAAACAGTTCGTAGAAGTCCCCCATCCTGAAAAACAGCAGGGCGTCGGGGTGTTCGGCTTTCAGCGCAAACCACTGCGCCATGGCGGGTGTAGCGCCCTCGGGCGATGGGAATGTCATGTCCGGTGTCTAGCGGTGGGGTAGGGGATTCGCCAGTGCGGATTTCATGGTCCCTGTCCCCTATGCCGTGCGCCCGCGGCGCAGGCGGCGATTGATTGCGTCCATGGCCTGGCGCATGTCGGCCACCCCGAGCACCTGCAGTGCCAGCAGGTAGATGCCAACGCCCAGTATCACCAGCCCTCCGACATCTACGATCCGCATGATCGGCCCGGCTTCCATCGCGCGCCCCAGCGGGGTGTAGCCCAGAACGACCAGACCCGTCGCCATGACGCCTGCGCACACCATCATGCCCGCTAGTTGCCGCACAAGGGCCGGGTCGGGAACCAGCGCGCCGCGTCGCCGCAGCACGAATGCCAGCACGCCCGCATTGACCATGGCCGCAAGGCTGCTGGCCAGTGGCGGGCCGATATGGGCCAGCCAGTGCATGAAGCTTATGTTCAGGACGAAGTTCAGCGCCAGCGTGCCCATGCCGACCAGCACCGGCGTGCGCGTATCCCCGCGCGCGAAGAACCCCGGCGAGAGGACCTTGACCAGCACGAAGGCTGGCAGCCCCAGCGCATAGGCCCGCAGCGACTGCGCGGACAGTACCGCGTCATGCGCGGAAAAATGCCCATGCCCGAACAGCGCCATCATGACCGGGGCCGCAATGACCAGCAGCCCCGCCGCGGCTGGCAGCGTCAGGATCAGCGCGTAGGAAATGGCGCGGTTCTGGGTGTGGTGGGCCGCCTTTACCTCACCCGCCGCCAGATGCCGCGTCAGCACGGGCAGCAGCGTTGTGCCTGCCGCCGCCCCCAGTACCCCCAGTGGCAGCTGATTCACCCGGTCGGCAAAATACATGAGCGATACACTGCCCGCAGGCAGCAGGGTGGCGATGATGGTATCGACCAGGAAGTTGATCTGCGTGATCCCGCTGCCCACCAGTCCCACGCCCATGCGCGCCAGCAGCGTGCGGATGCGTGGCGTAAGGCACGGCGTCATGAGGCGCAGGCGCATGCCCGCATGGCGGGCGGCGTACAGCAGGATGCCGAACTGCACCACGCCCGACGCGGTCACCCCCCATGCGGCGGCGTGCGCCACATCACCCGTGAACGGGGGGAGGACAAGGATGGCGGCGATGCCGATGACGTTGAAGCTGACATAGGCGGCCGCCGCCACACCAAAATGGTGCATGCCGTTCAGCACGCCCGAAACCAGTGCGGCCCCGCAGATCATCAGCAGGTAGGGGAATGTAATGCGGCTGAGCGATATGGCCAGCGAGTCCCGCAGGTCGCCATGCGTGAACCCCGGCGCGATCAGGCGCAGCACGCCGGGCATGAAGATTTCCCCCAGCACCGTCAGCACAAGCAGCCATGACAGCAGGACACTCATCGTCTCGCTGGCGAATCGCTGCGCGGTGTCCCGGCCCTCGCGTTCCAGCAGGGAGGAGAACAGCGGCACGAAGGCGGCGTTCAGCGCACCCTCGCCAAACAGCCGGCGGAACATGTTGGGCAGGCGGAACGCGATCTGGTACGCGTCCTGCGCCGCCCCCGTGCCCAGCAGGGCGGCCAGCAGCTGGTCGCGCACCAGCCCCAGCACGCGGCTGATCATGGTCCAGCCGCTGACGGTCAGGAACCCCTTCAGCATCGGTTCAGCATGGTGCGCGCGGGCATGATGGGGACATCAGTGATCCATCACCGCCCGTTCGACCGCCATGCGCACGCGGCGCGATTCCGGCGACGTGACGCAGGTGAACCAGTTGGCCAGCTGACCATCGCGCCCGATCAGGTATTTGTAGAAATTCCACCGTGGCAGAGACAGGAACCCGCCTTCACGCGCCAGCCAGCGGAACAGCGGGATCGCCTGAGGCCCCCTGACGTGGCTCTTTGCGGTCAGGGGGAAGGTGACATTGTAGTTGCGCTGGCAGAAGGTCGCGATCTGGTCCGGCGTGCCGGGTTCCTGGTTGCCGAAGTCGCTGGACGGCACGCCAATCACCATCAGGTCATGGCTGCGCCATGTGGTCCACAGGCTCTGCAATCCTTCATATTGCGGCGTGAAACCGCATTTGGATGCCGTGTTGGCAATCAGGATCGGCTTGCCCCGCAGTCTGGACAGGTCAATGTCGGGGCCATTCAGGGCAGGCAGGACAAAGTCATAGATCGTGGTCATTGAAATGCTCGGTTTCGTAAGCGCGCCGGAGTAACCGGATTGCCGGGTCGCATGGCAGGGGTCAAGCCGCCTGTTTGCAAATGTGGAATGTGACGTGGATGTCCATTCAGGCGAATTCATGTCCGACCGGACGCGACAGCAGCAGCTGGCTGGCGTCCTCCATGTCGATCGTGCCCGCCAGCAGGCTGGTGACGGTGGCGATGACCGGCGTGCTGACGCCATGCTGGCGTGCAAGCCGCAGCAGCGCGGGTGCCGTCGCCCGGCCTTCGGCCACACCTTCCAGCGCATCCGCAGCCTGCTGCGCCGGTGTCCCCTGGCCGATCGCCAGCCCAAGACGGTAATTGCGCGACGCCGCCCCCGTGCAGGTCAGCAGCAGATCCCCGATTCCCGCAAGGCCTGACAGCGTCTCGGGCCGTCCGCCCAGCGCGTGCGACAGGCGCGACAGTTCGGCAATGCTGCGGGTGATCAGGGCCGCGCGGGCATTTTCCCCCAGCTTCGCCCCGATCGTGGCACCCGCGGCGATGGCCACCACGTTCTTGGCTGCTCCGCCTACCTGCACGCCCGTCGGGTCATCGCTGGCATACAGCCGGAAGGCTGGCGTGGTCAGCAGGTCCGCGAGCCTGCGGGCCTGCGTGCGGTCCGTGCAGGCCAGTACGGCGGCGGCGGGCAGGCCAGCCGCGACTTCATGCGCGAAATTGGGGCCGGACAGGATACCCAGCACGCTGTGCGGGAACATCTCCCCCAGGACCTGAAGGGGCAGGAGGCCGGTTGTTTCCTCAACGCCCTTGCAGCACGCGATCAGCGGCGCACAGGGCGGCACGTTCCGCGCAATGGTGCGCAGGTGCTGCATGGGACAGGCCAGCAGGATCAGGTCGGCCTGCCGGGGCATGACATCACTTACGGTAATGCGGGGCGGCAGCGCATGACCGGGCAGGCGGGGCATGACGCGGCCTGCGGACATGGTGGCGGGATTGCGTGCCCACAGGCTGACTTCGGCGCCCGCGCGCGCGGCCTGCAGCGCGAGTGCCGTCCCCCATGCGCCTGCGCCGATCACGGCAATCCGTGCGGAATGGGTCATCCGTTCGTTTCCTGACGATTACGTGCCGTATCCGGCATTCTGTTGGTCCCTGTAACCGCAATGCGCCTGTTGTGGTTGCCATGCAAGGCGGGAGGCCTGCATGCCTGCTGGCGACAGGGCAGGGGGGATCAGGCAGTGGCCCCGTCAGTATCCGCCGTCATGCGCTGCGCCATGTCCGACAGCGGCCAGCGCGGGCGCGGGCGCATGGCAATGTCATTGGGAACGGGCAGGCCCAGGGCCGCGCGCGCGCGCATGGTCTCGATCGCGGCCCATGCCACCATTACCGCGTTATCAGTGCACAGCCGCAGCGGCGGCGCGGCGAACGGCAGGTCGTGCGCGGTGGCGAATTCGTGCAGCCGCGTGCGCAGGACGCCGTTGGCGGCCACCCCGCCCGCCACGACCAGCGTGGTGGGGCGTTCCATCATCTCCAGCGCATGGCCAAGGCGGTCGATCACGATATCGCTTACGGCCTGCTGGAAGCTGGCGGCGATGTCGGCGGCCTGCTGGCGCGGCAGGGCGGTGCGGACCTCGGCCGGCAGTTTCTGCGCCACGGCGGTTTTCAGCCCCGAGAAGGAAAAATCACACCCCGGACGCCCCATGAGCGGCCGCGGCAAAGGCACGGCGTGCGGGTCGCCCTCACGCGCCAGGCGTTCGACCGCAGGCCCGCCGGGCCAGCCGAGGCCAAGCATCTTGGCCACCTTGTCGAATGCTTCGCCCGCCGCGTCGTCAATCGTGCCGCCCAGCCTGCGGTAATGGCCGACCCCTTCCACCGCGATGCACTGGCAGTGTCCGCCCGATACCAGCAGCAGGAGATAGGGGAACGGTGCGCCGTTGGCTGCCACACCGGGCAGGCGCACGGTCAGGGCATGGGCTTCGATATGGTTTACGGCAATGAATGGCCGGTCCAGCGCAATGGCCATGCCCTTGCCCATGTCGGCCCCCACGATCAGCCCGCCAATCAGCCCCGGACCGCAGCTTGCGGCAATCGCACCCAGGTCATGCGGCTGCATGCCGGCCGTGCGCAGCGTGTCGCGCACCAGCGCGGGCAGCGCGCCAAGGTGGGCCCGGGCGGCGATTTCGGGCACGACCCCGCCGAATGGCACATGGCCGGATTGCGATAATGTCGCTTCTGCCAGGATCCTGCCATCTGTCGACACGATGGCGCAGGCCGTGTCATCGCACGAAGATTCAATGGCCATAACGGGAGTTGGCAGATCGGGGCATGTCGGTTCGGTATGGGGCATGGCGTAATTTACAATCCGGATGTGCCGAATGTCATCTTTCCTTTATCGCGGTGCGGTAATAGACACGCGATATGGAGTCCGCAAAGCCATCAGCCCCGTTTCCATCGTCCGCGCTACAGAAAGTCGCGGCCGAGGCCGCTGCACGCCAGCGAAAGGAAGCCACACATGCCGAACCCCACCGCCGGCAGTTGCCGCTGAAGGTGGGCACGCGCGCTTCCCCGCTGGCGCTGGTGCAGACACGGGCGTTCCTGACGGTGCTGACCCGTTTCTGCCCCGTGCTGCGCGACATGGGCGCGTTCCAGGAACACCAGATCAGCACCACGGGCGACCAGGTGCTGAACCGCAAGCTGGCGGATATTGGCGGCAAGGGCCTGTTCGCCAAGGAAATTCACGAAGCATTGCTGGATGGCCGGATCGATTTCGCCGTCCACAGCCTGAAGGACCTTGAAACCACGCTGCCGCCGGGGCTGGTGCTGGCCTGCACCCTCAAGCGTGAGGATGCGCGCGACGTGCTGATCCTCGGCCCCGGCTGTGGGGAGCCCGACCCGGCGGATCCGTACGCGGTCCTGCCGCATGGGGCGCTGGTGGGGTGTGCCTCGGTCCGGCGACAGGCGCAGATGCTGCATGTGCGGCCCGACCTGAAATTCGGCCTGCTGCGCGGCAATGTGCAGACGCGGCTGGACAAGCTGGCGGCGCGGCAGTGCGATGCGACATTACTGGCTTATGCCGGGCTGCGCCGCCTTGGCATGGAAGACCGGGCGGACGTGATCCTTGATCCCACGATCATGGTGCCTGCGGCGGGGCAGGGCATTGTCGGTGTGACGGTGCGTGAAAGCGATGTCGAACTGCGTGAACTGCTGTCCGCGATCGAGGACTATGAAGCCCGCGCCGTCGCCACGGCGGAACGCGCGCTGCTGGCGGAACTGGACGGGTCGTGCCGCACGCCCATCGGCGGGTATGCCCGGCTGATTCCGGTTGTCGCGGGTGGTGCGCCGGAACTGCACCTGACCGGTCTTGTCGCGCGCGAAGACGGGTCCTTCCTGCTCAAGCGCTCCATCAGTGGCGCGCCCGCCGATGCGGCGCGTCTGGGCCGTGACCTTGGCCGCAGCCTGCGTGCCGACAGTCCCGCCGATATTTTTGTTGAACAGAAGTAACCAGCCTTCATCCCCCGCCATGCGCGCGGGGGTGATCGTGACCCGCCCGCCGCCGGGGCTCGCCCCCACCATGGCGGCGGTGGGGGAGCGGGGGCTCCATCCCATCGCCGCCCCCATGCTGCATGTCAGCCAGCATGCACTTTCCATCGGTACGTTCCGTCCTGATGCCATCGTGCTGACCAGTGGGCAGGCCGTAGGCAGCCTGACCGACCCGGGCCTGCATCATATTCCCTGTTACGTGGTGGGTGCCGCCACTGCGCGGCGCGCCCGTGCGGTGGGATTTGCCCATGTCATTGCGGCATCCGGCACGGCGGATGACCTGACGGGGCTGCTGCGCGCGGCCATGCAGCCCACTGCCCGGCTGCTGCTGGCGGTGGGACGGGGATATGGGCAGGACATGGCGACGGACCTGCGCGGGCGGGGATACCGGGTACTGCGACGCTGCGTTTATGCTGTGCGCCCGGCGACATGCCTGCCGCCCGATGCGCTTGCCGCCCTGCGGGCCGGGCAAGTGGCGGCGGTCATGTTCTATTCCACCCGCACGGCGGAAGCCTTTGTCGCTGCCCTGCCGCCAGCGCTTGTGCCCGCGCTGGCAGGGGTCGAGGCCATTGCCATGTCCGATGGGGTGGCCGCCGTCCTTGGTGCGGGTCTGCGCTGGGGTGGCATACGCATTGCCACCCGGCCGGCGCAAGAGCGCATGCTGGCCTGCCTGCCCGGCGGAGGGGACTGAACCGACGTGTCCCGGCCATAAAAAAAGGCCGGGAGCATGTGCCCCCGGCCCTGTCGTCCATAGCCCGTGGATCAGGCGTGGCCCGGCGTCTGGTCGAACGAGTTGCGCTTGGCCTGCCACAGCGCCACGAAGTCGATCGGCTGCAGCACCACGGGCGGGAACCCGCCGTCGCGTGTCACTTCGCTCAGGATGTTGCGCACATACGGGAAAATCAGGCGCGGCACTTCCACCAGCAGGATCGGCTCGATCAGTTCGGCGGGCGGGTTGTTCAGCGTGGCGATCGCGGCATAGGACAGTTCGGCGATGAACACCGGGCGACCGGCGGGGCCACCTTCCTGCTGCGGGGCTTCGGTGGCTTCGGCCTTTACGGTCAGGACCACTTCGAAGACCGGCTGTTCCTGTTCCAGGCGGTTGGCCTGCACGTCGATGTTGACCGAAATCTGCGGGTTCGTGCGCAGCGTCGCGAAGATTTCCGCACCAGCGGGCACTTCAAACGAAAGATCCTTGATATACTGCAGATTGATCGCCAGCGGCAGCGCCGGGGGGGCGCTCTGGCCGTTTTCAGGGGTGGGCGGCTGAGTCGTGTCGGACATGCTTGTCTGTATTCCCCAGAGATATGCGGAAAAAAGAAATGAATACCGTATTCTCAGGCCGTAGCATGGGTCTGCGGGGGATGCCATACCAGCTGTCGGAATTTTAACGGTGCTTGCGCATTGTGCTGGCTCCGGCCGTTGCTTATGTTGTGCCAAGGGTAATCTTGGCAGGCCACCCGCCTGCCGTTATGGACGCGCGGCATGAATTTTTCTTTTGGTCATTTTCCGCTGGATCTGATTGTTCTGGGGCTGGTGGCTGTATTCCTTGTTCTGCGACTGCGCAGCATTCTTGGCCGTCGGGTTGGCGCAGAACCTGCACCACGCCCCATGGCGCCCCCGCCCATGGCCGCGAATGTCGTGGAACAGAAGCCCGAACCCCCGCCGCCATCCATTACATATGACATTCCCACGCCGGACACGCGGGTGGGGCAGGTGCTGGCCCGCATCGCCACCCTGCAGCCCGGCTTCACCCCGCAGGAATTCGCGAAGGGGACGGAGGCGGCTTTCCGCCAGATCGTCGGTGCGTATGCGGCAGGGGACCTGAACGTGTTGCGCCAGCGCCTGACGGCTGCGACATTCACGGCGTTTGAGGCCGCGATCCAGTCCCGCCAGCAGGCGGGCGAAGTCCTGCGCAGTGAAATTCGTGATATTACCGACATCGCCATCATTGGTGCCGATATTGATGAAACGGCGGGCCCCAGCCCGGTCGCCCGGATCGAGGTGCGTATCGTATCCGATCAGATCAGCCTGACCGTGGACAGCAATGGCCAGCCCGTGGCGGGCGTGGACGCCGTGACCGAGTTTTCCGACCTGTGGACGTTCGAGCGCCTGCTGGGCGTCAATACCGATGGGTCCGGGTGGCGTCTGGGGGCCAGCCGCAGCGCATAGGCCGCATTGCCATAATTTCCTGACAAAGCCGTGATCAATCTGTGTGCATGAAAGTCATGAAGCGTATCGCGCCGTTGTGCGCCGTTGTTGCCCTGTGTGGATGTCATTTCGGGGAAGGCCCCAATCTTGGCACCCCTCCCGCCAGCGGGAAGCATCATAAATCCCATCATCATCATGCCCATGCCATAAGTTTCGATCGTCTGCCGGGATGGCAGGACGATGCGCTGGAAGATGCGCTGCCGGTTTTCCTGCAGGACTGTCACAAGGTTGCCAGCCTGCCGGCAGACAGCAGTCTGGGCGGCGACGGCATCAGCCACCCCGGCCGGCAGGTCGGGGACTGGCAGGCTGCATGCAACGCGGCGCGCACCGTGCCCACGGGTGACCGTGCCGCCGCGCGGGCATTTTTTGAACAGTGGTTCGTGCCCTACAGCCTGCCGGCGGGCAAGCGGGCGGACGGCATGCTGTTCACGGGGTATTATGAACCTGAAATCCGCGGTTCCCTGCGCCGGGGCGGCATTTACCAGACCCCGGTCTATCGCCGCCCGCCCGATCTGGTGCGCGAGCGTGACGCGCAGGGCAAGGTCGTGACAGGCCGCAGCGAGGATGGGCGGATCGTGCCCTACTGGACCCGCGCGCAGATCGACCAGGGCGTGCTGGCCCACAAAAAGCTTGAACTGCTGTGGCTGGCGGACCCGGTCGACCTGTTCTTCCTGCAGTTGCAGGGCGCGGGCCGGGTGCGTCTTCCCAATGACAAGGTGATCCGTCTGGGCTTTGACGGTCTGAACGGTCAGCCTTACGTGCCGCTGGGCCGCGTCATGGTGGCGCAGGGTTTGCTGAAGCCCGATGACGTGAACATGGCGTCCATCCGGAACTGGCTGGAAGCAAATCCGCAAAAAGCCATGGACATGATGGAGCAGAACCCGAATTACGTCTTTTTCCGTGAACTGGATCCGGGCGATACGCAGGCCGGTGCGCCCGGTGCGCTGGGCGTGCCGCTGACGCCGGGCCGGTCCATGGCGGTGGACCGGGATTTCATTCCGCTGGGAAGCCCGGTATGGGTGCAGGCACAGGTGCCGGTTGATGGGCACCCCGTAACGTGGCAGCGGCTGGACTTCGCACAGGATCTGGGAACCGACATCAAGGGCCCGGACCGTGCCGATCTGTATATGGGTTGGGGGCCGGAGGCAGCGCAGGCGGCTGGAAACCTGCGATCGCCCGGACAGATGATCGTGCTGGTACCCCGCAGCGGCGAAGCGGAAAAGAAACACTAGATCCGCATGGGCGGAGTGAAGAGCGTAGTAGCATCATGACAGGGCGATCCCGCGCGGGGCAGGCTTGCGCATCCACACCCCGCCTGCCGCGGACTGTCCGTTATACCGAGGGGCCGCATCTGCTGGTGCGTGGCGACTGTATCCGGGCCATGCGGCGCATGGAGCCGGACAGCGTGGACGTGGTCGTCACCTCGCCGCCCTACAATATCGGCCTGAAATACCGCACGTACCGTGACCGGCTGGAAGAAGATGGCTATCTGGACTGGATGGTCGAGGTCGCGCGTGAAGTGCGGCGCGTCATGCGGCCCGACGGGTCGTTCTTCCTGAATGTCGCGGGGTCTTCAGCCCAGCCATGGCTGCCGTTTGAACTGATGGTGCGGCTGCGTGAGATGTTCGTGCTGCAGAACCATATCTCATGGGTCAAGTCGATCTCGGTGGGGGTGGAAACGCATGGGCATTTCAAGCCGGTCAACAGCCCCCGTTACCTCAACCGTAACCACGAACACCTGTTTCACCTGACGCGCACGGGCAATGTCGGGCTCAATCGCCTCGATATCGGCGTGCCCTACATGGACAAGTCCAATATCATGCGCCGTGGCCACCGGCAGGACCGGCGCTGCCGGGGCGACACATGGTTCATCCCGTATGAGACCGTTCAGGGAAAAGCGCAGAAATTCCATCATCCCGGCACGTTTCCCGTGCTGCTGCCCCAGATGTGCATTCGCCTGCATGGCAAGGCCGCCCCCGTGGTGTTGGACCCGTTCATGGGGACGGGCACCACGCTGGTCGCCGCCGTGCGCGAAGGGGGGCAGGGCATCGGAATCGACCTTGATACCATCTATGTCAATGTCGCGCGGCAGCGGGTACGGCAGGCCATGGAAGCGCAGGTGGATGGCGTGGCCGGGACAGATGATCGAAACTTTTGATGGTTTTCATTGAAACGATTATTTTGACAAATAATTCCTGAATCGGCCAAAACCCACTCAAGCAAGGGATAAGGGGGTTTTGTTGATGTCGGTAAAGAAGGCAGTGGCGGCGGTGGTCGCCGCAGGTATCGTGGCGTATGGCGGGACGGTCGCCTATCTCACCCATTTCGATCATGCGACCGCGCCAGCACCTGCGGGGGCAGGGGTGGATGCGGTATCGTCGGCGGCGCTGAATGTCATGCGCGAAGCCCGCTGTGACTACTGCCACGCGGCCAGGGTAGACCTGCCGTTCTATTTCAGCCTGCCCGTGGCCAATACGCTGATGAGCCATGATCGCGATCAGGGGCTGCGGCATTTCCGGGTGGAGCCGGTCATAAGCGCCCTTCAGAACGGCAGCGTGCCCGATCAGGAACCGCTGGCCCGGATCGAGGAAGTCATCAACCAGAACCGCATGCCGCCCACGCTGTACCTGCTCATGCACTGGCATGCCCACCTGTCTGACGCGCAGCGCGAAAGCATGCTGGCATGGATCGCGCAGGTTCGCCGCCAGCATTACGCGACGCAGGGCGTTGCGGATCGATTCGCAGCCGAACCGGTGCAGCCCGTGCCGGAATCCGTGCCGGTGGACCCGCACAAGGTGGCGCTGGGCCAGCGGCTGTTCTTTGATCGCAAACTGTCGGGTGATGGTACCCTGAACTGCGCCAGCTGCCACAGCCTGCAGCATGGCGGTGTGGATGGACTGGTGACCGCGACCGGCATCCATGGGCAGAAGGGGCCGATCAACGTGCCGACCGTCTTTGATGCGGTCTTCAACAAATGGCAGTTCTGGAATGGTCGCGCGGGCACGCTGGCGCAGCAGGCGGCGGGACCGGTCATGAACCCTGTCGAGATGGGATCGCATGACTGGACGTCGGTCGCGGACCGCCTGCGGGAAGACCCGACCTATGCCACGGATTTCCAGGCCGCGTATGGCAGCGACACGATTGATGAAAACACCATCACCGATGCCATCGGGGAATATGAAAAGACGCTGGTGACACCGGACAGCCGCTTTGACCAGTACCTCAAGGGGGATGATGCGGCGCTGAACACGCAGGAAAAGCACGGTTACGCGCTGTTCAAGCAGATCGGCTGTTCCGGATGCCACACCGGGCCGTCCATGGGCGGGCAGGCGTTCGAGCCGCTGGGACTGGAAGGCAATTATTTCTCGGCCCGTGGCGGCAAGCTGACGGATGCGGACAAGGGGCGTTTCGAAGTGACCCATGACCCCGCCGACATGGAACGCTTCAAGGTGCCCAACCTGCGCAACATCGCGCTGACCGGTCCCTACTTCCATGATGGCAGCATCAAGACGCTGGATGGGGCCGTGCGTGACATGGCGCGTTACCAGACGCCCGACCATAACATTTCCGATCAGGACGTGACGGATATCGTGGCGTTCCTCAACACGCTGACCGGGCGCTATCAGGGCGAGACCCTGCGCAATACCGCGCCGTAAAACGGTTTTTCCCATCCGGGAACGCAGGCCCTGCCGCACATGCGGCAGGGTTTTTGCGTATGTGGTCATGCCTGAAAACATGGACCTGCCGGGCGCGGTATGATTCTATGGCCAAGGCCATCGGCCGGGAGAAAGGAATCATACCGTGAGGCAGCGCAGACTGAACGAGGAGGAACAGGCCCTCTGGGCGGCCTTCGCGCAGGGAATCGCGCCGTTGCGGACCGCCCGGCAGGCAAAACCCGCGACCCTGCCACCTGACCCTCCGGTTCCGCCCTCCACCACCCCGGCAAAACCGGGCATGAGTCGTGCCGCCATCATGCAGAGGCTGTCATCGGGCGGGGTGCATGCGGTGCATGGAACCGCCAGCCACAGTCTGACCGTGCAGAAGGGCAGGGGCGGCGCATTTGAAATTGGTGTGCGCAGGCCGGGACTGGATGACACAAGCTGGCGTGGGCTGGTCAGTGGCAAGCTGCGTCCCGCCCGCAGGCTGGACCTGCATGGGCAGGTGGCGCAGACGGCGTTCCACCGCCTGCATGGTTTCATCATTCAGGCACATGCAGACAATGTGCGCTGTGTCGAGATCATAACCGGGCTGGGCAGCGGCCATAATGGCGGCATCCTGCGCCGGGAACTGCCATTCTGGCTGGGGCGTGGGGATCTGGGCCGTCTGATTCTGGCAGTCGTGCATCCGCATGCCGCCAATCAGGGCGCGGTGCGCGTGCTGCTGCGCCGTTCAGCACGTGGAAACGGTTTCTGAAACAGGCGGCGCGAAGGGCAAGACGGCGGCGAGGGACCGCGTGCGGCCTCAGCCCAGACGCCATGTAGGCAGGTGGGCGGCCAGCCAGCGGCGCAGCGTCATGATGGTGGACGTATCCCCCGATGCCAGGCGCAGGGCCTCGGTCGCATCCGTGCCGGTCAGGAGCGTGCGGCCGGACTGATGGGCCATGGACTGTATGGCGCTGTCATGCATGGCCTGCGTCGTGCCCGCCCGCCACCGCGCCAGTGTCGCGGATTGCGTCAGCATGGGCAGCACAAGGGCAAGGTCCACCCCTGCCGCCGCGGCCAGTGGTTTCCATGCGGCGTACAGCAGGTCATGCAGGGCGGAATGCGCGTCCTGCTGCAGGCGGGCCTGCAGGCTCATGACCTGCTGGTCATTGGGCAGGGGGAGGGGATCAACCTGTGTGCCCAGTGTGAACAGGGCAGGAAACCCCGCCTGCGCCAGCGTGCTGATCAGCGCGGTGGTTTCCGGTGTGCCCAGCGGGTCGGTGATCTGTATGGTATCAACCTGGTTGTCACGCAGGGCTGCTGCGGCGGCCTGCGGCGTGGCAAGGCCCGTGACCGGAATGGGGCGAAGCCCGAACAGGCTCATGGCCAGTACGGTCGGCAGTTCGATCCCCGTCAAGGTCGATACGGCAATGCGCACGGGCCGGTCACGCATGAAATTACCAAGGCTGCGGTGCAGTTGCGCCCGCCCGATGACCACCGGCATGGTCAGGCTGAGCAGCAGCGGCAGCCAGCGGCTGTAGTCAAAATGCACGCGCGGATCCCCGCACAGGGAGGACACCAGCGCCGAACCCGGCGCCGCCAGCGCGACCATGCCATCGGACGCGAACTGGGAATCAAACAGGTTTGCCCCCGTCACCCCGTCCTGTCCCACGGTATCGCGTACCGGCAGGGGGGCGGGCAGGTCCAGCCCCTGCGCCAGCGCCGTGGGCAGTACCGGCACCCATCGGTCGGCCATGGCGCTGTGGTTGCCTGCCACCAGCAGGGTCGCCCCGCCAGATGCCCCCGTGGGCATGAGCAGGCGTTCACGCGGCAGTTCGGACGCAGCCCCCCGGCGCAGGGGCATGGCAGCTCCCCCGGCCAGCAGGGCCAGAAGCGCGCGCCGACCGATCATGGCTGCACCTGCGCACGCAGGGAAATGCGGGCGTTCAGGACGGGACGGAATGGCGGGTATGGGGCGGACATGGCCTATTCTTATGGCCAGTGGACTTCCGGGGGAAGGCTCATGAGAATGGCTTCGGTATTTCCGCCGGTTTTCAGGCCGAAAATGGTGCCCCGGTCATGCAGCAGGTTGAATTCCACATACCGTCCACGGCGGACAAGCTGCGTCTTGCGCTGTTCATCGGTCCACGGTTCCATCATCCGGCTGCGCACGATATCGGGGTAGGTTTCCAGAAAACCCAGCCCCACGTCGCGGGTGAAGGCGAAGTCGGCATCGATGTCACCGGTATTGAGCCGGTCATAGAAAATGCCGCCCAGACCGCGCGCTTCATTGCGATGCGGCAGGTAGAAGTACTTGTCGCACCATTCCTTGAAACGCGGATAATATTGCGGGTCATGCTTTTCGCAGGCCTGCCGGAACCCGTCATGGAACCGGGCGGCGTCGCTTATGGCTTCGGCGCTTTCGGGGAACATGGGGGTAATGTCGCCACCGCCGCCAAACCAACCCTGCGTCGTGATGATCATGCGGGTGTTGAAGTGGGCGGCCGGCACAAGCGGGCTGCACATATGGGCGACAAGGCTGATGCCCGTGGCGAAGAAGCGTGGGTCTTCCGACGCGCCGGGGATCGAGTCGCGAAAGCCGGGGCTGAATTCCCCGCTGACGGTGGATACATTGACCCCCACCTTTTCAAACACGCGCCCGCGCATGAGGCTGATCACGCCACCGCCGCCGGGGGTGCCATCATCATTGGTACGGTTCCATGGCGTGCGTTCGAAGCGGCCGGGGGTCTCCTTCCCCGGCAGGGTGGGGGAACCCTGTGCCGCGGCGTCATCCTCGATCCGTTCGAAGGCGTCACATATCCGGTCACGCAGGTTTTCAAACCAGGCGCGGGCCGTGTCCTTCAGTCCGTCATGGGCGACTGGGGTGCGGGATGTTGTCATGGTCGTATCATTCTGCCCGTTCTGGTCGTTCGCGATGATATTACGGGTGCCCGTTTGTCCCGCCTATTGCAAGACGGGCGATTGCAAGACCCGCTACCCACCCGCTAGGAAGGGGGCGCACTTCCGGCAGGAATGCGGAAGGAAGCACGTAATTGCGGCGGGAACGTAGCGGACATGCATGAACGGGGCCAACAGCAGGGCAGGACGCCATTCGCGCGGAACGTGTTGCGGCGTGGTGTGCTGCTGTCCTGCCTTGTCATCCCGTCGTGCCTTGGGGGTGGCGCTTCAGCGGCGTGGGCGCGTGACTACCGTGAACCACCCCGGCAGGACTGGAGTTTCCGTGGGCCGCTGGGCCATTTCGATATGGCTTCGGTCCAGCGTGGCTATACCGTTTACGCACAGGTCTGTTCCGCCTGTCATGGCATGAAATCGCTCACCTATGGTGACCTTGCCGGACTGGGGCTGAAGGAAGCGGACGTCAATGCCATTGCAGGGGCGCACCATGTCCCGGCAGGGGTGGATGGCAGCGGCCATCCGGCTACCCGGCCGGCCAACACGGATGATCACCTGCTGTCCCCCTATCCCGATGCGCATGCGGCGGCAGCAGCCAACCATGGCGTTGCCCCCCCTGACCAGTCGCGGCTGGCAGTCGTGCATCCCGGCGGGGTGGACCGTATCGATGCCTTCCTGACCGGCTATGGGCAGACCCCGCCGCCGGGCATGACGGTGGCGCCGGGGCTGTTCTACAACCCCTATGCCGCGAACGGGCAGACCGCCATGCCACCACCGCTGCATGATGGCGGGGTGACCTATCCCGACGGCACGCCCGCGACGGTGGCGCAGCAGGCGCGTGATGTCACCACCTTCCTGGCGTGGGTGGCCAGTCCGCACCTGACGGAACGGCACCGCGTGGGGGTGGGGGCGGTCGTGTTCCTTCTGATCCTGCTTATTCTTTCCATCTGTCTGAAACGGAGAACGTGGTCCAATGTCCACTAACCCTGCTGCCGGTGAGCAGATCGAGCCGGTCATCGGCCTGATTGGCGGTTCCGGCCTGTATGATATCGAAGGCCTTGAAGACAAGGAATGGCGCACGGTTGAAACCCCGTGGGGCAAGCCGTCCGACCAGCTTCTGTTTGGCAGGCTGGACGGGGTGCGCTGCGTGTTCCTGCCGCGGCATGGCCGTGGCCACCCGCTGCCGCCTTCGCGCCTGAACTATCGTGCCAACATCGACGCGCTGAAGCGGTCGGGTGTTACCGACATCGTGTCGCTGTCTGCCGTCGGTTCGCTGAAGGAAGAACTGCCGCCGGGACATTTCGTGGTTATCGACCAGTTCATCGACAGGTCGTTCGCGCGTGAAAAAAGCTTTTTCGACACGGGCTGCGTGGCCCATGTCGGCATGGCCGACCCGCTGTGCCCGCGCATTGGCGACGTGCTGGAAAGCCAGTGCCGCGAACTGGGGCTGGATGTTACCCGTGGGGGCACGTATCTGGTCATGGAAGGGCCGCAGTTTTCTACCCGTGCGGAGAGCAACCTGTACCGTTCGTGGGGCTGCTCGGTCGTGGGCATGACCAACATGCCCGAAGCCAAGCTGGCCCGCGAAGCCGAGATCTGTTACGCCACCGTTGCCATGGTGACCGATTATGACTGCTGGCATGATGATCATGACAGCGTGACGGTGGATGCCGTGGTCAAGGTGATGCAGGAAAACGCCAGCCGTGCCCGTGCCCTTGTCCGTTCGGTCATCCCGAAACTGGGGGCGAAGCGTGGCCCGTGTTACGCGGGCTGTGACCGGGCGCTGGAACATGCCATCATCACCGCACCTGACAGGCGTGACCCTGCCCTGCTGAAGAAGCTGGAAGCCGTTGCGGGCCGCGTGCTGAACCGGGGCTGAATGACGGCTGCCTGCGCTCATCACCCGGTGGTGGCGGGGGCATGTCCTGAAAGTCTTCAGACGCCGCCTTTTTTCAGAAAGGCGGCGTTCTCTGAATCTCTTTGAAAGCAGCGCCCATGGCCGGCACGGCATGGGCATTTTTCATGCGCGACGTGTCAGAGCCAGTGTTCAAAAAAGCTCAGCGTGCGCTGCATGGCCAGCGTGGCGGCAGCTTCGTTATAAGATGGGCGATCAGTGCAGCCGAAGCCGTGATCGGCGCCGTCATATGTGAAAATCTCGATATCCTCATGCGCGGCACGGATGGCGTCGACCTCGTCAGCGGGGATATGGGCATCTTCCGCGCCGAAATGAAGCTGCACCGGGCAGTTGGGGACTTGGTTGCGGGTTTGGGCAATGCCCCCGCCATACCATGCCACCGCCGCCGCGAACGCCTTGGTATGGCACGCCGCTTCCCATGCCAGCTTGCCGCCCCAGCAGAACCCGACAATGCCTTTTTTCTCTGCCGGAAGCATGTCCGCCGCCGCGACAAGATCCTTCAGCGTGTCGTCCTGCGCAATCTGGCTGCGCAGGGTCAGGCCTTCCTGCATGCCGGTGCCGTCATAGGGCAGGATGGTGTTGCGCCTGACGCGGTCAAACAGGGCAGGGGCAATGGCCTGATACCCTTCCGCCGCAAATGAATCACATACGGACCGGATATAGGGCGTTACCCCGAAGATTTCCTGTACCACCACAACGCAGCGCGCGGCATCCGGCCGACCGGCCCGGTAGGCGGAAAATGTGTGCCCGTCCGCCGCTGTAACGGTGATGTCTGCGCCCATGGCTTTTACTCCATTCATTCCTTCGTTGCCCGTCACACAATGATGCGGGGACCCCATGCGTCAATATGAAACCCGCGTGAGGAGACAGTTTATAAGAATTTTCCCCTGTCCTGCCGACCGGCCTGCCGTGCGCATATGGCCTGATCTGCTGGTGGTTTCCTGCTGTCAGGCGGGCATGCACCGGGGAGCCCTGCATTCATGCCTCTGGCCCGTTCGGAATGGACGGGCCCCGCGTGGCGGGAATGGTGTTCATGGAGAAGACAGGGGGTATGTGACCCGGCAATATCGCGGTCGCGTGCACTACAGGGCAGTGAAGGCATCTGGCGAAACGCATGGGATAGCTGCCTTACCTGATCGCCGGTCCGGCGTGGGCGGCCTGTTCATTCAACGGAAAGTAAACAGGTGGTTGCCCATCAATACATGAAAGGGGAGGCATTCCCGGAATGCCTCCCCTTTCATCAGGCTACGCAAGGCGCAGGCGGAATCAGGCCTGCATGCGCGACATATGGGCATCGCCTGCAGGGGCGTCGTCATTTTCTGCGCCAGCCTGATCCCAGTACTGCCCGTTCGCATGCTGCAGGGTCAGCGTCAGGGTAACCTGGCCCTTGCAGTTCGCCCATAACTCGGGGGGCAGGTGCAGGTCACCGCGGGTCCAGCGCCATGCCACGTTGTCAGCCGCTTCGCCTTCATGGAACTGGTTTTCAAGGTTGGCATGATCCAGTGCGATGTCCGCTTCATGACCCAGTCCGTCGGCAATGTGCAGACCAGACAGGGACAGGCCGAGCGTACGGGTGTCGGAACAGCTTTCCCATTCGGCAGGACGGAACGTACGGCTGCGGAGATGCACGTTCTGTGCTGTCGCCGGGAAGGTGAAGCAGGCCTGATCGCCATTCATCACGGCCTCGACCCGCCTGCCATCCACAGTCAGGTGCATGTTGGAACGGCTTGAAACCTGCCAGCCCAGACCCCGTGCCCGGGCGACAAGGCGTGCACGGATGGCGTCGATGACCGGCCCGTCTTCAACCAGCGGACGGGCATAATCCGACACGGACGCAGCCGGACGCAGGGCAGGGACATTCAGCCCGAGCGCCGCGCGGTTGCCCACGTCCAGATAGCTTTCACTGGGCAGGTTGTTCGACAGCAGCACGTCATGGCTGTCCAGTTCCACATGCCAGTAGGTCACGCTGTCACGTGGTTCCTGGCGGATCGTCGCGCCATTGACCAGACGGATGGCCTGGGTGAACACTGCGTCCATGACGGTCACGGCAATGGCGTGACCGGGGGAGACGACCAGATCCCGGTCGGGTACGTTGGTCGCGAAGGCATGCGCCGCGATGCGTACCGGCCACAGGTTCCGTGCCCGTGCGCAGTCCTGCGATGGCAGGTTGGTGACATGCAGGTTGCCGATCCAGCGTACCGGCCGGATCTGCCCGCTGGATGTCAGCACCATGTCCCCGAATTTCAGATCCTCGACCGTGACATCCCCATCGGGCGTGCGGATGAAGGTGCCGGTTACGAAGCAGGCGGTATCGATCGGTGCAAAGGAATTGCCGTTGCTGACAAGATCCTGAGAGGACGGAATGTCATTGACAGCCGTATATGTCGTGGACGTGGTTTCAATGTACTCCCCTTCGCCGCCTACTACGCCCTCATCATAGGTCTGACCATTATATGTGTCGGTTATTGTCTGCTCGGGCACGTAGAAGATGGTGCCGGTCCCGTCCGCCGTCGTGTACGGGGTCTGTTGCAGCAGCATGCTTTCCTTGCCACCATCGTCGCCCGTTGTTGTGGCTTCGACCAGGCCGGTATTCGTTGTGCCATTATAATCGCTGTTCAGCGATATCGTATTATCGCCAGCCATCCCTGCATCGGCCTGCATGATATCGGAGCTGGAAGGCGCGTAATTTTCGTCTGCAATCGAAACAGGATCGAACGTGTTGCCGTTCAGGGTGCCTTCAAAAATCTGACTGTTTTGAACGGTAACCTGCGCGCTATCATCATCCGGATGACTGGAATCTATCTGGGGCTGACTTTCATGATAGGTAGCGCTTTGGTAGTCCTTGTATTCATTTGCCAGTGAAGCAGGGGTTTCATGGTGCTGCTACGACAGGGCATCAGAACCGGCTGCATGCGTGCATTCCATTCGGGGCGGGGCGGTTGCCCTGTGACCGGGATGCGGCGTAATCGGCCTGCTGCCGAGTGATGGTCACCGGAAGGCAGGATACCCCATCAAGGCTACGGTTACGGGCATTCCGACAGTGGGCTGGCAGACATCGGAAAAGGCGTCGGGCACGCAGGCTGTTCCTGTCTGGCGGAAGGAATCGGCAGCCCCGCCATCATGCGCTGGGGTGAAGGCTGGGCTGCCGCTTTTGGCGGGGTCGGCTGATGTTGAATAACTATCTGATATAAAACAATAAAAATGGGGCGTCATTCTTTGTGGCCCCTGGGGCGCGAATTATGCGCGCCCGGCTCCGTCGCGCTTCTTGACACCTGTCGGGGGGCTTCCTATCTGCTTCTTAGCACTCTCATGAGGGGAGTGCTAACGCGATGCGGCCTGGCGCGCGCGCCAACCGGTGGCGTTGCTTGATTCAAGGGCGTTACCTTTTAAGAGATTTGGAGCGATCCATGACGAAATTTCGTCCCCTGCATGACCGTGTGGTCGTCCGTCGCCTCAAGAGCGAGGAAAAAACAGCAGGTGGTATCATCATCCCTGAGACTGCCAAGGAAAAGCCGATGGAAGGCGAGGTGATCTCGGTGGGCGCAGGTGCCCGTAACGAGCAGGGCCAGATCGTGCCCCTCGACGTGAAGGCGGGTGACCGCGTCCTGTTCGGCAAGTGGTCGGGCACGGAAGTGACGATCGACGGTGAAGAACTGCTGATCATGAAGGAAAGCGACATCATGGGCGTGGTCGGCTGATCCACCCGGTGCTTTCCTGACCGAGTAAACCTTTAGAACTTTCCATATCGGAGAAGAAGAAAATGGCAGCCAAGGACGTAAAGTTCGGCGGTGAAGCCCGCCAGCGCATGCTGCGTGGCGTGGACATTCTTGCAGACGCGGTAAAGGTGACGCTGGGCCCGAAGGGTCGTAACGTTGTCCTGGACAAGAGCTTCGGCGCACCGCGCATCACGAAGGACGGTGTCTCCGTCGCCAAGGAAATCGAACTGGCCGACAAGTTCGAGAACATGGGCGCGCAGATGGTCCGTGAGGTCGCATCCAAGACCAACGACATCGCGGGCGACGGCACCACCACCGCAACCGTGCTGGCGCAGGCCATCGTGCGTGAAGGTGCCAAGGCGGTTGCCGCAGGCATGAACCCGATGGACCTCAAGCGCGGCATCGACAAGGCGGTTGGCGTTGTCGTTGAAGAGCTGAAGAAGAACGCAAAGAAGATCACGACCCCGGCCGAAACGGCACAGGTCGGCACGATTTCCGCCAATGGCGAAAAGGAAATCGGCGAGATGATCTCGCAGGCCATGCAGAAGGTCGGCTCCGAAGGCGTCATCACGGTGGAAGAGGCCAAGGGCCTGCACACCGAGCTGGACGTGGTCGAGGGCATGCAGTTCGACCGTGGCTACATCTCCCCGTATTTCGTGACGAATGCGGAAAAGATGACTGTCGATCTGGACAGCCCCTACATCCTGATCCACGAAAAGAAGCTGTCTTCGCTGCAGCCGATCCTGCCGCTGCTGGAAGCCGTCGTGCAGTCCGGCCGCCCGCTGCTGATCATTGCGGAAGACGTTGATGGCGAAGCGCTGGCGACCCTGGTGGTCAACAAGCTGCGTGGTGGCCTGAAGATCGCCGCCGTCAAGGCGCCGGGCTTCGGTGACCGTCGCAAGGCCATGCTGGAAGACATCGCGATCCTGACCGGTGGCCAAGTCATCAGCGAAGACCTCGGCATCAAGCTCGAGAGCGTGACGCTCGACATGCTGGGCACCGCGAAGAAGGTGCACATCGACAAGGAAAACACCACCATTGTCGAAGGTGCGGGCAGCACGGATGGCATCAAGGGCCGTTGCGCCCAGATCCGCGCGCAGATCGAGGAAACCACCTCGGACTACGACCGTGAAAAGCTGCAGGAACGTCTGGCGAAGCTGGCTGGCGGCGTTGCCGTGATCCGCGTCGGTGGCTCCACCGAGATCGAGGTGAAGGAACGCAAGGACCGCGTTGACGACGCCCTGCACGCGACCCGTGCGGCGGTTGAGGAAGGCATTGTCCCCGGCGGCGGCACGGCGCTTGCCCGCGCATCGACCAAGCTGGGTGGCCTGCACTTCCATAACGATGACCAGCGCGTCGGTGCGGACATCATCCGCAAGGCTCTGCAGGCTCCGCTGCGCCAGATCGCCCACAACGCGGGTGAAGATGGTGCGGTCATTGCCGGCAAGGTTCTGGAAAACGATACCTACACCTTCGGTTTCGATGCCCAGATCGGTGATTACAAGGACCTGGTGGACGCCGGTATCATCGACCCGATGAAGGTTGTCCGCACGGCGCTGCAGGATGCGGCATCGGTTGCCGGCCTGCTGATCACCACCGAAGCGATGGTGGCCGAGCGCCCGGAAAAGAAGGCCCCTGCAATGCCGGAAGGTGGCATGGGCGGAATGGGCGGCATGGGTGGCATGGACTTCTAAGTCCGGCCTCCGGCTACCCCGGAGGGACGGGGATGGCGGGTTCGCCCGCTGTCCCTTTTCCATCCGGACCGTTGAAGAAAGCGGGTGTGACTTCGGTCACGCCCGCTTTTTTTATGGGCCGGATTTCACGGGGCCGCCTGTTTGCGGGCTGCGATCAGCAGGAAGGTCGGCCGGTCCCGTTCGGGTGCCCAGTCGGGGTGGGCGGCAAGGTCTTGGTCGGTCGGACTCCATTCCTCCACATGCGTCACGGTAAAGCCCGTGTCGATCAGCGCGTTGATCAGGGTACCCAGCGTGCGGTGCTGCTTGATGACGCCGGGCGCCAGCCAGTCCGTGCTGCGCGGGCCTTCCTTCTGGTAGTCATTGAGGGGCCAGATCCGCGCGCCCGTCGCGTCCTGCGCCCAGTCGGGATGGGACGGGGCGGTGTAGATCGGGTGCTCGGTGGAAAACACGAAATGGCCGTCCGGTAGCAGGCTGTCATGAATGGTCTGCAACAGCGCGGCCAGATCGCTGACATAGTGCAGCGCCAGCGAACTGTAGGCCAGGTCAAACGCAGCCGGGGGCAGTTCCAGCGTTTCCAGATCCTGCCGGACATAGGTAATGGCCGCGTCATGACCGAAGCCGCGGGCACGGGCCAGCATGTTTTCCGACAGGTCTATCCCCAGTATGGACCGGGCATGGCGCGCGCTGGCCCAGCGGCAGAACCAGCCAAACCCGCAGCCCAGATCAACGATGCGCGTGCCCTCAAGCGGTGGAAGCAGGGCCTGCATGGCAGGCCATTCCGCCGCCGCGTCCAGCCCGTCGCGTGAGCGGGGCAACTGGCTGTAGCCATGAAAGAAATCCGGCTGGTCATATATGTTCTGGCTCATGGGCGCTCTGTCCTGTGGGGAGGGGTGAGGCATGTCCGGGCTGTCCTGTCGCCTGCCTGCGGGTCGTGGCATGCGGCGCTGCCGGACGCCGGAAATCAACGGGTCTGCCATCGGGAGGAAGATCACTGTTTTTTGATATATTATATCTCGATCCTGGGGGGCGGCGTATCTCATGATTTGACAGGGCGGCCCATTTCATGCTGCCCCTATGGTGCACGAACGACGTGAAAGCTGCAGGGTGTTTTCCGGATGCCCCGTTTTTTTCATGGCCGTAAAGGCACGCGCCCGGATTGCCGGTATTAGGACCGGCAAGGATGGCGCTGGAGAAGAGACTGGCTATGGCTACCGGAAAAGTAAAATGGTTCAACGCAACCAAGGGTTTTGGCTTCATCATGCCTGATGATGGCGGCAAGGACGTGTTTGTGCACATCACCGCGGTGCAGGCCGCCGGCCTGCGTGGCCTGAACGAGGATCAGGCGGTCAGCTATGACATCGCCATGGAACGTGGCAAGGCCGCCGCGACCAACCTCAAGGCGCTCTGACGCACAGCCCCTGGCGGGGCGGGAAGCATTGGGGAGCACTGATCAGGAAAGCTGATCCACGGAGGTGTCCTGCGCCTGCAGGAAGGCCGTGATCTCCCGTGCTGCCGCGCTCAGTCCAAGGCGGCGCACCGCCACCCCTTCGGGGAAGGCGGACAGGAGGCGTGACGGGGTGCGCCGGTCCAGCAGGACGAATACACCCCTGTCCTGCCGGCTGCGGATCAGGCGCCCGAATGCCTGGCGCAGGCGCAGGCGGGCGATCCGGTCATCATAACGGCCCGGCGCGCCACCGGACAGGTGAATGCGCCGTTCACGGTGCAGGATGTCGGGACGCGGCCATGGCACGCGCTCGAACGCCACCAGCCGCAGCGCATTGCCCGGCACATCCACCCCATCACGCATCGCATCCGTGCCCAGCAGGCAGGCATTGCGCTCACTGCGCAGGATGTCCACCAGCGTGGCATTGTCCATCGGGTCCACATGCTGCGCGAACAGCGGCAGCCCTGCTGCCTCCAGCGGGGTCAGGATGCGCCTGTACACCTCCCTCAGCCGCGATATGGCGGTAAACAGCCCCAGCGCGCCACCGTTCGATGCCATGAACAGCGTGCGGTAAGCCCCCGCAAGGGCGGCGGGATCATCATGCGCCACGTCGGTGATGATGAAGGCGCGGCTCTGTCGGGCGTAATCGAACGGGCTGGGAAATGACGACCGGATGGCGGGGGATGGCAGGTGAATTGCACCGGACCGGGCTTCCGCCGCGTCCCATGCGCGTTCGGCACTGTCATTCGCCGTGTCCTCGCCCGTTTCATCACGCAGCGTCGCGGATGTGACCAGGACGCCATGCGCCGGGGCCGCCAGCACGCTGGCAAACGGAATGGTCGGGTCCAGCCAGTGGCGATACAGGCCCACATCCCGCTCGCCAGGGTTCTGGCCCTCGCGCCGGTCCATGCGGATATAGTCGATATACTGCGGTGTCCCGCCATCGGGCGGTGGCTCACCTGCCTGCATGGTGCCCAGCATGGCGCACCAGCCATCCACGCGCGATAGCGCGCGGCGACGGATCGAGCGGATGGCGGCGGCAATCCGCTCGCGCATGGGGGTATCCAGCCAGTCGGCTTCGGTTTCCAGTGCTTCATCCAGCCGCGCGATCAGGATGCGCAGCGGTTCGGCCAGCCGACGCAGCGCGCGCTCCAGTCCCTGCGCCGCCGCATGCAGGGAGTCGGGCATGGGGTGCAGGTCGCATTCGCTGTCGCTGCGCCGGCCACCTCCTTCGGGACTGCCATGCGTGCGGGCCAGCACCTGCTGGCGCAGTTCATGCAGCAGCACTTCCGATGGGTTGGACAGGGCTGGTTCCCCGGTTTCCACTGGCGTATCGGCCGGGGCTGCTGTCCTGCCGCCGGGGTCGAGGGCGGCAAGGCGGGCGGACCAGCCGGGCGCGGGCAGGGCGCGGGCGGCCATGAGAGCCGTGTCCAGCGGCGTCTCGATCCGGGGGATATGTACCATCAGGTCTTCCAGCCTGCGCCGCAGTCCCCGCGCGCGCGACCGTGCGCCTTCCGCCCCCAGCAGCCACCGCCGCAGTTCGGCGGCTTCCAGCCCGGACAGTTCCAGGGCGAAGGCGCTGTCGGCGGCATCCGCAATATGATGCCCCTCGTCCATGATGTAGCGGGTGGGGGTGTTGTCCTCGTTATTGGTGTCCGCGCCATCCATGGCATGCCATGCCGCCTGTGACATGACCAGCGCATGGTTGGCGATCACGAGGTCGGCCGTGCGGGCACGGCGGATGGAATGTTCGACCATGCACTGCTGGTAATGCGGGCACGCGCCATGGATGCATTCGCCGCGCCGGTCGGCAATGCTCGTCAGCAGGCCGCGCCCGAACAGGTCGGCAAACCATCCCGGCAGGTCGCCGCCAAACAGGTCGCCATCACGCGTATGCGCCGCCCACAGCGCCACAAGCGCCAGCCCGATGATGGTGTGGTTGCCTGCCTGCCCACGTGACAGCGCGATATTCACGCTTTCTTCCATGTTCAGCAGGCACAGATAGTTCTCGCGCCCCTTGCGCACCACCACATGGCTGCGCCGGATGTCGGGATCGGGATAGACGCGGGCCAGTTCCGATTCGATCTGGCGCTGCAGGTGGCGGGTATAGGTACTGATCCAGACCGTCCCGCCGTTGCGGGTTGCCCAGATGCTGGCAGGGGCGACATAGCCAAGGGTCTTGCCGGTGCCGGTGCCCGCTTCCGCCAGCACCATATGCGGGTCGCCCTGTGTCGTGCGGGGGGCGAAGGCACGGGCGGCAATGTGGCTGAAGGCGTCCTGCGCCGGGCGGTGTTCCGCCCCTTCACCCAGTATGGTGCGCAGGTGGGCGCGCGCTTCCTCCCCCGTGACGGGGTGGGCCGCAGGGGCCGGGCGGGGTGCGGTTTCTTCCCATTTTGGCAGGCGCGTCCAGATCTTCAGCGCCTCGTTGGGCTGGATCATGCCTGCAGGCAGGCCGCCTGCGGGGGGGAGCCCCAGTGCGGCGCAGACCGACGGCCCCCATGCCCATCCGGCCTTGCGCATGCTCCACGCCAGCGCTGTCCTTATGCCGCCTGCGGGTGTGTTGCGGATGGCCGCGATCCGGCGCAGCAGTTCAAATGCCAGGTCGGGCAGCAGGTCGGCCTCGGGTGCATCCAGCCTGTTTTCGGCAATGCCCAGCGCCGTTCCCAGCCCGCGCGCGGTCGGTGGCACGCCGTGGGCGGGCAGGGCGAAGGCGAACAGTTCCAGCAGGTCCAGCCATGGGCTGGGGCGCGGTGGCGGCGGCAGGTCCAGCCTGCGTGCGGTGGCGGGCGCATGGATGACCATGGGCGCCGGCCACTGTGGCAGTTCACGCCGTATGTCGTCGGCCGACATGGACAGGATTTCCCCATCCGGGGTCAGGACCGACCATGCGCCGTTGCGGGGAATGATCGCCGGCGCACTGTCCGGCAGGGGCGGGGTGTCTGGCATGTCCGTAAATGATATAGGGCACCTGCGGGCATCTGTCGCCCGCCGCGTGTCATGTCATTATTATTGCTGTACCCCCGGGTGTGGAATAGGATGGATTGACCCGCGCCCCTCCTGTCCATAGCTTGCCGGTCCATGTCAGAACAGCATCGTCCCCTTATCTCGCCCCTCCCGAAGTCCTGGCCGTTCGAGGAGGCCGCCAAACTGTCCGCGCATGTCGGCAACACCGCGCGTGAGGTGACGGCTGACCGTCCTGTTCTGCTGGAAACCGGCTATGGCCCGTCGGGCCTGCCCCATATCGGCACGTTTGGCGAGGTCGCGCGCACGTCATGGGTGCGGCAGGCGTTTACGAAGCTGACCGGCCTGCCCACGCGCCTGCTGGCGTTTTCCGATGACATGGACGCCCTGCGCAAGGTGCCGGACAACGTGCCCAACCAGGACATGCTGCGCCAGTTCATCGGCAGGCCGCTGTCGCGCGTGCCCGATCCGTTCGGTACGCACGAATCCTTTGCCGCCCATAATAATGCCCGCCTGCGTGCCTTCCTTGACGGGTTCGGGTTTGATTATGAATTCGCATCCTCCACGCAGTATTATGAAGGCGGCCGCTTTGATGCGGCCCTGAAGCGCGTGCTGGAAGTGCATGACAAGATCGTGGCCGTGATCGCCCCCACGCTGGGCGAGGAACGTCGCGCCACCTATTCCCCCGTCCTGCCCATTCACCCGCGTACCGGCCAGGTCATGCAGGTGAAGATGGACGCCATCGACCCCGTGGCGGGCACGGTGCGCTGGACCGATGAGGACGGCGAGACGTTCGAGACCCCGGTCACCGGTGGCCATGCCAAGATGCAGTGGAAGGCCGACTGGGCCATGCGCTGGTATGCGCTGGGCGTTGATTATGAAATGTCGGGCAAGGACCTGATCGACAGCGTACGTCTGTCGGGCAGGATCTGCCGGATCCTTGGTGGTCAGCCGCCTGCGGGCCTGACCTATGAACTGTTCCTGGATCAGAACGGGCAGAAGATTTCCAAGTCGAAGGGCAATGGCATCTCGGTCGAGGAATGGCTGCGCTATGCCCCGCCCGAAAGCCTGGGACAGTACATGTTCAATGCGCCGCAGCGTGCCAAGCGCCTGTTCTTTGACGTGATCCCCAAGGCGACGGATGAATATCTGGCGCATGTGGCCAAGGCAAAGACGCTGGCGGCGGAAGATCCCGTCCTGCTGACCAATCCGGCATGGTTCATCCACAAGGGCACGATCCCGGCGGATGCGGGCAGCCCGATCACGTTTGGCATGCTGCTCAACCTCGCCTCCGTCGCCAATGCCGAGACGCCGGACGTGCTGTGGAAGTTCATCCAGCGTTATGATGCGCAGGCCACGCCAGAAAGCTGCCCCATGCTGGCACGTCTGGTGGACCACGCCATCGTCTATTATGCCGATTTCGTTCGCCCGACGAAGCATTACCGTGCGCCGGATGCACATGAACGCAAGGCGCTGGCCGATCTGGCCGAAGCCCTGCGTGGACTGGAAGGGGAGGATGTCTCCCCCGATACCTGCCAGAACCTTGTGTTCGAGATCGGCAAGACCCATGGCTTCGAACCGCTGCGGGCCTGGTTCGGCTGCCTGTATGAAGTGCTGCTGGGGCAGAAGGAAGGTCCGCGTTTTGGGATTTTCGTGGCGCTGTACGGGATTTCGGAAACCGTGGCCCTGATCGAGGCCGCGCTGACCCGTAACGAAGGGGCAGTGGCCTAAGGGCCAGCCCATGGCCGACCGTCCGTTGCACACTCCCCCCTCCCCGCGGGATGAGGACAGGGATGCGGCCAGGACCACCAGGCCATCTCCCGCCCGGCATCCCCTGCTGCGGCACCTGCCGCATGTGCTGGGGCTGCTGCTGCTGGTCGGGGCCGTGGTGGTGGTGCAGCGCGAGGTACGCCACCTGCACTGGCGTGACATAAGCCACGCGCTGGCGGCCATTCCGGTGGGGACATTATGGGCCGGGGCGGGGTTTACGCTGCTGTCCTATCTGGTCCTGTCCTTCTATGACTGGCTTGCGGTGCGGCAGGTGGGCTGCCCGCTTGGCTTCAGGCGTACTGCGTTTGCCGCGTTCTGTTCGTATGTGCTGTCGCACAATCTCGGGTTTTCCGCCATTTCCGGTGCGGCAGTCCGCTTCAGGCTGTATGGCAACTGGGGGCTGAAGCCGCTTCAGGTCGCGCAGATCATCGCCTTCTGTTCCGCCACCTACCTTTTGGGGGCGGCGGTGCTGATCGGTAGCGTGCTGGTGCTGGAACCCGGTACGGTGCCATTCATCGGCCATACGTTGCCCGCCATCCTCATGCGGCTGGTGGGGATTATGCTGTGGGGCGGGGTTCTGGCCTATATCATCATGGGCCGTTATGTGGACGAGGTCCGGATATGGCGCTGGCAGATCACATTCCCGTCCTCGGGCATGGCGATCATGCAGACGGTTGTTGCGACACTGGAAGTCGCGGCGACAGCGGCCATTGCCTACACCTTCCTGCCTGTGGCACCCGGTCTGGATTACGGTACGTTCCTTGCCATCTATATCGCCTCCTATACCGCAGGGCTTGTGGCCAGCGTGCCTGGTGGCCTTGGCGTCTTTGATGGCGCGATGATGTTCGCGCTGGGTCCTTACGTGCCCGCGACCCGCATCGTGACCGCCATCCTGATCTTCCGGCTGTTCTATTATATCGTGCCCCTGTTCGTGGCCGGGATCATGTTCGCCGCCCATGAACTGTTCCTGCGGGGGGACGCCGCCCTGTCGCGCAAGGTGGACGCGCGCAGTCCGGTGCGGGGGCCGCGCATGGGCCGCCCCAGCCAGGTCATACGGGAAAGCGAGGCCGATTTTTCCGTGGCGGTGGCAACGGGGGCGGTCTCGCTATGTGGTGGCCTGCTGCTGGCGCTGACGTTGCTGGACCCGGAAAACTGGCTGAATGCAGGGCGCATGCAGCCCCTGTTTGCGACGTTGGGGGATTACCTGCTATCGCTGATCGGGGTGGTGCTGATCGGGCTTGGCATTGGCCTGTCGCAGCGCGTGACGCTGGCGTGGAAGGCCACGATGGTGCTTCTGGCGGCGGCGTGCATGCTGACGCTGCTGCGGGGCTCGCCGGTGGGTGTGCCGGGACTGTTCATGCTGGTGTGCATGCTGATCGCCCCCTTCCGCGGGTCATATTACCGCCATGCGCGGATCATGAGCGAACCGCTGTCCTCCCATACCATCGTGTCGCTGGTGCTGCTGATCAGTTCCATCGTGATTCTGGTCATGGCGGGTCCGCATGATTCCGCGGGTGGAAGCTGGTGGGAAATCATGCTGTTCGCCACGCGTCCGGGCATTGCCCAGTGGACGCTGGGGCTTGCGGTCATGCTGGCGCTGGTCATGATCGTGCGGCTGGTGCGGCCGGGCCGCATTCAGGTGATGCCGTGGAATGCACAGACGCAGGCCCTGTATCACAGCTTTGACCACTCGCTGGACGATCTGGGGCAGACGACGCCGGTGCCGGAGGGGCTGATACCCGGCGCGCGTAGGCAGGCGCTGCTGCCGTTTGTGCGGCTGGGTCCGTATCTGGTCGGGCTGGGCGATCCGGCGGGCAAGGCGGATGACTGCACATCCGCCATATGGTGGCTGCGCGACCTTGCGGTACAGGAGGGCTGCCAGCCGGTTTTCTGGCATGTCGGGGTCAGCCTGCTGCCTGTGTATAACGAACTGGGCCTGACGCCGTGGCCCCTGACGGAAGAAGGACATCCCACCCATCCGGGATACCTGTGTGCGGCGGCGGATGACCTGAGCATGGTCCGCATCCTGATGCGCTCCTCGTTCCATGTCCCGGCACAGGCGCAAGAATAAGGACATGTGCTTTCCCGGCAGCATGAAAGGGCATCCATGACCAGTCATGCAGGGCTGCTGACCCATTTTTCCACCGTAGTGGGGCTGCCCAGCCTCTCCGGCGCCTTTCTCATGGCATTCCCGGCGCTGTTTTCCATTGTCAATCCGCTGGGTGCGGCGCTGATCTTTGCACAGGTTACGGCGGGACATGACCGGCGGACCTGCATGGTGCTGGCACGCAAGGTCGCATTCTATTCCGCCATGCTTATGCTGGCCTCGATCTGGATCGGGGGGCTGGTTCTGTCATTCTTTGGCATTACCATCGATGCCCTGCGCATTGCGGGGGGACTGGTGGTTGCAGTGCGGGCATGGGCCCTGCTGCAGGCCCCCGAAACGGAAGAGGCCCGCAAGCAGGCGCAGGCAAGCCAGGGTAGTAACGCACAGGCCAGCAGCAACATGATGGGGCAGGCGTTTTTCCCCCTGACCATGCCCTTTACCGTCGGTCCCGGCACGATTGCCGTCGCGATCGCACTGGGGTCGGAAGGGCCTGCGGGTGGGCATCACCTTGTCTTTTATGGTGTGCTGTCACTGGCGGGCATGCTGGTGGCCGCGATCGTATGGGCAGCCTATACCTATGCCGATCAGTTGCTGTGCCTGCTGGGCACGACCGGCACGCGTATTGTCTCGCGCCTTGCTGCGCTGATCCTGCTGTCGATCGGGGTGCAGATCCTGATTACCGGCATACAGGGCGTGATCCTGTCCAGTGCGCGGGCCGTCCTGCTTATGGCGAACTGAAGGCGGGGGATAAAGGCGGGATGTCCGGCAGGTCCTCTCCTGCCAGAATGGCCTGCACGCAGGCCCGTAGCGCGGGCAGCACGTCCGCACCGAACCGGGGCGTGCGCCGTTCCCACGCCCCCGTGCGCCATGACGGATGGGGCAGGGGAAAATACCGTGGCAGGTAACGCCGGAAATCAAGGCAGCGCTCGCTGACGCGTCCCTTGCCCAGGATATGCTGCTGGGCATAGGACCCCACCACCAGTGTCAGCCTGATATCGGGCATCTGCGCCATGATGCGCGCGCGCCATTGGGGTGCGCATTCGGGGCGGGGCGGGCAGTCGCCACCCTGTGGCAGCCTGCCGGGGTAACATAGCCCCATGGGAACCAGCGCAATGCGGCTGGCATCATAGAATGTTGCCCGGTCGATTCCCATCCAGCCACGCAGCCTGTCACCAGAAGCATCATTGAAGGACTGTCCGGTTTCATGCACGCGGGTGCCGGGGGCCTGGCTTGCGATCAGTAGCCGCGCTGTGCGCGAGACGTGCAGCACCGGCCGTGGGCCAAGCGGCAGGTGAGCGGCACAGGTCTGGCACGCGCGGATGGCGTTCAGCAGTTCTTCCAGTGTTTCGGACATGGTCCAGCCTTATGCTTCCAGCAGGTCGCGTGTCCATGCCGGGACGGTCCGTGTGGCGGGACCGACAATGACCTGATCAAAGGCGGAGGGGCCGGGTGGAACTTCAAGGTTGAACAGCATCGTATCCGCGTGCCCGGCCACGCTGTCCACAAAACCGGCGGCGGGATAGACCACGCCGGATGTGCCGATGGCAACGAACAGATCACATTCCGCCAGATGTCGGGCGATGCTGTCCATGTGATAGGGCATTTCCCCAAACCAGACGATATCGGGTCGTAACGTCGGCTGACCGCAGGCAGGGCAGGGGGTATCAGGGTAACAGTCCGTCCGCCATTGCGGGGTGGCGTGGCAGCTTGTGCAGCGCAGGCGCAGCAGTTCACCATGCATGTGGATAACGTTCCGGCTGCCAGCGCGTTCGTGCAGATCGTCGATATTCTGGGTGATGACGGTTATCTGCCCGTTCCAGCGGCCCTCCCGCCCTGCCCGTTCCAGATCCGCCAGGGCCACATGGGCGGCATTGGGGTGAACGCCGGGCAACTGCGCGCGCAGACCGTTGTAAAAGCGGTCCACGCGCATGGGGTCACGCCGGAAGCCCTGTGGCGTGCAGATATCCTCGATCCGTTCATGGTTCCACAGGCCATCCGCCCCGCGAAAGGTCTGCAATCCCGATTCCTGGCTTATGCCGGCCCCGGTCAGGACCACGATGCGTTGCATGCCGGTGACTCCCCTGTTGGTTTCGGCCCCAGTGTGGAGGACTGCCGTACATAAGAAAACCGCCACGGACCGGGTCCATGGCGGTTTTCGGTAACATGTATCAGGAGAAGGCGGTGGTCCCCGCAGGGGGACCACCCACCCACCTTACTGTGCGGCGTCCTGACCAGTGTGCGTCTGCGGAGCAAACGTCCAGCCCGAGCCATAAGGCTGCGGCAGGAAGACCGACCAGCCACTGCTGACGCTGTTCCAGCCGGAGCTGGAAACCGGGGCGCCCGTATCGCGCAGCTTGGTAACATCCGCGGCCGTAACGGTGCCGGGTGCCTTGTTGCCCCAGCTGGTGCGGATGAAGTTGACCACATCAGCAATCTGCTGGGCGGACAGCGACTTGCTGTAACCCGGCATTGCCACTGCGGACGGTGCCCAGTTGCTCGGCGGCAGTACGCCACCATGTGCGATCACGTTCACCAGCGAGGTCGGGTTCTCGGTCACGACAACCGGGTTACCAGCCAGCGGCGGGAACATACGGGCCACGCCACCACCGTCGTTACGGTGACAGATGGCGCATTCCTTCACATACGTATCAGCACCCGGAACGCTGGAGGTATTACCCGAAGCCAGCATGTTCGCGGTGGACGGATCGTAGGTGTAGTTGCCCTGTGACGGCGGCACCGGCGGCAGGCTCTTCAGGTACTTTGCGATGGCGTGCAGGTCGTCATCGGTGAAGTACTGGGTGCTCCATGCCACCACATCGCCCATGCCACCGAACACGGCGGAATGATCGATACGGCCGGACTTCAGGAAGGTGTAGATGTCATCCTCGGACCAGCGGCCCAGACCAACGACAGGATCGTTGCGCAGGCTCGGCGCGACCCAGTTGTCGATCGGTGCACCACCGGAAAGGAAGTCAGGTCCACCAGACGCATCGAGCGCCTTTTCCTGCATGGCGAAACCACGCGGGGTATGACACGCACCGCAATGGCCGGGGCCGGTGACCAGATAATCGCCACGTGCGATTTCAGGATCCGTGCCCGGCGCCGGCGTGAAGTCCTTCGGCGAAGGCGAGAACATCATGCGCCAGATACCCAGCGGCCAGCGCATGGACATGGGCCAGGAAATGTCCGGCTGCTTGTCCGGCTGCGCGACCGGCTTCACCCCATGCATGAAGTACGCATACAGCGCCTGCATGTCTTCCTTCGTCATGCGCGAGAAGGAGGGATACGGCATGGCCGGATACAGCGTGGAGCCGTCCTTGCGGATACCGTGGCGCACAGCTTCGTCGAATTCTTCGAAGGTGTAGCGGCCGATACCGTAGGTCGGATCCGGCGTGATGTTCGTGGAGTAGATCGTACCGATCGGGCTCTTGATTTCAAGCCCGCCTGCGTACGGCTGCCCATGGAGAGCGGTATGACATGCTACGCAGTCACCCAGTCGCGCGACATATGCCCCCTTCTGGACCAGCGCGGAGTCAGCATCTGGCGTCTGTGCCAGTGCCGTTCCTGCCAGCAGACTAAACGCTGCCGCGCTGAATGTCACCTTAAGTCTGTTGATCATTATGTTCACCATCATGCGTCGCGTTGATGCGAAAAATTGTCAAAACCGGGAGATTACGGCAGCTGCTCGGGGATACCGTCAGCGTTCTTCCGGGCATCAACTTCCCTCTGATAGGTCTCGTTCGCACGCTTGATCAGGAACTGGCGGATGTCCTCAATCTCGGTCGGGTTCATGTTACCGTCGAAGCGATCCATACCGTAGGCGGTAAGCGCGCCGCGGCCGACAACATTGTAGAACGCGTCCTCATGACGGATGGACCCGGACCAGCGCAGGTCAGGCAGCACGCCAGCACCTTCCGCGTTATCGCCATGGCAGGCGGCGCAATAGGTCTGGAACTGGAAGTAACCGTTATCGGTACGCTTGCTGTCGAACTGTGCCGGCGGCTTGACGGGCAGGAAGCCCTGGTCATTCTGCTTGGGCAGCGGGCCGGACTTGCCGTCGAGCGAGAAGGCAATGATGCGCGAGTGGTTGACGGTCCAGCCGCTGGTACGTGCCAGGCCACCAAGGAAGAACGGATAGATGCCGCCCCAGCCCACTTCAACCGCAACATACTGCTTGCCATTGGCAAGGTAGGTCACAGGCGGTGCGATGATGCCGCTGTCCGCCGCGAAGTGGAACAGGTCGGACCCGTTCGTCGCGTCATAGGCATGGAATTCGCCGTTCGCCAGGCCCTGGAACAGCAGGTCGCCGCCAGTTGCCAGGATGCCGCCGTTCCACGGACCCTTGTGGTCCACGCGCCATGCTTCAGCCTGCTTCTGCGGATCCCATGCAACGATCCAGCCCTTCAGGTCCTTCACGAAGGCCTGCTTGGCTTCGGGCGAGTCGGGGATACCGACCTTGTTCATGTCCAGACCAAGGTTCCAGCTGTCGGGATGCGGCGTGAAGCCACCGACCTGGTTGGTGTACAGGAACGGAACCTGCTGTGCCGGGATATAGACCAGCCCGGTCTTGGGGCTGAACGCCATGGCTGCGAAGTTATGGCCGCCAAGGTCACCCGGAATCCCGTACCATTCCTTGCCCGTAAGGGTGTAGAGCGCATCGGGGTTGTAGATCGGACGACCGGTCTTCGGATCAAGGCCGCTGGCCCAGTTCACATAGACGTAGTTCTTGCCCGAGATGAACTCACCGGTCTTCGCATCGATGATGTAGAAGAAGCCGTTCTTCGGGGCGTGAACGATGACGTGGCGGGTTTCACCGTTGATCGGCAGATCAAGCGTCATGATCTGCTGGACCGAGGTGAAGTCCCACTGGTCCATCGGCGTTTCCTGGAAATGCCAGACGTATTCGCCGGTTTCCGGCTTCAGTGCGACGATGCTGCCCAGGAACAGGTTGTCGCCCTTGCCTTCGGAACGGTACTTGTAGTTCCACGGCGAACCGTTACCCACGCCCAGATAGACCAGGTCGCTCACGGGGTCATACACGATGGAATCCCACACCGTGCCGCCGCCGCCCTGACGGGTCCAGGCGCCGGTCGGACTCCAGGTCTGGTAGGCCTTGTTCATCAGCACGCTGTCGGATGCAGCGTGGTCCGGTTCGTTCTTGGGGTTCGGAACCGTGAAGAAGCGCCAGTCCAGCTTGCCGGTTTCGGCATCGAACGCGGAGACGAAGCCACGTGCGCCGAATTCGGAACCACCGTTACCGATGATCACGCGACCCTTGGCGATGCGCGGTGCACCGTCAACCGTGTAGGAACGCTGCTTGCCCAGTTCCGCTTCGGGCGGAATGGTATTGACGCTCCAGACCAGCTTGCCGGTCTTGGCATCAAGCGCGATCAGGCGGCCGTCAAACGTGCCGAAATAGACCTTGCCATTCCAGTATGCCGCGCCACGGTTGACCGTGTCACAGCAGCCCTTGTCGGCAATGTTGCCGGGCACGCGCGGGTCATAGGACCACAGCAGCTTGCCGGTTGCGGCGTCGACGGCTTTCATCATGCTCCAGTTGGTGGTGGCGTACATGACACCATCAACAACCAGTGGCGTGCCTTCCTGGCCACGGTTGGTATCAAGATCCAGATACCAGGCCAGCTTCAGGTTGCCGACATTGGAACGGTTGATCTGATCCAGCGGGCTGTAGCGCTGTTCAGAATAGGTGCGGCCATAGGTCATCCAGTTACCGGGATGATCATCGGCATGGATGATCGCTTCCCCTGTGGCGCCCTGCCCGTCATCCGCGGACGCCATGGTGGCATAACCGGAGATGAGAGCCGCACATATCGTTCCGGCTGTAAGCGTTCTGCTCAGAGAACGTCTTTTTCCGAAAACGGCAGAAATCATATGTGATGTCCTCAGAAAACTAACGGTTTCGAATTCAGGATGCCGCCGCCGCAACTTTCCGTCCGGACAGGCTTTCTGAATGTATCCGGCAAAAAAAGCGTGACGGTGCTTTTTTTCCGGCCAGACAGGAAACCGGCTTCAGACAGGGAAGAGAAAGCAGGTGGTCCGTTTCATCCGAACATACCGAGGCTAGCACGCCCGTCTTCTGACATTTTAGTGTTCGCGCTCACTAAAACGTGAATATGCTGTCACATAAGCAATGAAACGGATATCTCCATATTCCGGACAATTTTATGAAATCTCTTATTATTTCAGGAGAAATTACAAGGTGTGTCTGCCGGCCGCGTGCAGGTGGTTCACAATAATTGAGAAGAAATATATTTTTATTATTCATAAATGGAATAAATTTTTGGTGACGGGGTCGTTTGAACCCGTCCATCCCCGGTTGGGCGGGGCGGAGAATCAGAACCGTAACGGATAATGTTCCAGTGGCTCGTAAACCGGGCCATCCGCATGGCGCATGGACTGGAACAGGGTGAAATGGCCAATGGCCTGCGCCGCGACGGGGGGCAGGGTCGTGGCCAGCCACCGCTGTCGCCGGACCTGATCGGGATGGTCCATACGGCCCATGGTGATGTGCGGTGTGAAATGGCGGCTGTTTTTCTCGCCCGGGGGGATTGCCCGGTTGAGTCCCTTGCGAATGCGATCCCGCAGGGACAGCAGCGCGGCATCCGGCGCGCAGCCGATCCACAGCGTATCGGATCCATGTGGCCGGGAGGTCATGAACAGGCCCGCCCCGCCGGGCTGCAGCACTGGCGGGGTGGAACGGATGGCGGACAGGGTATGATGAATCTCTTCCAGCAGATGGCCGTGGGTCACCTCACCAATGAAATGCAGCGTGAGATGATAGGACTCGGGCGGCAGCCAGGTCACATCCGGCAGGCTGCCACGTAATCCGGCGATCGCATGAAGCAGGGATGGCGGGAGTTCTAGACCAACGAAAAGACGCATGAAGGAACACCTGCGGCAGGGGAAAACGGCATGTGCCGTCATAACCGGACGTACAGTATATTAAGGAGATGTGCCCGGGGGCTGCGTTGCTGTATTGTAATGTATTGGACACGCCCCCGTTCTTGAACGTGTTCTAACATATTCCCACATGCAGGGAGAGGCACGTCAGTCAACGACGTGGAGGAAGGAAACACAATGGCTTTTGGCCCTGATTCGCGGAGTTTCATCCGCCCCACCGCTGATAGTGCCGCAGGTTCTGTCGATATGGGCCTGCGCGCCTATATGCTGCGAGTCTATAACTGGATGGCGTCGGGACTGGTTCTGACCGGTCTGGTCGCCTATCTGATCGCCAACACCAGCCTGCAGGCCCTGTTTTACCAGCATGTGCCGACGCCCATGGGCATGGCACTGAAGCCGACCGGCCTGTCCATGCTGGCCATGATTGCGCCGCTGGGCTTTGTCCTGGTCATGTCGTTTGGTGTGAACCGGCTGTCCACGCAGGCGGTGCAGACCCTGTTCTGGCTGTTCTGCGGCGTGATGGGAGCCAGTCTGTCCAATATCTTCATGGTCTTTACCGGTGTATCGGTGACGCGGGTGTTCTTCATCACCGCGGCAACGTTCTGCACCATGTCGATCTGGGGATATACGACTCGTACCGATCTCAGCCGCTTTGGTTCGTTCCTGATGATGGGGCTGTTCGGCCTGATCATCGCGGGCGTGGTGAACATGTTCCTGCATAGCCCCGGCCTGTACTTTGTTTATAGCGCGGTGGGTGTGCTGCTGTTTGTCGGCCTGACCATGTTCGATACGCAGCAGATCAAGGCGAACTACCAGCAGTTTGCCTATTACGAGGGGCCGGAACAGGCGGCCAAGCGTTCGGTGTATGATGCGCTGAACCTCTATCTGAACTTCATCAACCTGTTCCAGTTCCTGCTACAGTTCATGGGTGTGCGGAACAACAGCGACAACTGATGGGCAGGAGTCCTGCCGATCCAGAACCATATTGGTCTGGTATGAGGATACGGAAGGGTCGTCACGGAAGTGGCGGCCCTTTTTGCATGGAAAGACGGCCCGGCCGTGCGGCCGGGAAAAAAAGATAAGACTTATTCATATATAGAAAATATAAGATGACAGGAGTGTGAGGTTCGCGACACTTACGCAACCCATTGTAAAACATAGACTTTTTTAAATAAATTTTTGGCAATGAAATCTATTGAAATATTATGTGAAGGCTTGCCTCTGAGGCCATTCAGGTCGGATAACCCTTGAATAGAAAAACTATATGAAAGGGTATGCGGCACAGAACATGCGCTTCAGCACACAGGACGGCGTCGCGATTTATGGTCCGATCTGCCCTGACAGTAATAATTACGTAAGGTCTGGCGGGCCGTATTGATCAAGATCATGGTCAGCCGGTCGGCAACTAACTCATGACGGATGCAAACCGAAAAAGGCCGTGTGCCGCTTTCGGAAGTCGACTTAGGCGCGATGTCGCTGGGTGCCAGGGGAAAGCCGGATGCATTTTTCCTGCCAAGCGTATAACGTGGCCGTTGTTGTCTAAGCCCGTGGATGAAGCGAGGATGTGAGCAAAACAGGGTGATGTCGAAACCAACGAGGCGTGAGATGAAGAAAAAAATCTTGCCAAGATTAACGAAGCTGATGAGCCTATCTTCGGCAGCGCTGCTAGCAGGCTGTTCGTGGGATACGCTTGACCCCAAAGGCGTGATCGGCGCTCAGGAAAAAAGCCTGATCCTGACCTCGACCTACGCGATGCTGCTGGTAGTCATACCGGTCTGCATCCTGACGCTGCTGTTTGCGTGGCAGTACCGTCAGTCCAACACTGCGGCGGAATATCTGCCGAAATGGTCGCATTCCAACAAGATCGAAGTGATTATCTGGGCCGTTCCCAGCCTGATCATTCTGTTCCTGGCGGTTCTGACCTATCAGACATGTCATTCGCTTGACCCGTACAAGCCGCTTGAGGCTGAAGCCAACGTCAAGCCTATTCATGTCGATGTTGTGGCGCTGGACTGGAAGTGGCTCTTTATCTATCCGGATGAAGGGATCGCGACCGTCAACCAGATGGCCATGCCGGTGAATACGCCGGTTGATTTCCGGATCACCTCTGACTCCGTGATGAACTCCTTCTTCATCCCGCAGCTCGGTACGATGATCTACGCCATGGCCGGGATGCAGACACAGCTGCACCTGATCGCGAACGAAGCTGGTGATTTCCAGGGTGAATCCTCCAACTTCAGCGGCCGTGGTTTCTCCGACATGCGTTTCCGTGCGCTGGCAATGCCGGCGGACCAGTACAGCGCATGGGTCGAGAAGGTGAAGGCTTCTTCCGAGCAGCTGGACAGCGCAAGCTATCCGAAGCTGGCCGCGCCGAGCGAGGCCAACCCGGTTGAATACTTCTCGCATGTCGATGCGGGTCTCTTCGATGACATCGTTGCCAAGTACAACAATGGCATGGTCATGGATAAGAGCACCGGCAAGATGCTGCATGTGCAGCAGTCCGCGATGTCCGACATGAACATGAAGGAATAGGACAGATGTTAGGCAAATTAACTTTGTCGGCCATTCCTTATGATGTGCCGATCCTTGTTGGGACGTTCATCGGTGCGGCCATTGCTGGCCTGGCCGTTGTCGGTCTCATCACCTATTACGGTAAATGGGGCTACCTGTGGCGTGAATGGCTGACCTCGGTCGACCACAAGCGCATTGGTGTCATGTATATCGTTGTCGCACTCGTGGCGCTGTTCCGTGGCTTCGCGGACGCGATCATGATGCGTTCCCAGCTTGCGCTGGCCTATGCCGGTAACCCCGGCTACCTGCCGCCGCACCATTATGACCAGATCTTCTCCGCACACGGCACGATCATGATCTTCTTCATGGCCATGGCGTTCATGCAGGGTCTGATGAACATCGTGGTGCCGCTGCAGATCGGTGCGCGTGACGTGGCTTTCCCGTTCGTGAACACACTGAGCTTCTGGATGACGACCATCAGCTTCCTGCTGGTCAACGTCTCGCTGTTCATCGGTGAGTTCTCGCAGTGCGGCTGGCTGGCTTACCCGCCCCTGTCCGAACAGCAGTTCAGCCCCGGTGTCGGTGTTGACTACTACATCTGGGCGGTTCAGCTGTCTGGTGTCGGCACGCTGCTGACAGGTGTGAACTTCTTCGCGACCATCGTGAAGATGCGTGCGCCGGGCATGACCTACATGCGTATGCCGGTGTTCACCTGGACCATTTTCTGCACGACCGTGCTGATCATGGTGGCCTTCCCGATCCTGACCGTGGCCATGGGCCTGCTGGGTCTGGACCGTTACCTGGGCATGCACTTCTTCACCAATGACGGCGGCGGCAACCAGATGCTCTATCTGAGCGTGATCTGGGGCTGGGGCCATCCGGAAGTGTACATTCTGGTTCTGCCTGCCTTCGGTGCATTCTCCGAAATCACGCAGACCTTCTCCCGCAAGCCGCTGTTCGGCTACAAGACCATGGTCTACGCGACCGCTTCCATCATGGTCCTGTCGCTGGTGGTCTGGGTTCACCACTTCTTCACCATGGGCGCCGGCCCGAACGTCAACGCGTTCTTCGGTATCATGACGATGATCATCGCGGTTCCGACCGGGGTGAAAATCTTCAACTGGCTGTTCACGATGTACAAGGGGCGTATCGACTTCCACGCGACCATGTACTGGGTGATCGGCTTCATGATCACCTTCTCCATCGGTGGTATGACCGGTGTCATGCTGGCCATCCCGGCGTCTGACTTCGTTCTCCACAACAGCCTGTTCGTTATCGCTCACTTCCATAACGTGATTATCGGTGGTGTGTATTTCGGTTACGTCGCTGCCATGAACTTCTGGTTCCCGAAGGCTTTCGGCTTCAAGCTGAACGAAGCCTGGGGCAAGCGCGCGTTCTGGTTCTGGTTCGTTGGTTTCTATGTTGCGTTCATGCCGCTTTATGTCCTCGGTTTCGAAGGCATGACCCGTCGTATGAACCACTATGACAACCCCGAATGGCACCCCTGGCTGCTGATTGCTGAAGTTGGTGCGGTTCTGATCGCATGCGGTATCGTGTGCCAGCTGACCCAGCTGTATGTCTCGATCCGTGATCGTAACCTGGCCGAAAACCGTGACCTGACGGGCGATCCCTGGAACGCACGTACGCTGGAATGGTCCACGTCTTCGCCGCCGCCGTTCTACAACTTCGCCATCCTGCCGGAAGTCCATGAACTGGACGCCTTCGCCCACGACAAGGAAGCCGGTATCGATACGCGTCAGGCCGGTGGTAACTATCAGCCGATCCATATGCCGAAGAACACGGCATGCGGTTTCCTGATTGGTGCCTTCAGCTTCGTGATGGGCTTCGGTGCGGTCTGGTACATCTGGTGGCTGGCAGCTGTTGGTCTGATCGGTGTCATCGCTACGGTGATCGCCCGTTCGTCCGACAACGACGTCGACTACTACGTGCCGGTGTCCGAGGTGGTCCGCATTGAGCAGGAGCACACCCATAACCTCATGGCAGCACAGGCAGCGGAATAATGGCGCAAAACATGACTGCTGATGCAGCCCACGCCCATGATGAACACCACGAATCTCCCGTGGTGTTCGGGTTCTGGCTGTATCTGATGACGGACTGCATCATCTTCGGTACGCTGTTCGCAGTGTTCGCGGTGTTGCGTGACCAGTTTGCCGGCGGTCCGACCGGCCACGAAGTGTTCGAACTTTCGGGTGTTGGCATTGAAACGGCAATCCTGCTGTTCAGCTCCATCACCTACGGTTTCGGCATGATTGCCGCCCACGAGAACAAGGTCAGCACCATGCGGACCTGGCTCGGGGTGACTTTCCTGCTGGGGCTGGGCTTCCTGTTCATGGAAATCCGTGAGTTCTCTCACATGATTGCCGAAGGCAATGGCCCGGATCGCAGCGCGTTCCTGTCCGCCTTCTTCACGCTGGTTGGCACGCATGGTCTGCATGTCACCTGCGGCCTGCTGTGGATGGCGGTCCTGCTGTTCCAGACGGCTGGCAAGACCGAGCTGAACGAACGCATGATCGGTAAGCTGACCTGCCTCAGCCTGTTCTGGCACTTTCTGGATATCGTCTGGATCTGTGTCTTCACCTTTGTCTATCTGATGAGTGTGATCTGATGGCAGACCATATTTCTTCCTCGGGAGAGAGCCACGGGAGTGTAGGGTCTTACCTTACCGGGTTCGTACTTGCCGTTATCCTGACGGTTGCATCCTTCGGTCTGGTGATGTCGCATGCGATGTCACCGGCTGGCACCGGCGGGGCGATTGCCCTGCTGGCAGTGGTGCAGATTGTTGTTCACCTGATCTACTTCCTGCACATGAACGGTTCGTCCGAACAGCGCTGGAACGTCATGGCTTTTGTCTTCACGGTGCTTTCGGTTCTGGTCCTTGTGGCTGGCACGATGTTCATCATGCATGACACCGCCATCAACATGATGTCGCGCTAAGCGGCATCATGTCAGGGTGCGGGGGCAGGCGACTGCCCCCGGGCCGGACGGCATAAAAAAAGACCGGCACGATCACTCGTGCCGGTCTTTTTTTATGGCGTAACCCGATGGGAAAGGTCTGGATCAGCCTTTCTGGGGTTCGGGGGAAAGCAGCTCTTTCTTGTTGGGCTTGTCTTTCCATTCCTCGGCATCGGCCGGGGCATCGATCTTGCGCGTGATGTTGGGCCATACGGCGGCGTATTTGGCGTTCAGTTCAGCCCAGGGGGTGGCGCGGTCGTCGCTATCGGGGAAGATGGCCTCAGCCGGGCATTCCGGTTCGCACACGCCACAGTCGATGCATTCGTCCGGGTTGATTACCAGAAAGTTCTCACCGGCATAGAAGCAGTCAACCGGGCAGACTTCGACACAATCCGTGAATTTGCAGCGAATGCAGTTTTCGGTGACCACATAGGTCATCGCCTATCTCCGATCATTATTTGTTCGGCCTGCGGCAATAGGCCCGGCCATTGAAAGGGATGAGGCGCCACGCAGGGCATGACCTCATCGGGAATGGCGGAAGATATGAGAGTGTTTTCCGGCCGTGGCAAGCCCAAGACGGCGGGTAATGCATAATCATGGCCTGTATTGGCCTGTTCGACACAATATTCAGACAGTTTCCGGAACAATTTCATACAGAAGTTGTGCAAGTGGGGCGGATTGCCGCCGTTCGGCACAGCCCACGACACGTATGACCATGACGGTTTTACGGTCCGGGGCCGGCAGGGTCAGGATATCGCCCACATGCACCTGTGCGTGTGCCTTGGTCACGCGCTGCCGGTTTATGCGCACCTGCCCGCCGGTGGCGATCTTTGCACATATGCTGCGGCTGCGGCCAAAACGGGCATGCAGCAGCCACAGGTCCAGTCGCTGGTTCACGATGGGGTCAGGCGTCTGTGTCATGGTGTTCAACGACGGTTGAGTAGGGTTGCAAGGGCGGCAAAGGGACTGTCGGCCCGCCGGGGACGCAGCGTCGCTGCCGGTCGCCTGCCGGCCTTTGGAGAGGTAGCATGTGCGGCTTTTGCCTTTCCGCCCTTTTCGCCTTCGGGCAGGAAGCGGATCATGAGGGGGGCAGGCGGTCCGTAGTGGTTGGCCGCCATAGGGCGTGGATGGTGCACGCGCATATTCAGACCCTTCATTACCGCAGGCAGCATTTCCCGACGGATGCCCAGTCGGGATGCCAGGTGAAGGGGCAGCGGCACGGGTGCGCGGCGCGTCATGCGGGCCAGTTCAAGGATGAATTTCTCCGCGATATCCAGCCTGATCCGCACCGGCCCGGCATCCAGCCAGCCCATTCGGTCCATGAAGATGGGCGGCAGCGCATCGGGCAGTAATGTAATGCGGCCCATGGCAGGCAGGGATGGGCAGGGGATGTTCAGGCTGATCGCCACCAGCCACGCCCGCAGTCGCATGGGGCGTTCCTTCAGGATCGCGGGCATGAAGATGCTGTAGTGCCCGACCCGCACGCCCAGCCGCCGTAGCCGCTGGATCATGTCATGTCCCGGCCGCTCGCCACGATGCAGCGGGGCGATTCCGGCCCCTTCCAACAGCCGGTGGATGACACCGCGCAGCTCGGGCGTGCTGGCGACAGCGGCCTGCACGGCAAACAGGGGTGCAAGGTGTTCGCGCACGACCTGTTCCAGCCATGCCTGCAGGCGGTTGCGGATGCGCTCGCGCTGGGCATTATCCAGCAGCGGGTTATCCAGAACCTGTGGGCGGGGGGACAGTATGTCACTGCCCGGCAGCATCCGCGCAATGGGCATGTCCTGCCACAGGATATGGGACCCATCGGAGGAAAACGCGAACTGCTGGTCATCATCGCGCACCAGAAGCGCGACGCGGCGGGGGATTTCGCTGCGGACCGCACGCCGTGCCGCGCGCATCAGCAGGCGTCCGTCTTCCGCATCGGTATGTTCGCCCGCGATCAGGTCCAGCCCGGCAATGCGACCGACCTCATGCCCTTCCACCACGACATTGCCCTGCGCCGTTACGGCAGATAGCAGGTTGTCATGCCCACCTTCATCCAGCCTGCGGATAAGGGTGGTGGCGCGACGATCCACAAAGCGGGCGGTCAGCTGTTCATGAAGTACGTCGGACAGCCGGTCCTCGGCTTCCCGCGTGCGGGCCTGCCAGTGTTCGGGATTGGCGATCCAGCCGGGCCGGGCTGCGATGTAGCTGCACACGCGGATTCCCGCCAGACGCTGCATAAGCGAATCTATGGTGCCCGCCGTCTGGAAAAAATGGGTGATCTGGCTATCCATCCATGCCGACGGAATGCGCCCGTCTCGGATCAGATGCGTAAAGATCCGGCCACACAGACGGATATGACTGTCATCGCCCAGCTTGCGGAAATCAGGGATCTGACAGCTTTCCCACAGCATGCGCGTGGCGGCGCGCGAATGCACCAGCGGGCGGATGTCGGAACTGGCTGCAAGCGCGGACAGGGCCAGCATGTCACTCGCCTCATGCCCCGCGACCAGTTCGGGACGGGGGGAAGGACGGTTGAGGCTGGACAGCAACAGGTCAGGCGAGGAGAAATCCAGATCGCTGTTGCGCCATGCCAGACGGGTCAGCGGGTCGAAACGGTGTTCCTCCACCGCTTCAGCCAGTTCCTCGGACAGCGGCGGACAGGTGCCGGTGGTGCCGAACGTGCCGTCCCGCAATCCCCGTCCCGCCCGTCCCGCCACCTGCGCGATTTCCCCTGCCGTCAGCGGGCGGATGCGCGTGCCGTCGAATTTGGACAGGCTGGCAAAGGCCACATGGTTCACGTCCATGTTCAGCCCCATGCCGATCGCATCGGTCGCGACCAGGTAATCGACTTCCTTTTCCTGGTACAGCGCCACCTGCGCGTTGCGGGTGCGTGGCGAAAGCTGGCCCATGACAATGGCGCAGCCCCCGCGCCTGCGGCGCAGCAGTTCGGCAATGGCGTAAACTTCGCCGGCGGAAAAGGCGACAATAGCCGAACGCGGCGGCAGGCGCGTCAGCTTGCATGCCCCCGCATGTGTCAGTTGCGACAGGCGGGGACGATGTTCGATCTCGATCCCCGGTACCAGACGGCGGATCAGGTGGCGGATGGTGTCCGCGCCCAGAAACATGGTTTCCGACAGGCCACGGGCATGCAGCAGGCGGTCGGTAAAGATATGGCCACGGTCAGGGTCGGCGCAGAGCTGTATTTCATCCACCGCCACGAATTCCACGCGGCGGTCCAGCGGCATGGCCTCAACCGTGCAGGAAAACCAGCGTGCCTTTGGCGGGATGATCTTTTCCTCGCCCGTGATCAGGGCGACGGCATGCTCGCCCTTTTTCGCAACCATCCGGTCATAGTTTTCCCGCGCCAGCAGCCGCAGGGGGAAACCGATGATGCCGCTGGAATGTGAAAGCAGCCTTTCTATAGCCAGATGGGTCTTGCCGGTATTGGTCGGGCCAAGCACGGCCCGCACCAGCATATCGGAATGGGGGCCGGAACCGTGTCCGGCCGCTGCGCGATAGGGGCCACCAGTGCCCTTGGGTACACCCGTCATGGACGTATGCTCTGGCCAAGTGGCGGCAAATGCAAGCAAAACCACATGCTGATCGCGCTGGGGTGTTGCGTTGCCCGGATGGGGGACGCACCCTGCCGGGAACAGGAACATATTCAGGAAGGGACGTGCGATGAACGTGTTGGACACGCAGGACTGCCTGGTCGCGGCAGATGATGTGCAGGATGGGGACGTGGGTACGGTGCATGTCGTCCGTCCCTCCATGCTGGAGGGGCTTGATGCGATGGTGGGCGACGCCGCAGCCCGTTTCGCCCGTCAGGCCGGTTTTGCCGCCCGTTATGGCCAGGTGCTGCTGCTGCCCGGTGCGGATGGCGCCATTACGTCGGCCCTGCTGGGCATTGCGGAAGAAGCGGATGGTGCAGATCCGTTCGTATTCGGGGCATTGCCCGACTCGCTTCCTGCCGGGCCATGGCGGGTACGCGCGCCGGTGGATGTGCAGGCCGGAGAGGTCGCGCTGGGTTTCTGCCTCGGGGCCTATCGCATGCCCGCCTTTGGCCGTGACAGCGCGCCCGCCGCACCGTGTGCGCGACTGGTGGTGGACGCTGCGGGACAGGCGGCCGCCAGCATGGCGCGGTGCATGAATCTTGCGCGCTCGCTGATCAATACGCCGCCCAACCTTATGGGGCCGGATGACCTGGCCCGCGCGGCGGAGGAGGCGCTGGCCCCGCTGGGGGCAGATGTCTCGGTCATCCGTGGTGCGCGGCTGACGCAGGAATTTCCCACCGTGATGCATGTCGGCGCGGGATCGGACCGTGCCCCCTGCGTGGTGGAGGCCCGCTGGCACGGCAGCACGGCGACCGATACAGCCCCGCTGGTATCGCTGGTGGGCAAGGGAGTGTGTTTCGATACCGGCGGGTATGACCTCAAGCCGCCATCATCCATGCTGCGCATGAAAAAGGACATGGGGGGCGCCGCCATCATGCTGGCCCTTGCGCGGCTGATCATGCTGCGTGATTTGCCGGTGCGTCTGGAACTGCGGCTGGGCTGTGTGGAAAACAGCGTGTCGGGACATGCCATGCGGCCGTCCGACGTGGTGAAGACGCGCGCGGGGCTGACGGTGGAAATCGGTAATACCGACGCCGAAGGCCGGCTGGTCCTGTGTGACCTGCTGCATGCGGCGTGCGAACGCCAGCCTGACCTTCTGGTGGATGCCGCGACCCTGACCGGGGCCGCCCGCGTGGCGCTGGGGCCGGATGTGCCCGCGCTGTTCAGCAACCATGACGGAACGGCGGCGACGTTTGTGGCATCCGGCATGGCCTGTGGCGATCCGCTTTGGCGCCTGCCGTTGTGGCCGGGCTATCGCAAATGGCTGGGGAGTCCGGTTGCGGATATGAACAATATTTCATCCAAACCCATGGCTGGCGCGATCACGGCGGCGCTTTTTCTAGAGAAATTTGTCAAAACTGATGTGCGCTGGGTTCATATCGATACCTACGGATGGAATGATTCTTCGCGTCCTGGCCGACCGGAGGGTGGAGAAAGTCTTGGTTTAAGAGCAACTTACGAAGCGATGTTAAAAATATTTAATATCGAGGACAGAATGCATCACTAAAGAAACAATGCCGGATGCGAACTAAAATGCATGGTGCGACTTATATATGCCGTAAATGCCAATTATATAGGCAGAACCAAATCGCACCACGCCAGCCTACCCGAGTCCGCATTCAGGCGCACGGGTCTGCAGGCTGACCTTTGACAGAGGATTTTCACCGATGGCCAAGTCATCACAGGCTAACACGGATCAGATGATCAATTCCCTGCGCGACACCATTGTCGCGATGGTCCGCCGCGACGGGCCCGACCTGTCCGCGCGGCAGCTGGCCGTTTTCCTGACCTGCTACCTCCGCGACGATTCGCACACCGTGCGTGGCCTCGCCGCCGACCTGAACGTGTCCAAGCCCGCGATCACCCGCGCGCTGGACCGGCTGAAGGCGCTTGACCTTGCCCGTCGCACGCCCGACCCGATGGATCGCCGTTCCGTGCTGATCAAGCGCACGCTCAAGGGGAACGCCTACCTGCGCGACCTGTGCGCCATCGTGACCGAGACCGCGGCACAGGAAAAGGCGGCAGCCCCCGCCCGCAAGCCCGCACGTGGCCGGCGGACAGAGGAACTCCGCCGCGCAGGCTGAGTTACATGAGGGTTCACTTCATGCCGATACGGACAGAAGGTTTCAGTTCCATGCGTATCTCACGACGTCTGGTTGCCCTTGCCATGATCATGGCACCGATTGCGGGCGGACCGGTGCTTGCCCATGCTGCGGAATCCTCGCTGGGCACGCCTTCCGGACAGGTTACGATGAAGTTCAAGTCGCTTGATGTGGGTGTGGGCCACACATGGGGCACCGGCAGGCTGGTGTTCCGGAACCACACGTACCGCTTCAAGATCGAAGGTGGATCGCTGGCGGCCGTTGGCTTTGCCAAGATCAGTGGCCGTGGTGAGGTCTATAACCTCACGAAGGTCAAGGATTTCGAAGGCAGCTATGCGGCCGTCAATGGCGATGTCACGGCGGGAACAGGGGTGGGCGCGGTGCTGCTCAACAACCCCGCTGGCGTCCGTATCCGCCTTGATACGTCCAGCTCCGGCGGCCGTCTGGCGGCTGCGGCGCAGGGCATGAAGATTACCCTGACCAAATAAAATCTGCTGTCAGGTCACAGGGAACAGGGGAAACGGCCAGTGGGCGGTTTCCCCTGTTTTCGTTGTTACCATGACAGATCGGGCGTCCGTCTCACCCGGCGTATGACTGCTGCGATCCAGACAGACTGGATCAGGCCCGTGCCCAGCAGGGCCGGGACGGGCGATATCCATCCCAGCCCGACGGCCACGGCCCCCATGCCGCCGCATATGGTGCCTGCCCATGCCACGGTGGTGACGTCCATGGCGCGCATGCCGCTGCGCTGCGCCATCTGGTAGATATGTTCCCGATGCGCCTGCATGAGCGGACGGCGATGGCATGCCCGGCGCAGCAACGTAATGATGACATCCAGCAGCAGACCTGACAGCATGAGGGGCATAAGCCACGCCCCATGGGCCAGTTGCTCCATGCCCGCCATGCGCAGCCCCAGCGCGCCCAGTACCAGACCGCAGCACTGGCTGCCAACATCGCCCATGAACAGTCGTGCCTGGGGGATGTTGAAGGGCAGGAATCCGGTGATGGCCGCCACCAGCACCAGCGCGGTTCCCCACGTTTCCACCCCGCCGCCCACGGCTGCGCACAGCCCCGCCGTCACCAGCGCCGCAAGCAGCGTGCAACCACTGGCCAGTCCGTTCAGGCCGTCCATGAAATTCAGGCAGTTGCACAGGACTATCAGCCACATGACCCGAACGCCCATGCCGTCCAGCGTCACGGTATGGGCGCCAGCGCCCGCCATATCGCCCCATGCCACCAGCACGGCTGCGGCAATCTGCGCCCCCAGTTTCCATGTGGGTGGCATGGGTTGCATGTCATCACGCCACGAAAACAGCCCAAGCCATACCGTGGCCAGCAGCAGTGTCACGTCGGTCGTATCCGCATGATGGTGGAACAGCAGCTGCCCCAGCGGCACGCCCACCACGAAGACGATCAGAATCGCAAGTCCGCCGCCCTTGGGCACCGGGGTGCCATGGGCGCTGCGCCCGGTGGGGTAATCCAGCACGCGCAATGCGATGACCCGGCGCGACAGGATGGCCGACATTACGGCCACAACCACCAGAAACAGCCCGAAAAGGCCGGTTTCGGTATAAAATGAATGGGTCATCGTCATGAAAGCGGGAAGGGACGCATGATCTCTCCTTCTTGCCCTGCGTCTGCTCGGCTATAGGGGGAGGGTAATGGTTACGCAATCCTCAGGCGGCGGCAGCATGGCGGAGTGTCTGCGCAAGATACGGACGCTGGCGGTCAACAGTGCCCTTGATACGCTGATGGGCGCGCTGGCCGCGGTCGTGGCGATGGGATTGTGCCGTTATCCCGGTGACACGTCATTGTCGTGGTGGGGTCTGCCTGTCCTCGGCATGGCGGCTATTGTCATTGCGGGCTGGCCTTTTCGCATATTCCAGCAGCACTGGCGTTTTGCCGGGCGGTCCGATTTCTGGCGGCTGGGATGGGCGTGCGCGCTGGCGGGAACCCTTGTCATGGGCGGACTTGCGCCGTGGTGGGGGCCGGGCGCCGTGGCGTTTGGCGTGGCGTACGCCATGGCGGCTTTCGTCATCATGGCGGGCACGCGGGCGGCCTACCAGCGGTGGCGATATTACTGCAATGGCCGGGACACCGCGCGCCGACGCGTGATCCTGCTGGGTGACGGGGAGGATGCCAGCCGCTTCCTCAGCCTGATGCCGGATATGGGCGGGCTGGTCGTGGGCATGGTGGTCGAGGGCCGCCAGCGCCGTCCCGGCCGACGGCTGCGCGGCGTGCCGGTGCTGGGACAGGTGACGGACCTGCCGGACATCCTGTCATCCTTCCACGCGGAAGACGACCTGCTGCTGGTGGTGGCGGACCCACGCTTCAGGGGAGAACGGCTGTCCACCGTGCTGCGGATGGCGCAGGCAACGGGCACGCAGGTCCGCTGCATGCCCGACCTGTCGGGAATCGCACGAAGTGCTACGGCGCCGTTGCATCCGGTCAGGTTGTCCGACCTGCTCAACCGCCCGGCCATTGCACCGGACGGGCAGGGGATTGCGGACATGCTGCGGGGGCGGTGCGTGCTGATTACGGGGGCTGGGGGATCGATCGGCAGCGAACTGGCCCGCCAGATCGCAGGCCACGGTCCCGATCAGCTTATCCTGCTGGACATGGGGGAATTCCCGTTATGGCAGGTGGATATCGACCTTGCGGAAAAGGCGCCTGACGTCACGCGGCATCTTGTCCTGGCCGATATTCGCGATGCCGGACGGATGGAGCGTATCTTCGCCCGGTTCCGTCCCGAACTGGTGTTTCATGCAGCCGCGCTGAAGCACGTGCCCATGGTGGAGGAAAACCCCTGCGAAGGGCTGCTGACCAACGTGACAGGCACCCGTATCGTGGCCGATACCGCGGCCCGGCACGGGGTGACGGCCATGGTTCTGGTTTCAACGGACAAGGCGGTCAATCCCGCCAGTGTCATGGGCGCATCCAAGCGCATTGCGGAAATGTACTGTCAGGCGCTGGATGTGGATGCGCGCAACAGTCGTGACAGCAGCGCCATGCGGTGCGTGACGGTGCGGTTTGGCAATGTCATGGGGTCGACGGGGTCGGTCATTCCCCTGTTTCGCCACCAGCTGGAATGCGGCGGTCCGCTGACGGTGACGGACCCGCGCATGATGCGGTATTTCATGACGGTATCCGAAGCAGTGGGGCTGGTGCTGCAGGCCAGCGCGCGCGGGGTGGGCGCGCGGGCGGATGGTATGGCCGCGCTTTTGCGCAGTGGCGGGGTGTTCGTGCTGGACATGGGCACGCCGGTGCGCATTGTCGATCTGGCGCGGCAGATGATCGTCCTGGCCGGACTGCGGCCCGATCGTGACGTGCAGATCCGTTTTACCGGGCTGCGACCGGGGGAAAAGCTGGCTGAAGATCTGTTTTACAAGCAGGAAATCCTCCAGCCCACCGACTGTCCCGGCCTGCGGATGGCAACGCCGCGTACTGTGGACCTTGCGCAGGTCGCCAATATCATGGATGCACTTACTCTGGCATGCCGGGATGGTGATGGCGCACGCGCGCTGGCGCTTGTCCGCAGGCTTGTCCCCGAATTTGCCCATAACCCGCATGGCGTGGCCACTCCGGACACAGCGGGGCAGATCGATGTGGAAAGGAATGCATCATGAACGCTCCGGCGGACGCACCCATAGGTTTTCTGAACCTGCCCCAGCAGCAGACCCTGATTGCAGATGAGATCAGGCAGCGTGTCGATGCGGTCATGAAACACTGCCGCTTTGTCATGGGGCCTGAAGTCACCGAACTCGAGGGGCGGCTGGCCAGCTACAGTGGCGCTGCGCAGTGTGTTGGCGTCTCGTCCGGGACGGACGCCATCCAGATTGTCCTGATGGCCGAGGGAATCGGCGCGGGCGACGCCGTATTCCTGCCCGCCTTCACCTATACCGCCACGGCGGAGGTGCCGCTGGTGCTGGGGGCGACCCCGGTTTTCGTGGATGTGGACCCCGCAACCTTCCAGATCGATCCCGCCAGCCTGCGCCGCCGCATTGCCGATGTCCGCAAGGCAGGCAGGCTGAAGCCGCGTGTGGTCATTGGCGTTGACCTGTTTGGCCAGCCGGCCCCGTGGTCCGAACTGCGCGCGATTGCGGAGGAGGAAAAGCTGTTCCTGATGGCGGACTGTGCGCAGGCCTTTGGCGCGACGCTGTCGGGCCGCAGGCTGGGACGTGAGGCCGTTGCGACCACGCTGTCCTTTTTTCCTTCCAAGCCGCTTGGCGCCTATGGCGATGCGGGTGGTATCCTGACGGATGATCCCAGGCGGGCCGAACTGTACCGGTCGCTGCGCACGCATGGGGAAGGCAAGACCCGGTATGAAGTCCTGCGCACCGGCATGAATGCGCGCCTGGACACCATCCAGGCCGCGATCCTGCTGGCCAAGCTGGATGTGTTCGACATGGAACTGGGGCGCAGGCGCGCCATTGCCGACGCGTATGACGCGGGTATTGCGGGCCACGTGATCCCGCCGGCGCGCGTGCTGGACAGCCACGCTTCATGGGCGATCTATTCCGTCCTGACGAAGGGAAAGGAAGACCGCGCAGCCCTGCAGCACAAGCTGAAAAGCCATGGCGTGGCGTCGGCCATCTATTATCCCCTTCCGCTGCACAAGCAGCCTGCCTATGCCGCGGCACATGATGGTGTAGCGCTGCCGGTGGCGGAAGACCTGTCGCGCCGGATCATGGCGCTGCCGCTGCATGCGGAACTGTCGGATCATGACGTGGGCCGGGTCATCGCGGCCGTGCGTGCATAAGGAGATCATACGCAAATGAGACGCGAGACAGCCCTACTGATCGGGTTCCTTGTCATCACGATCGGTACGGCAGCGGGGTTGTGGCTGATCGCCCTGCCCAATTTCCGGCCCCTCAGCTTTCCCACCATGGAAGCCGGCACCATTGCCGTCGGCCCCATGCGCAAGGAACGCACGCTGACGGCAACGCAGGTCCATACGCTCAATGACTGGCTGCAGGCGCATACCGCAGGCTGGGGCCCGCTAGGCCAGACCCCGCCGTCCAGCGGGGACGCAGTTCTGGAAATGCAGGTCGAACACAAGGGCGACCAGCCCGCGGGTGATGCGACACAGCCCTACCGCATTACGTTGTGGACCGGGATCAGCGCTGCAGACTGGAACAACACCGTGTTTGTGGAAGAACGCCCCGGCGCGGTCATCCGCTTCCATCATTTCAAGGACAAGGATTTCAACGCCCTGCGTGATCTGGTCAACCAGTACGATTATCCCCGGTCCGCTTTCCCATGACCCTGGTGCGCGCGGATACGGCTGGCCTGATCTTTGACTGCGACGGCACGCTGGTCGATAGCCTGCCCCTCTACCGCGAAGGCTGGATGGCGGCCCTTGAGGATGCCATAAGGCAGGCCGTGCCGCCTGAATGGTTCCATGGCCATGGCGGGATGTCCGAGCATATGGTGCTGGATATTGTCGAGGCGCGACTGGGCCAGCGCGTGGACCGCGACGGCATTATTTCGCAGGCGCGCGAAAGCATGCTGCGCAAGCTACATGTGCTGCGGGAAATTACCGTGGTGGCGGACATTGCCCGCGCGTACCATGGACGCCTGCCCATGGCGGTGGCGTCCAACGGGTCACGGCAGATTGTCTCCGCCTGCCTGCGTCATCTTGGGCTGGAACGGCTGTTTGACGTCATCATCACCATAGATGACGTGATAAATCCGAAACCCGCGCCGGACATGTTCCTGCTGGCGGCGGGCAGGCTGGACCTTGCGCCTGCATCCTGCCTCGTGTTCGAGGACAGCCGGGAGGGAATGCTGGCGGCCACCCGCGCGGGCATGACGCATGTGGACGTGAATACGCTGCTGCCCTGAGGCACGGCGTGCGGATGAATGGCAGACGGGGGCGGGAGCATGATCTCCCGCCCCCGTTTTGCGTTCATACCCGTTCGTCGTCCTTCAGCTTCGGGGTTGCGCGATCCGCGGTCGCCAGCAGGGCCGCCGTAAGTGGCGAGGCCAGGATAAGCCCCGGAATGCCAAGGATGGTGCCAAAGATCGTCTGGGACAGGATGGTCAGCCCGGGCGGCATCTGCACCGCGTGGCGCTGGATCAGCGGCGCCATGACGTTCCCTTCGAAAAACTGGATGGCGGCATACAGTCCCAGCACCATGAACCCTTCGCGTGTGCCCTGCGACAGGCCGATCAGCACGGCTGGTACCGCGCCGACAAAGGCGCCGATATAGGGAATGAAGTTGGCCATGCCCGCCACAACCCCCAGCGCCAGCGCCAGCGGCACGCCAATGCACCACAGCCCGATGAAGGACAGCAGCCCCACAACGGTCATGTCCAGCGCCTGCCCCGCCGTCCATGCCCACAGGGTGCGGCCCGCCGTCAGTAGCAGTTCACGCGATGTGTGGCGGTATTCATGCGGGATCAGCCGCAGCATGCCGTTGACATACAGTTCGGGCGAGATGGCGAAATACAGCCCCGCGATCAGGATGACCGCCAGCGTGCCCGCCGCCCCGAACGCGGAGGAGACGAACCCCGTCATCGACCCCGCCAGTGATCCAAATCCGCCGCTGCTGGCTGCCTGTTCGTTCCCGCCCAGCGTGGTGGGCAGGTTGTCGAGGATCATCCGCCCGGTGGAGGAATGGCCCATGCTGTCGCGCAGGTTGTGGGCCTGCTCACTCAGCGCGGTGCGCAGTTTCAGGGCCTGTTCCGATATTTCGGGGCCGCTGCTCCAGATCAGTCCGGTCAGCGCGCCGATTATGACCACGACCACCGCCGTAAGGGACAGCCAGTAGGGCATGTGCGTGCGGCGTTCCAGCAGCCCGGCAAGGTTGTGCAGGATCACGGCGACAAGGGTTGCCGCGAAAATGACCATCAGCACATCGCCCACCACCCAGATCAGCATGACCACGATGGTAATGACCAGCGTCAGCCGCAGCAGGGCATAGATGCGCGCAAGCTGTTGCGCGCGCGGGTCGGGTGTGTCGTCTTTTTTCGGGGAAGAACCGGAATCCGGCGCGTGGCCGTTTGTAGCGTCGGTAGATGCCGACGGGGGGGAGGCTGTCATCTATATGTCCGTATGGTGGGCATGAAACGGGCTGCATGGAATGTGAACGCCAGCACGGCCACAGCCGGGTTAACGTCCCCGGAGGGGTATGGATTGCGCTGGCCTAAAATTCCGCTAACTGACGGCGGGTCAGGGCGCGTGGGATACAGGCGGGCGTATCCCTGCGTGACCGGTTAAGGCGTAAGCCAATATTTCCTGTCGGAAAAGGGCAGACATGTGAGCACTCCGGATATTTCATCTTCGCGTCCGGCCATGCCCGCGCGCCTCGGGGCGGCAGGGTGGGCACTGGCTGTTGCAACCTTTGCCATAGGCACGGGGGAGTTCGCATTGATGGCGATGCTGCCCGGTGTCGCCCGTTCGCTGGGCATCTCGGTGCCGGTGGCGGGGCATGTCATTAGTTCTTATGCCATGGGCGTGGTGATTGGTGCCCCGCTTGTCGCCCTTGTCGGCGCGCGCCTGTCGCGGCGCAGGCTTCTGCTGGCGCTGCAGGCGATGTTTGTCGTGGGCAATGCGGCATCGGCGCTGGCGCCGGGCTATGGCGCGCTGCTGGTCATACGGTTCCTGACCGGGTTGCCGCATGGGGCCTTCTACGGTGTGGCGGCACTGGTGGCGGCGGACATGGCCGATCCCGCGCGGCGGGGACGGGCGGTGGCTGGCGTGTTCGTGGGGCTAACGGTCGCCCATGTGGTGGGGGTGCCGCTGGTGACATGGGCGGGACAGATGCTGGGCTGGCGCGCGGTTTACGGGTTCATCACGGGCATGGAGCTTCTGGCCCTGGTCATGATCGCGCGCACGGTGCCCGCCATGACGCCCGACCTGCAGGGGTCACTGTTACGCGAAATGGGGGCGCTGCGTCGGCCACAGGTCTGGTTCACGCTGGCGACCGGGGCAATTGGTTTTGGCGGCATGTTCTGCGTCGGTACATACCTGTCAACGGTGCTGCTGGGCGTGACCGGGGTACCTGCCTATGTCGTGCCGCTGTCGCAGTCGCTGTGGGGTGTGGGCATGGTGGCAGGCAACATGGCGGGCGCGCGGCTGGTGGATATCAGCCCCGTCCTTGCGGTGGTGGTGACGCTGATGGCCAGCACGGTCATGCTGTGCCTGTTTTCCCTGTGCGCACACAGCATGGTGCCGGTGCTGATCGTGACCAGCCTGATGGGGGGCATCATCGCCCTGCTGCCCGCGCTGCAGACACGGCTTATGGACGTGGCCGGGGATGCGCAGGGGCTGGTGGCGGCGCTGAACCATTCCGCTGTCAATGTGGCCAATGCATTTGGCGCGTGGCTGGGCGGGGTGGTGATCGCAGCGGGCTACGGCGCGCAGGACGTGGGCTGGACGGGCGCCGGGCTGTCGGCGGCGGGACTGGCGGTTTTCCTGACCGGGCTGCTGGTGCAGCGTGGCAGCGCGCGTTCTGTACCCGACCTGGTTTAGGAATTATCTCAACTCAGGTAATTGATGAATAGGGCATGAAAGGTTCCGGACATCGCCTCCTTGAAAAAGGCGGCGTCCGGAACGCCTCCATGCCGTGTGGGCCGGTGTTTATTCCGCGCTGGCGGCTTCCAGTTCCGTTTCTGCTTCCAGCCAGTCTTCTTCCGCGCGGTCATGTTCGCGTGCGATGGCGGCCAGACGGGTGTTCAGCGCGGTGACTTCATCGGCCCTGCCGCTTTCATACAGCTTCGGATCGGCCAGACGGGCTTCCAGCTTCGCGCGTTCGGCCACCAGTCGGGCCATCAGCTGTTCCGCGTCACGGATGCGCTTGCGCAGCGGGGCCGTGGCCTTGCGGGCTTCGGCGCGTTCGCGGCGGTCGTCGCGTTTCGGGGCGGCGGCAGGGCGGGCGGGGTCGTTGTTCGATACCGCGCGCGCGCGTTCGGTCAGCCACGTGCGGTATTCCGCCATGTCGCCGTCAAACGGACGCACGGTGCCATCGCCCACCAGCCACAGCCGGTCGGCCACCAGTTCAACCAGATGCGGGTCATGGCTGATCAGCAGGACCGCACCTTCGAATTCCGCCAATGCGCGGATCAGCGCATCGCGTGCGTCAAGGTCAAGATGGTTGGTCGGTTCATCCAGAATCAGCAGGTGCGGCGCATCGCGCGTGGCCAGTGCCAGCAGCAGGCGGGCCTTTTCGCCCCCGGACAGGTCGCGCGTGGGTGTTTCCGCACGTTCCGCGTCCAGCCCGAAGCGGGCAAGCTGCGCGCGCACGGCGGGCGGCGTGGCGTCGGGTAGGGCGCGGGCCATGTGGTCCACCGGGGTTTCGTCGGGGCGCAGTTCCTCGGCCTGATGCTGGGCGAAATAGCCGACCTTCAGCTTCGGACTGTGCTGCATTGTGCCCGATTGCGGTTCCAGCCGTCCCGCCACCAGCTTGGCGAAGGTGGATTTGCCGTTGCCGTTCGCACCCAGCAGGGCGATCCGGTCTTCCATGTCGATGCGCAGCGACAGGTTGGACAGGATGGTGTGGTCGCCATACCCGGCCGAAACCCGTTCCATGGTCAGCATGGGCGGCGGCAGGGGGGAGGGCTCGGGAAAGGAAAAGTGGCTGGGCGTATCCTCCACCACGCTGTCGATCTGCGGCAGTTTTTCGAGCGCCTTGATGCGGGCCTGCGCCTGCTTGGCCTTGGTGGCCTTGGCGCGGAAACGGTCCACGAAGGACTGCATGTGCGCGCGCTTGGCATTGATGCGTTCGGCCATGCGGGCCTGCTGCAGGGCCTGTTCGGTGCGGATGCGCACGAATTCCTCATACCCGCCCGGCGTCAGCGTCAGCTTGCCGCGGTCCAGATGGGCGATGGCGTCAACCGCGCGGTCCAGCAGCCCCCGGTCGTGACTGACGATCAGGGCCGCGCCCGAAAAGCGCGCCAGCCAGTTTTCCAGCCAGATCGTGGCTTCAAGATCGAGGTGGTTGGTCGGCTCATCCAGCAACAGCAGGTCGGGGTTGAGGAACAGCGCGGTGGCAAGGGCGACGCGCATGCGCCACCCGCCCGAAAAGTCCGATACCGGGCGTGTCTGCGCCTGCGCATCGAACCCCAGCCCGGACAGGATGGCCGCCGCCCGCGCCGGTGCGCTGTGGGCATCAATCGCCAGCAGGCGTTCATGGATGTCGGCAATGCGGGCGGGATCGGTCGTGGTTTCGGATTCGCGCAGCAGCTCCGTCCGTTCGGTATCGCCCGCCAGCACCGTATCCAGCAGCGAGCCATAGCCCGTGGGCGCTTCCTGCCTGATCCGCGCCATGCGCGCGCGCGACGACATGTGGATCGTGCCGCCATCGGGCGCGATATCCCCCGCGATTGCGGCCAGAAGGGTCGATTTGCCTGCCCCGTTGCGGCCGACCAGGCCGATCTTGCGCCCCGGATCAATGCTCAGGCTGGCACCATCAAGCAGGGTGCGTCCTGCAATGCGCAGGGTCAGGTCGGATATGACGAGCAGGCTCACGGGCGGAAAACTCCGGCAATATGGGGGACATGGCTGGTTTCGTGCGGGTTGTACCTACCAGTCTGCGGCGATATGCTCTAGATGGCGCTTGTAAGGTGATGTCGGCTTATGTCCAATGCCGCCTCGTATATTTCAGAACCCGTTTGAAAGGAGCTGTCCCATGGCAGTCGAACGTACCCTCTCGATCATCAAGCCCGATGCGACCCGCCGCAACCTGACCGGCAAGATCAATGCCGTGTTCGAAGGCAACGGCCTGCGCATCGTCGCACAGAAGCGCATCCAGCTGACGAAGGCGACCGCTGGCGCATTCTATGAAGTGCACAAGGAACGCCCGTTCTACAACGATCTGGTGTCCTTCATGATCTCTGGTCCGGTCGTGGTGCAGGTTCTCGAAGGTGAGAACGCTGTCCTGAAGAACCGCGAAGTGATGGGTGCCACCGACCCGAAGAAGGCCGAAGCCCACACCATCCGTGCGCAGTTTGCCGAAAGCATCGAAGCAAACTCCGTCCACGGTTCCGACAGCCTTGAAAACGCGAAGAACGAAATTTCCTTCTTCTTCGCCGGCACGGAAATCCTGCCCTGATCCCTATGGGTCATGGTGGCGGGGGCTTTCGTCCCCGCTAATGGAAAAGCCGGCCCTCGGGCCGGCTTTTTTCATGTCTGGAAGCTGTTCAGAAAGGCAGCCTTTGCGCCATCGCGCAGATGATAAAGAAATTTTTTGGAGAAGCTTTTTTCAAAAAGCTTCAGAAGACACTGCCCTTTGAAGAGGGCAGCACCTGAAAACGTTTGTTTTTGTCTATCAACGATCAGACCGATAGCAGGCAGTCCGCCGCGGTGGCGGCGGGCGCTGCATCTGGAACCAGCACGCGCCGCAGCGCGGCGGGATACAGGCGGTGCTCCTGCTGCAGTACGCGCGCGCCCAGCACATCGGGTGTATCATCGGCCAGAACGGGCACCGCCGCCTGCCCGATGATCGGGCCTTCATCCATCCCCTCCGTCACCCAGTGGACGGTGCAGCCATGGATGCGCGCGCCACTTTCCAGCGCGCGTTCATGCGTATGCAGCCCGGGGAAGGCCGGCAGCAGGCTGGGGTGGATGTTCAGCATCCGCCCCGCCCATGCAGTGGTCAGGAACGGGGTCAGCAGGCGCATGTAACCCGCAAGGCAGACATATTCCACGCCCGCCGCGCGCAGTGCCGCGTCCAGTGCGCGTTCGTGCGCTGCGCGGTCCCGGCGGTAGTTGCGATGGTCGATGGCCTGTGTGGCAAGGCCCGCCGCGCGCGCCACCTCCAGGCCCGGCGCATCGGGGTTGTTGCTCAGCACAAGGGCGATGCGGGCGGGGTAATCGGGGCGGGCGCACGAATCGATCAGCGCGCGCATGTTGCTGCCGCGCCCGCTGATCAGGATCGCGATGGGTGTTTTATAGGTCACGGGCCGGTTCAGTCACGCAGTTCGGGCAGTTCGTCAAAGCTCAGCGTGGCCGGGCTGTCGGGGCTGTCGCCCTGCGTGATCGTGCCGATGACAAAAGCCTGCTGCCCGCGTGCGGTCAGGCGTGCCATGGCGGCGTCGCTGTCGCGTACCACCAGCACCATGCCCACGCCGCAGTTGAAGACGCGCAGCATTTCTTCGGTCGTGACATTGCCGATGCTGGCCAGCCATGGGAAGACCGGCGGGATCGGCCATGCCGTGCCATCCACCACCGCCCGCACGCCCTCTGGCAGTACGCGCGGCAGGTTGCCCGGCAGGCCGCCGCCCGTAATGTGGGCCGCCCCCACCAGAAGGCCCGCGTGGTGCAGGTCCAGCACCGGGCGGACATACAGCGTGGTGGGTGTCATCAGCGCCTGCGCCAGCGTCTGGCCATCGGCGAAGGGGCACGGTGCGTCCCATGCCAGTCCGCTGCGCCTGACGATGTCGCGCACCAGCGAGAATCCGTTGGAATGCACGCCGGCGGAGGGCAGGGCGATCAGCGTATCGCCGGGCCGGATATCACCCGGCAGCAGCGCCGTGCGTTCCGCCGCCCCGACCGAGAAACCGGCAAGGTCATAATGGCCGGGCGCGTACATGCCCGGCATTTCCGCGGTCTCCCCCCCCACCAGCGCGCAGCCGGAGTCGGCACAGCCTCTGGCGATGCCACGCACGACCTTGGCCGCGTCCTCGATCGACAGTTTGCCGGTCGCGAAATAATCCAGGAAGAACAGCGGTGTTGCGCCCTGCACCACCAGGTCGTTGACGCACATGGCGACAAGGTCGATGCCCACCGTCTCATGCAGGCCGCTTTCAATGGCGATCATGAGCTTGGTGCCCACGCCATCGGTGCAGGACACCAGGATGGGATCGGAAAAACCGGCCGCCTTCAGGTCAAACAGCGCGCCGAAACCGCCCAGGCCCCCCATGGTGCCGGGACGGTCCGTTGCCTTGGCGGCGGGCTTGATGACTTCGACAAGCGCGTCACCGGCGGCAATGTCCACCCCGGCATCGCGGTAGGTGGCGCCAGGCGCTGTATCGGATGAAGCATTGGGCGGGCAGGGGGCGGACGTCATGCGGGGGCCTTTTTCGTAATCAAACTATCACTTTCCCGGACTCCCGCACGCGGGCTATGAAAACCGTCGTATGGGACCGGGGTCGAACGGACTTCCGGCCTTCTTTACGTCAAGGCGGGGCAACGCACAAAGCGGTGGTTGAAGGCACGAAGCTGAAAACGGATGAAAACGCGGTTGCGGGGGTGATCGGGCAACTGGTGTTGCCGTTTGCCCACACGCCACGTTTTGCAGTGGGGGACTTTGTCTTTTCCGCCTCCAACGCGGCTGCGCGCAGCTGGGTGCTTGGTCCCACGCCATGGCCCGAGCGCAGGCTGGCACTGTGGGGGGCGGCCGGCACGGGCAAGACCCATATGCTGGAAATATGGGCGCGCGTGCATGACGCGGTGCTGCTGCATGGCGGCAGCCTGTCCCTTGCACATGTCACCGCCCTGTTCGCCGCGCGCGCCACGGGGGCTCCGGTCATGGCCATGGCGGTGGACCGGGCCGATGAATGCAGGGATGAACGCGCGCTGCTGCACCTGCTCAATACCGCGCGTGAACAGCGGATTGCCCTGCTTCTGGGCGGGCGGACGCCACCGGCGCGCTGGCCCGTGGCCCTGCCTGACCTGGCCAGCAGGCTGCGCGCGACCATGGCGGTGGCCATACGGCAGCCGGGCGACGGGCTGCTGCGCGTGCTGCTGCTGCGCCTGCTGGCGGAACGGCAGATTGTCGTGTCGCAGCCGGTTGTGGAATGGCTTCTGCGGCGCCTGCCACGGACTGCGCGGGCGATGCAGGACGCGGTGGACCGGCTGGATCATGCCGCCCTTGCCTGCGGGCGGCCCATTACCCGCGGCCTTGCCGCACGCGCGTTGGCGGACATGCTGGTGGACACGATATCGGCCGCCGCCAGCGTGCCCGGGGACTGAACCATACGGTTGCTCTGGCCAACAGGCGTGTCGCTGGCCTAGGGTCATATGCAACAAAGAACACCACCCCCGAACGGGAGACCGAATCCATTGGCTACATCGCCACGCAAAGCCCCGGAAGATACCCCGCGCAAGCCGCGTCCGCGCGCGCGCAGCCGCAAGCCGGCCGCGACCGGGCGGCAGGTTGCGGTACGTGCGCCGATGGAACCCGTACCCGACGCCACATCGCCCGCGCGCTTCATCAACCGTGAACTGTCATGGCTCGATTTCAACCAGCGCGTGGTGGACGAAGCCGACAATCCCCGCAATCCGCTGCTTGAACGCGTGCGCTTCCTGTCGATCAGCGCCAGCAACCTTGACGAGTTCTATTCCGTGCGCGTGGCCGGGCTGGTGGGGCAGGTGCGCGAGGGGCTGGTCAAGACATCCCCCGACGGGCTGACGCCACAGCAGCAGCTGTCCGCCGTGCGCGAGCGTACCGGACGCCTGCTGCAGGAACAGCAGCGCATCTGGCGCGACCTGCAGCGCGAGCTGGAGGAGGCGGGCATTGTCGTGCGCGATGAAATCTCCTTCACGCCGGAGGAGCAGGCATGGCTGGAAACCTGCTTCATGGAACGGGTCTTTCCCGTCCTGACCCCGCTGGCCATCGACCCGGCCCATCCGCTGCCCTTCATTCCCAACATGGGTATTGCGCAGGCATTGCGGCTGATGAATGCCGAAACAGGCCAGTTCGTGATGGAGGCGCTGATCCTGCTGCCCGCGCGGATCGAACGCTTCATCCGCCTGCCGGCCGCCCTGTCGCCGCCGGGGGTGACGCGTTTCATCCTGCTGGAACGGCTGATTGTCATGTGCATCGACCGCCTGTTCCCCGGTCTTGTGGCAGGGGACTGGGGGGTGATGCGCGTGGTGCGCGATACGGACGTGGAATTCGAGGACGAGGCCGAGGATCTGGTCCGGTCGTATGAAAGCGCGCTGAAACGCCGCAGGCGGGGCGTGGTGATCCATCTGGACATCGAGGCCCGTATGCCCGAGGACCTGGCCCGGTCCATGGCCGAGGGGCTGGCCCCGCCACCGGATGAAGTGTTCGTGCAGTCCGGGCTGATCGGCGTGGTCGACCTCAAGCAGCTGATTGTCGATGACCGGCCCGACCTGCTGTTCGCCCCCTATACCCCGCGTTTTCCCGAACGGATTGTCGATTGCGGGGGCGACTGCTTCGCTGCCATCCGCGCGCGCGACATGATCGTGCATCACCCCTTTGAAAGCTTTGACGTGGTGGTGCAGTTCCTGCGTCAGGCCGCCATCGATCCCGCCGTGGTCGCGATCAAGCAGACGCTGTACCGCACATCGCGCGACAGTCCCATCGTCAAGGCCCTGATCGAGGCGGCGGAAGCTGGCAAGGCCGTGACCGCCATGGTGGAACTGCGCGCGCGCTTTGATGAGGAAGCCAACATCCGCCTTGCCCGCGCGCTGGAAGGGGCGGGGGTGCAGGTGGTCTTTGGCTTTTCCGACCTCAAGACGCATGCCAAGCTCAGCCTTGTCGTGCGGCGCGAGGGGGGGGCGTTGCGCTCCTACGCCCATTTCGGCACCGGCAATTATCACCCGATCACGGCGCGGATCTATACCGACCTGTCGTTTTTCACCTGCAATCCCGAACTGGCGCGGGACTCGGCGCGGCTGTTCAATTACATGACCGGCTACGCCGTGCCTGCGCGGATGGAGGCGATCGCATTTTCGCCCGTGACCATCCGCCGCACGATCGAGGAACTGATCGCGGGGGAAATCGCCCATGTGCAGGCAGGCCGTCCGGGGCAGATCTGGCTCAAGATGAACTCACTGGTTGATCCCGACCTGATCGACCGGCTGTACGCCGCGTCATGCGCCGGGGTGAAGATCACGGCCGTGGTGCGGGGGATCTGCTGCCTGCGCCCCGGTGTTCCGGGGCTGTCGGACAATATCAAGGTCAAGTCGATTGTCGGGCGTTTTCTGGAACATGCCCGCATCTACGCCTTTGGCGACGGGCACCGGCTGCCCAGCCGGCAGGCGAAGCTGTACATTTCCTCGGCGGACTGGATGCAGCGCAACATGGACTGGCGGGTGGAAAGCATGGTGCCCATGCTGGACCCGCAGGTCCATGCCCGCGTGCTTGAGCAGATCATGATGATCGACCTCAAGGACAACCTGCAGTCGTGGATTCTACAGCGGAACGGTGTATGGCGTCGGCTGGAGCCGGGGCGTCGGCCCTTTTCATCCCATGAATATTTCATGGAACATCCGGTCCATGCAGGACGGGCCACGGTGGGCGATGCCCCGATCCGGGTCAGCGCGTCCCAGCCATGGCATGCGGAACAGACGATTGAGGACTAGGGATTACGGTATGGGTGCGGTCATGGCATGGTGGGCTGGCGACATATGGGGCCGGATGTGACGGTGGATGGCGGGTTTCGCCGCTCGGCGGTCATAGATCTGGGATCGAATTCCGTCCGCCTTGTGGTGTTTGACGGGATTTCGCGCAATCCGGCTCCCATTTTCAATGAAAAGGTGGTCCTGCGACTGGGGCGGGGCCTGAATGCGACGGGACGCCTGAATGAGGAAGCCGTACCCCTGGCGATGGAGGTCATGGCCCGTTTCAACGCCATCGCGCGCGGGATGGAGGCCAGTCCGTTCGAGGTCCTGGCCACCGCCGCCGTACGTGACGCCAGCAACGGGCCGGAATTCGTGGCGGGGCTGAAATCCCGGCTGCCCGGCGTTCCGATCCGTATCCTGAGCGGGGAGGAGGAAGCCGATTATTCCGCCACCGGCGTCCTGTGCGGCATACCGGACGCCAACGGGCTGGTGGCCGATATTGGCGGCGGGTCGCTGGAACTGATCCGGCTGGAAAACGGGCGCAAGCTCAATGCCTGCACGCTGCCGCTGGGTGTGATCCGGCTGAATGACCGTGCCGATGGCGATCTGGCCCGCGCCCGCGCGCTGGTGGACGAGGATCTGGCCAGGGTTGGGTGGCTGGATGACGTGCATGGCCAGGACCTGTACCTGGTGGGCGGGGCGTTTCGCGCGCTGGCACGCATGCAGATCGCCCGGACGGCCTATCCACTGAATATCGTGCATCTGTACAGCCTCACGCCCGATGTTACGCGGGAAATGGCGGACTGGATCATTGGCGCGGGCAAGCGTTCGCTCGAACGCCTGCCCGGCGTGCCGCGCAAGCGGCTAGAGGATGCACCCTACGCCGCGACGGTGCTGCGCAGGCTCATGCGGCGTACGCATTCAACGGGGCTGGTGTTCTGTGTCGATGGCCTGCGCGAAGGCTGGTACATGCGCAACGTCGCCGCCAGCGTGTCGGGAAATGACCCGCAGGATGCCGTCGCGCGTGAAATGTGCAGCATGCTGGGACGCAGCATGACCCTGCCCGAACGTCTGGCGGAATGGACCGCGCCCCTTTTCCCGGATGAAGGTCAGGTCGCAACCCGCCTGCGCAGCGTTGCATGCTGGCTGTCGGACGTGGGCGCACATGATCACCCCGAGTACCGCGCGGAACAGACCTATCTGCGTATCCTGCGCATGCAGGGGGTGGGCTTTACCCATCAGGCGCGTGCGTTCCTGTCACTGACGCTTGCGGTCCGGTATGGCGCGGACCTGTCGGTGGCGTATCTGCAGCCGTCGCGGCAGCTGCTGGATCAGGTACAGTTTGGCCGTGCCGTGGCGCTGGGGCAGGCATTGCGGCTGGCCTATACCGTCAGTGGCGGGACCGAGGCGCTGCTGGATGGCACGCGGCTGGACTGTATGGACGGCGTCCTGTCGTTGCATTTCGCGCCGGGGCGCGATGTGGTGCAGGGCGAAAGCGTGCGCCGCAGGCTGGAACGGCTGGGCACTGCGCTGGATATGACGGTCAGGATCCGCGATCACTGATCTGACCGGCAGGAACTGAATACAGGGCGATATGGGCATGCGGCATGGACATGGGCGCGACCTGCTGCTGATCCGTGGCGGCATGGTGGTGACGGGGCAGGCCAGCCTGCGGGTGGATGTACTGTGTGGCGGCGCGGACGGGATCCTGGCCATCGGTCCCGATCTGGATATTCCCGCCGGGTGCGCGGTGGTGGATGCCGGTGGCCTGCTGGTCATGCCCGGCGGGGTGGACGCGCATACCGCCATCGGCGCGGATGAGGCGGGATTCGCCTGCACGATGGACGCCCTGTCCGGTGGTACGACCACCATACTCGACACCATGTGCCCCGGGAATGACGGGCTGGATGCGGCGTGGCGGGCGTGGCGGCATGCGGCACGCCGGTCGCATGTCGATGTCGGGCTGCATATGGCGCTGCCGGATGCGGGCGAAGCCGTGCTGGATGGCATGGACGCGCTGGTGATGGACAGGGGCGTGAACACCTTTCATCTGTCCATGGCGGCCGGGCTGTCCGACCGCGCCATCCTGAAACTGTCCCGCCATGCCACGGATTGCGGGGCGTTGTGCCGGATTGCCGCCCAGAACGCGCAGGCCGTGGCCTATCTGCGTGCGGAACTGGATCAGGCGGGCATTACCGGCGGGGAAGCCTGCCTGCTGTCGGCCCCCCCGCAGGTCGAGGCCGAAGCGGTGGACCGTGCCATCATGCTGGCGGGCCTTGTGGGTGCGCCGGTGCATGTGGGGCCGGTTTCCACCACCGGGGCCACGGAGGGCCTTGCGCGCGCGCGCCTGCGCGGGCAGCGGGTGGAGGGGCATGTGCTGGCCCCGCATCTGGTCGTGGATGAAGCGGTCTATGATCCCGAAGGGGATAGGGCAGGCGAACCCGACCCGTATCTGACCCTGCCGCCCTTTCGTGACGTGGCCCATCGGCGGGCGCTGTGGGGGGCTGTGGCATCGGGCAACATCGGCATGGTCGCCAGCGGGTTCCGTGCGGCGGGCATGGGGGGCGACGGGCTGGTGGACGGCCTTGCGCAGCGCATGCGCGTGGTCTGGCGGCATGGCGTGCAGGCGGGCGTGCTGACGGCGGAGGAATTCGTGGCCGTCACGTCACAGGCGGCGGCGCGCGCCTTCAATATTTACCCTCGCAAGGGGGCGATCATGCCGGGCGCGGATGCGGATATCGTCCTGTGGGACGGCGGGGCGGAAGAAACGTGCCCCGCTGCCCCGTCCGCCCTGTATGCGGGGATCACGCTGGGGGGGCGTGCAGTGCAGGTCATTCGCGGCGGGGTGACGGTGTGGAAGGACAACAGGCCGTACGCTGCCGCGCGGCGCGGGTCGTATGTGCCATGCCCGGCGTTCCGTCCTGCGCTGTCGGCACGGATGCGCAGGGCGGCGCACCTGTCCACGCGTGACGGGGAACCATAGGATCACGACCTTTCTTGTTTTGCCGGGGTGACAAGGCGCGATCAGGTTCCATATATTACGTATATCAAAACAAAAGGCTGTTCCGGCTGTCTGCCTTGAGGGGGGTGAGGCAGTCATGTGGCCATGATCAGAGGGAACAGATTTGACGGGGATCAGACACGGTATCCGTTTCTATGTCGGAAACGAATGCCACACGTTGGCCGATGTCGCGCCAACGCGTACGCTGCTGGACTGGCTGCGCGAGGATCGCGGCCTGACCGGCACCAAGGAAGGCTGTAACGAAGGCGATTGCGGGGCGTGCACCGTTCTGGTGGTGCGGCTGGAGGGCGACCGGCTGGTCTGGCGTGCGGTCAATGCCTGCATCCAGTTCGTCTCGATGCTGGACGGCGCGCAGGTCCTGACCATCGAGGACGTGCGCGCCCCCGATGGCAGCCTGCATCCGGTACAGCAGGCCATGGTGGACCAGCATGGCTCGCAGTGTGGCTTCTGCACGCCCGGCTTTGTCATGTCCATGGTGGCGGGCCGCAAGGCCGACGGACTGGCGCAGGATGAGCACGCAATTGACGACATGCTGGCGGGCAACCTGTGCCGCTGCACCGGCTACGCGCCCATCGTGCGCGCCATGCGGCAGGCCATGGAAGCAGGGCCTGACCATTTTGATGCGCAGGCCCATGCAATTGCGGATCGCCTGCGCGCCCTTCGCGATGGCGCGACGGTGGAACTTGGCGGGCCTGCGGGCCGCCTGACCATTCCGGCGACAGGGGACGCGCTGGCGCAGACCATGCTGGCGGACCCCGATGCACGGATCGTGGCCGGCGCGACCGATGTGGGCCTGTGGGTGACCAAGGGTATGCGCGACCTGCCGCATATCGTCACCATCGGGCAGGTGCCCGACCTGCGCCGGATCGAATGCAGTGCGGACGGCGTGTACCTGGGTGCCGCCGTGACGTGGCAGGAAGCGCGTGCGGCGCTGGCGGACATCCTGCCGCAGCCGGATGCGGAGGTAATCCGCCGCATCGGGTCCGTGCAGGTGCGCAACAGCGGCACGGTATGCGGCAACATCGCCAACGGTTCGCCCATTGGTGACGGACCGCCGGTGCTGATCGCGGCGGGGGCGAAGCTGCACCTGCGCCGTGGGGATGCGCGGCGTGTTATCGCGCTGGAAGATTTCTTCATCGATTACGGCAAACAGGACCGCGCGCCGGGTGAGTTCGTGGAAGGCGTGAGCATTCCCCGTCCCACGCCGGATACCGTGGTTCGGGCATGGAAGGTTTCCAAACGGTTCGATCAGGATATTTCGGCCATTCTGGGGGCTTTTTCGCTCACGATCGCGCCTGATGGCACCATCACCAATGCCCGCGTGGCCTTTGGTGGCATGGCGGCCACACCGCGCCGCGCCAGCCGGACGGAAGCCGCACTTGAAGGCCGGAAGTGGGACGAGACCACGCTGGCTGCTGCGCGGCAGGCCATGATGGATGATTTCGCGCCCATTACCGACATGCGGGCCAGCGACTGGTACCGCCGCACCGTCGCGGCCAATCTGCTGACCCGGCTTTACGCCGATTGCGGACCACGGGACGCACGTGCACAGACCAGCGTGCGCGCCGCGTGCACCGCTGCGGGAGAACACGCACATGGCTGATGGAAACGGCTTTGCCACGACGGCCCCTGCGTCGGGGGACGGCATTGTGGCCGGTGGCGCATCACGCAGCCTGCGGCATGAAAGTGCCGCCATGCACGTGCAGGGCAGTGCCGCCTATATTGATGATCTGCCCGAACCGCGCGGCACGCTGCACCTTGTCCCGGGGCTGAGCGCGCGCGCCCATGCCCGCATCGTGTCCATGGATCTTGATGCAGTAAGGCAGGCCGAAGGCGTGGTGGGTGTCTATACCGCCGCCGATATTCCCGGCGAGAACCAGATCAGCCCCGTCGGCAAGGGGGATGAGCCCCTGCTGGCGAGCACCGAGGTCTCGTTTTATGGCCAGCCTTTATTCGTGGTCGCCGCGACCACGCGCATGGCTGCACGCCGGGCCGTGCGGCTGGCCAGAGTGGAATATGAAGACCTGCCCGCCATCCTGAACGTGGCCGAGGCCCGCGCGGCGGGTAGCCCCATGGTCTGGCGACCGATGGAAATGAAGCGTGGCGACGTGGTGGCCGGGCTGGAGCACGCGCCCCGCAGGCTGTCTGGCCGCATTACCGTGGGCGGGCAGGAACATTTCTACCTCGAAGGGCAGATCGCCCTTGCCCGTCCGGGTGAGGAAGGGGAGATGCATGTCACCTCCTCCACCCAGCATCCGACCGAAACCCAGCACATGGTTGCCCATGTGCTGGACCGTCGCGCCAATCTGGTGACGGTGGAGGTCCGGCGCATGGGCGGCGGCTTTGGCGGCAAGGAAACGCAGGCCAATGCCTGTGCCTGCCTTTCGGCGCTGGTGGCCGACCTGACCGGGCGCGCGGCCAAGATGCGACTGGATCGTGACGACGACATGACCATGACCGGCAAGCGGCATGATTTCGTCATTGATTACGATGTCGGCTATACCGACGAGGGACATATCCTTGCGGTGGACATGGTGCTGGCGGCGCGGTGCGGGTGGTCGGCCGACCTGTCCGGCCCCGTGATCGACCGTGCGCTGTTCCATGCGGACAATGCCTATTTCTATCCCGATGTGCGCCTGCGCTCCGAACCGCTGCGCACCAATACGCAGTCCAATACCGCCTATCGCGGCTTTGGCGGCCCGCAGGGCATTGTCGCGGCCGAGCGCGTGATCGAGGAAATTGCCTTCGCCACCGGCCTTGACCCGCTGGAGGTCAGGCTGCGCAATGCCTATGGTACGCATGACCGCAACGTCACGCCCTACAACATGGTGGTCGAGGACTCGATTACCGCAGACGTCCTGCCCGAACTGGCGCGGCGCTGCCATTACGTGAAACGGCGCGAGGCCTGCCGTGCATTCAATGCCGGCAGTCCCTACCTGCGGCGCGGTATTGCGATCACGCCGGTCAAGTTCGGCATTTCCTTTACCGCCACGCATTACAATCAGGCGGGCGCGCTGGTTCATGTCTATACCGACGGGTCGGTGCAGGTGAATCACGGCGGCACGGAAATGGGGCAGGGCCTGCATACCAAGATGGTGCAGGTCGTCATGCGTGAACTGGGGCTGGGCACGGATCAGGTGCGCATTACCGCCACCACGACGGGCAAGGTGCCCAATACGTCGGCTACCGCCGCGTCGTCCGGGGCGGACCTCAATGGCATGGCGGTGCTGGACGCGGTGCGCCGGATCAAGCGCAGGCTGGTGGAATTCGCGGCCGGCCACTGGAACGTGGCCGAGGACGACGTCCGCTTCGCGCCCGATGGCGTGCATGTCGGGCAGAAGGTGATCGCGTTTTCGCACCTGACGCGGCAGGCCTATTTTGCACGTGTGTCCATGTCCGCCAACGGGTTTTACAAGACGCCCAAGATTTCATGGAACGGGGATACGGGGCAGGGCCGTCCCTTCTATTACTTTGCATACGGGGCGGCGTGTTCGGAGGTCGTGATCGACCTGCTGACGGGGGAGATGAAGATCGACCGCGTGGACATCCTCCATGACGCGGGGCAGTCCCTGAACCCTGTTCTGGACATCGGGCAGGTCGAAGGCGGCTTCGTGCAGGGCGCCGGATGGCTGACCTGCGAGGAACTGGTATGGGATAAGGCGGGCCGCCTGCGCACGCATGCGCCCAGCACGTACAAGATCCCGGCCTGCTCCGACCGCCCACGGGTGTTCAATGTCGAACTGCTGGAAAACGCGCCCAACCGGGAATACAGCATTTTCCGCTCCAAGGCCGTGGGGGAACCGCCATTCGTCCATGGGGTGTCGGTGCTGCAGGCGGTGTCCGATGCGCTGGCCAGTCTGGATGACTATCGCACCTGTCCCCGTCTGGACGCGCCCGCCACGCCGGAAATGATCCTGCGCGTGGCCGAACGCATGCGGCACGGCAACCCGCCCGCCGCCTGATCACATGGGCATGCAGATGCGCGCGGATCTGGTGCGATGGCGGATGTCAGGCCAGCCCATCGCCCGGATCAGTGTATCGGACGCGCGGGGGTCCACCCCGCGTGAGGCCGGAACCTTCATGCTGGTCACCCCCACAGAACAGTCTGGCACGATCGGTGGCGGGGATCTGGAATGGAACGCCATCCACCACGCCCGCAGGCTGCTGGAACATGGCGGCGACGCGCTGGTCCAGCGCATAAGCCTGGGGGGTAATTCGGGCCAGTGCTGCGGCGGGGAGGTCTGGCTGAACCTTGACCTGCCCGCCCCCCACAGGCTGGACGCCATCATGGAACAGCTGGAACACCAGCGCCGGATGCAGCCGCTGCTGCTTCTGTTCGGGGCGGGGCATGTGGGCCGCGCGCTGGCGCATGTGCTGGCCCCGCTGCCGCTGCGCCTTGCATGGTGCGATTCGCGCCCGCATGAATTCGGTTCAACCATTCCCCCGGGGGTAGAGGTGCATGACGATGGCGCATGGGAACGTCTGGTCGCCAGCGCGCCCGCGGGTTCAGGCGCGCTGGTCCTGACGCAGAGCCATGCACTGGACAGCGTTATTGTTGCATCCATCCTGGAACGGGGGGATTTTCGATATGTCGGCCTGATTGGTTCGCATACGAAGCGCCGCCGGTTCGAAGCCGGGTTCCGCCAGATCGGCCTGCCGGAAGACCGCATCGCCGCACTGGTCTGCCCGATCGGGGACCGGGGCGTGCGTGACAAGCGGCCCGCCGTCATCGCCGCACTGGTCGCGGCAGAAATTGTTACCCGCTTCCTGCACCCCGTGCAGGCGGGCGGTCATGTAAACGGGGATGACACCAGCCCATGAACGATCCGCTTTCCCGTACGCCCCGCATGATGCGGCTGCACGCGCGGGGCATTTCCTATTTCAACGCCGTGCGGGAATGCCGCTCCATCCGCGAGGCGGCGCGAAGGCTGAACGTCACGCCGTCCGCCCTGACCCGCCAGCTTGCGCAGATGGAGGCGGAAATCGGCGCCCCCCTGTTCGACCGCCTGCCCGATGGCATGGTGCTGACGGAAGTGGGCACGATCATGGCCCGGCATATCGTTACCGTCATGCAGGATGCCGCCCGGACGGAGGAACAGATCAATGCCCTGTCCGGTCGGCATGACGGGCGGCTGCGTATCATGGCGGTGGAAGGGATTGCGGGACAGCTGCTGCCCGCCCTGCTGGAACGCATCATTTCCGCCTATCCGGCCGTGGAACTGCATGTGGAAGTCGGTGCGCCCAAAACCATCGTCTCCGCCCTGCAGGACGGTCGGGTGGATCTGGGCATTGCGTTTTCGCTGGCGCTGTATCCCGAACTGCGGCGGGTGGCGGTGGGGCATTTCCCTGTTGGCGCGGTGGTGCGCGCGGACCATCCGCTGGCGCACCTGCGCACGGTCACGGTGGAGGAATGTACGGCCTATCGCCTGATCCTGCCTACACGCACGCTGTCGCTGTACCGTGTCATGGAACCCATGCTGCGCCCGTGGCAGGACCGGCTGAACGTGGTGTTGCAGACCGGATCGATCGAACTGACCAACCGCATGGTGCAGGCGGGCGTCGGGCTGGCGTTCCAGTCCCCGCTGGCGGTGGGCGTGCAGCCGGGACAGGACACCCTGCGCCATGTGCCGCTGCGTGATACCCGGGCGGTTACGGACCTCGGGGCCTATGTGCGGGAATCCCGCTGGCTGCCGCCGCTGCTGGAAACGGTGATTGAGGAACTGCGCCTGGAACTGCGGCGTGTGCAGGGTGTCAGCGATGAACGGGTGGTCTGACATCTGTTGCGTTTTGGGCAACGGAACGGTCAAATCATTATACTAGACGAAACAGGGGGAAGGCTGGTTAGATTTCCCCATCATGGTGCGGTTGGGGGAATATCCGCATGGCGTCGGGGGACGCCATGCGGGCTGCATCAACACACAGTAAAAAATGAATGGGAACCCGCAGATGGATACCACAACGCAGCCGAATGCCGGGACGGCCGGCGGGCTTGCTGCACTGGATGCGGCAGTGCGCCGGGATCTGGAGATCATCCGTTATCCCCGCAAGGAATGGGTTCCCCCCATGGAACGTGACGGCCAGCGCGTGCTGGACGTGGCCATTATCGGGGGCGGGCAGGGTGGTCTTGCCACAGCCTTCGCGCTCAAGCGCAATAACATCACCAATGTCCGCATCTTTGACCGTGCGGCCAAGGGGGGCGAAGGCCCGTGGGTGACATTCGCGCGCATGATCACGCTGCGCACGCCCAAATACGTGACCGGCCCCGACCTTGGCGTGCCGTCCCTGACCCCGCGTTCGTGGTACGAAGCGCAGTATGGCGCCGAAGCCTGGGAAAAGCTGGACAAAATTCCGCGTGGGCAGTGGCAGGCCTATCTGGACTGGTACCGCGACATCCTGAAGCTGCCGGTCGCCAATGACCATGATTTCCAGGGCGTGACATGGGAAGGTGGCCTGCTGCGCCTGACCTTCCGTCGTCCCGACGGTTCGACCCATGTGCATTACGCGCGCAAGCTGGTGCTGGCCACCGGGATCGAAGGCTGCGGGTCGTGGCATGTGCCCGACTTCATCCGCGATGGCCTGCCGCGTGCGCGGTATGCCCACACGTCGGAAAACATTGATTTCGCGGCGCTGAAGGGCAAGCGGATCGGTGTGCTGGGGGCTGGTGCCTCGGCGTTCGATAACGCGGCCACGGCGCTGGAAGACGGTGCGGGCAGCGTGACGCTGTGCCTGCGGCGCAAGGAAATCCCGTCCATCAACCCGTACCGGTGGATGGAAAATACCGGCTTCCTCGCTTATTACCCCGCCCTGTCGGATGAGCTGCGCTGGGGCTTCATGCGCCGGATTTTCGAACTCAACCAGCCGCCGCCGCAGGATACGTTCTGGCGCTGCCGTCGGCATGCGAACTTCTCCTTCCGCACGGGCTGTCCCTGGACGGGCGTGCGCATGGACGGGGATGAGATCGTGGTCGATTCGCCCACTGGTGAGATGCGGTTCGATTTCGTGATTATCGGCACGGGTTTCACAACCGACCTGTCCCGCAGGGCCGAGACGAAATCCTTCGCCCCCTCCGTCGCGCTGTGGGGTGATCGCTACACCGCACCCGCCGGGTCGGAAAGCGCCGTGCTGGAAAGCTATCCCTATCTGGGGGAAAACTACCAGTTCCTGCCGCGCCGCGCGGATGATCCGCTGGCGCCCATGCTGGCGAACATTCATAATTTCACGTTCTCCGCCACGCCAAGCATGGGCCTGTCGGGGGCATCCATCAGCGGCATGCGCTTTGGCGTGGAGCGTCTGGCACACGGGCTTGGGCGTGACTTGTACGTGGCCGATGGCAGGCAGCATCTTGAAAGTCTGCTGGCCTATGACGTGCCGGAACTGGTCAGTCTCGACCCTCCTGTTGCATGATGCGTCCCGGGTAGAGTTATCCATTCGGGAGAAAGTTGATCAGATGAGCAGTGCAGCACACCTTTCCCCTTCCGCGCCGGCCATGACCGGCGCGGGGGGGCATGATGACCGCAAGGGTCCACCCGTGGCCGATATGGCGCGGATTATCGGCCTGTCCATTCCGGCCGCCTGCATGCCCGATGTCGTGGCGAATACCGCCCTGCTGCATGGTTATGCCGATCTGGTCAGCGGTTTTGCGCTGCCTGATGACTGCGAACCCGCCTATGAGTACACGCCATGACCGGTCAGGGGCACAAGGCGGGCGCCGCCCTTGCCATTGCGGCGGATGTACGTGCCGGACGCCGCAGCGCCGTATCGGTCGTGACCGCTGTCATCGGGGATATCGAAGCCCGTGACACCCGTTTCAACAGTGTGACCCGCATCCTTGGCCCTGCCGCCGTGGCGCAGGCCGAGGAGGTGGACAAGGCCGTTGCGGCGGGTCGCGATCCCGGCCCGCTGGCAGGGGTGCCCTTTGGGGTGAAGGACCTGTTTGACGTCCGTGGCGAGGTCACCACGGCAGGCTCCATCGTCCTGCGCGACAACCTGCCCGCCACGCGCGATGCGGAGGTGGTCGAACGCCTGCGCGCGGCAGGCGCCGTGCCGGTCGCGACGCTGAACATGGATGAATTCGCCTACGGCTTTTCCACCGAAAACGCCCATACCGGCACAACACGCAATCCGCATGATCCCGCGCGTCTGGCCGGTGGGTCATCGGGCGGGTCGGCGGCATCGGTGGCTGCGGGCCTGCTGCCGTTCACGCTGGGGTCGGACACCAACGGGTCCATCCGCGTTCCGTCCTCGCTGTGCGGGGTGTGGGGGCTGAAGCCGACATACGGGCAGATGCCGCTGCGCGGTGTCTATCCGTTCGTGGCCAGCCTGGACGTGGTTGGCCCGATGGCCGACACGGTCGAGGATCTGCGGGCGGTGTACGGCATCATGGCCGGTGGGCTGCATATGGGCGAACCCGACGTGGGTGATGTGCGCGTGGCCCGCCTTGGCGGATGGTTTGCCGAAAATATCAGCCCCGAACTTGCCGCTGGCATTGACCGTGTCATGGCGCATCTGGGGCATGACCGGGTGATCGAACTGCCTGAAGTCGCGCGTGCGCGGGCCTCGGCGTTTTTGATCAGCGCGGCGGAAGGGGGCAACCTGCACCTGCCGCGCCTGCGCCGCCGGGCCATGCAGTATGATCCCGCCACGCGTGGGCGGCTTATGGCCGGCGCCATGCTGCCTGCCGCGACATTCGTGCAGGCGCAGCGTTTCCGTCGCTGGTTCCGTGGGCATGTACATGCCGCCCTTGCCAATGCTGACGTGCTGGTGGCGCCCACCACGGTGGGTGTCGCACCCCGGATTGACCAGCCCTCCATTACCGTGAATGGCAGGACGGTATCCGCCCGCGCCAACCTTGGCATCTTCACGCAGCCGATCAGCCTTGCCGGGCTGCCGGTACTGGCGGCCCCGCTGGCGGTTGATGGCCTGCCGCAGGGCATCCAGCTTATCGGTGCACCGGGTGGGGAAGCGAAGCTGTTTGCCGTGGCGGCCGAACTGCAGCGCGCGGGTCTGGCGGCCTGCCGCCCGATCGAGGCAGGATACGCACGGAAGGACAGCTGATGCTGAATACGCCGCGTTCATGCCGGGGGATGGTCACATCCCCCCACCACCTGGCCAGTCAGGCCGGGCTGGACGTGCTCAAGGCCGGGGGCACGGCAATTGAGGCCGCAGTCGCTACCGCCGCAGCCCTGGCTGTGGTCTATCCACACATGACCGGGATTGGCGGAGATGCATTCTGGCTGACCATGTGGCCCGATGGCCGCGTGGAAACCATCGATGCCTGTGGGGCGGCCGCGCAGAAGGCCGACCCCGCCTTTTACCATGCCGCGGGGCTGGATACGATTCCATGGCGCGGCCCGCTTGCGGCAAACACCGTGGCGGGCACCGTATCAGGCTGGGACATGGCGCTGTCATGGAGCCATGCCATGACACCCGCCCTGCCACTGGGGCGGGTACTGCGTGATGCGCTGTATTACGCGGAACAGGGCGTGCCCGTAACCGACAGTGCGGCCAACCTGACCCGCGCGAAGTTTGATGAACTGAAGGACGTACCAGGTTTCCGGGAGATGTTCACACCCGGTGGCCGCCTGCCACAGCCCGGCGACATCCTGCACAATCCGCGCCTTGCCACGACCCTGCGGCGGCTGGCGGATGAAGGGCTGTCCAGTTTCTACCGGGGCACTGTGGCGCGCGAGATCGCAGCCGACCTGAATGACGTGGGCAGCCCGCTCGTGCTTGCGGACCTGCAGGCGCACAGGGCAACGCACCAGCCCGCGCTGCATGCGCGTATCCATGGGGCGGACCTGTACAACCTCGCACCGCCGACGCAGGGGGTTGCATCCCTGCTGATCCTTGCGCTGTTCGACCGGCTGAAGGCGGCGAAGGCGGATGATTTCGATTACCTGCACGGGCTGGTTGAAGCGACCAAGCAGGCATTCCGCTACCGCGATACCCATGTGGGCGATCCCGCCTACATGACCGTTCAGGCACAGGACATCCTTGATGACCGCAAGGCGCTTGATCGCATGGCCGCCAGCATCGACCCCAACCGGGCGGCGCCGTGGCCGTGGCAGTCGCAGGCGGGGGACACGGTCTGGCTTGGTGTGATTGATTCCGACGGACTGGCCGTCAGCATGATCCAGAGCCTGTATTTCGAATACGGGTCCGGTGTCGTGCTGCCGCGCACCGGTATTGTCTGGCAGAACCGTGGCACCAGCTTCGGGCTGGACCCGCAGGGCTGGAATGGCCTGCGTCCCGGCCGCAAGCCGTTCCATACGCTCAACCCCGCCGGCGCACGTTTTGATGACGGGCGGACCATGGTCTATGGCACCATGGGGGGCGAGGGGCAGCCACAGACGCAGTCCGCCATTTTCACCCGCTACGCACGTTACGACATGGAACTGCAGGAGGCCGTCACGGCCCCGCGCTGGCTGCTGGGGCGGACATGGGGCGAAAGCAGTGTCAGCCTGAAATATGAGGACCGCTTCGACCCTGAGGTCATCGCCCGGATGCAGGCGGCGGGACACCAGATGGAACGGGTTGAACCGTTTTCTTCCACAATGGGCCATGCGGGCGCACTGGTGCGCCATAAATCGGGCCTGCTGGAAGGGGCGACCGACCCGCGTAGTGATGGATGTGTGGCGGCATGGTAATGCAGGCAGGTAAAACAATGGATCATCCCTGTGGTGCGCGTGCCGTGGCGCGATGTACCGAACTGGGCCGTGCGCCGTATTCGGATATGGAAGGGGGGCTGTTCCGCCCCTATCTCAGCCCGTCCTACCGTGCGACCTGCGGGCGACTGGCGGAGTGGATGCGCGACGCTGGCATGACCACCCGCATGGATGCCGCAGGCAACCTTGTCGGGCGGTATGAAGGTCTTGCGCCCGATGCCCCGGTCGTGCTGCTGGGGTCGCATATCGACAGCGTGCGCGATGGCGGGTTCTTTGACGGGATGCTGGGCGTGATCCTTGGCATCGAGACGGTGGCCCATTTCGCGCAGCAGGGAAAACGCTTTCCCTTCGCGCTGGAAGTCATCGGGTTTGGTGATGAGGAAGGATCACGCTTTCCGTCCGGCATGCTGACCTCCCATGCCGTGGCAGGCGTGCTGGATAACCCGGATCCGGCCATGTCCGACTGGGCCGAGACTGCGACCCTGTCCAGCGCACTGGAGGCATTCGGGCTGGATGTGGGGCAGATGCAGTCCGCGTCCCGCAAGGGCGACCCGGTCGTGGCCTATATCGAGGCACATATCGAACAGGGTCCGGCGCTGGAAGCCGAAGGCCGCGCCCTTGGCGTGGTCAGCGCCATCGCGGCCCAGTACCGCTACCGCGTGACGCTGCGTGGCATGGCGGGCCATGCGGGCACGGTGGCCATGAAGCTGCGGCGCGACGCGCTGGCGGGGGCGGCGGACATCATCCTTGCCGCTGAACGCATTGGCCGTGCCGGTAAGGACGGGCTGGTGGCCACTGTCGGGTCGCTGGATGTCATGCCGGGGGCGGCCAACGTCGTGCCGGGCGAAGTGGTGTTGACCATTGATGTCCGGGCCGGCACCGACGCCACGCGCGACCGCGCGGCGGCGGCAATCCTGGAGGAAGCCCGTCAGGTCGCCGAGCGGCGCGGACTGGAGATGGATGTGGCGTTGCAGCAGGATCTGGACGCCACGCCGTGCGATCCCGCGCTGACCGCGCTTATGGAACAGGCGGTGCATGACGTAACCCATGCCCCTGCGCCGCTGCTGGTCAGCGGTGCGGGACATGATGCGATGATCATGGCGCATCTGGCCCCGGTTTCCATGCTGTTTATCCGGTGCGCGGGTGGTATCAGCCATAACCCGGCTGAATCCGTGACCGATGACGATACGGATGCCGCGCTGCGGGCGATGATTACTTTTATCGGACTTTTTGAGAGACGTTTCGGATGACCCAGACCTTTTTCGGCCAGATCAACCCTCCCGCCCGGCTGTTGATGGGGCCGGGACCAGTCAATGCGCACCCGCGCGTGCTGCGGGCCATGGCGGCCGACATGCTGGGTCAGTTCGACCCGGAAATGACCGAATACATGAACCAGACGATGGACCTGTACCGTCAGGTGTTCATGACCAACAACCGCTGGACATTCCTGGTTGATGGCACGGCGCGCGCCGGGATCGAGGCATCGCTTGTCTCGCTGGTCGAACCGGGCATGAAACTGCTGATCGTGCGCGCGGGCCGCTTCGGGCTGCTGCTGTCCGAAATCGCGCAGCGCATTGGCGCGGAAATCGTGACGCTGGACATTCCGTGGGGCGAGGTCGCGACGCTGGAGCAGATCGAGGACGCACTCACCACCCACCGTCCGCATGTGCTGGCGTGTATCCATGGCGATACCTCCACCACCGTTGCCCAGCCGCTTGATGGTGTGGGCGCGCTGTGCCGCAAATATGGCGTACTATCCTATGTCGACACCACCGCCACGCTGGGTGGCATGGAAGTTGCGACCGATCGCTGGGGCGTGGATGTGGTCAGTTCAGGGCTGCAGAAATGCATGGGTGGCCCGCCGGGTTCGGCCCCCATCACCATTTCCGACCGTGCGGCGGAACATATCTTCGCCCGCCGCCATGTCGAGGCCGGGATCCGTGGCGCGGATACGCATGACGGCACGCGCGTGCGCATTCCCTCGAACTATTTCGACCTGGCCATGATCATGGATTACTGGTCTGAAAAGCGGCTGAACCATCATACAGAAGCCACCTCCATGCTGTACGGCGCGCGTGAAGCCGCCCGTATCGTGCTGGAAGAGGGGCTGCAGGCCCGCTTCGCCCGCCATGCCAGTGCATCACGTGCGATGTGTGCGGGCATGCGCGCGCTGGGGCTGGAACTGTTTGGTTGCGACGATTACCGCATGACCAACGTGACCGGTGTCTACATTCCCAAGGGCATTGACGGTGAAAAGGTCCGTGGCCGCATGCGTGAGGATTTCGAAATCGAGATCGGTTCCGCCTTCGGTCCGCTGCAGGGCAAGATCTGGCGCATTGGCGCAATGGGCTACAACGCGGAAAAGCACAAGGTGCTGCTGACCATCGGTGCGCTGGAAACCGTCCTGCGCCACGAAGGCTACAGCTTTGCCGCAGGCAGCGGTGTCGATGCCGCCCTTGCGGCCTATAACGCATAAGAATGGGGGATCTGGCGTAATGTCTGAAACGGGTAGCTATCCCCGCGATCTGGTTGGGTACGCGGGGAACCCGCCGGATGCGAAGTGGCCCGGCGGCGCGCGGATCGCGGTGCAGTTCGTCATCAATTATGAAGAGGGGGCCGAGAACTCGGTCCTGCATGGTGATCGCGGGTCGGAAGCGTTCCTGTCGGAAATGGTCGGGGCGCAGTCGATTACCGGCGCGCGCGCGATCGCGATGGAAAGCCTGTATGAATATGGTTCCCGTGCCGGGTTCTGGCGGCTGCACCGCATCTTTACCCAGCGTAAGCAGCCCCTGACGGTCTTTGGCGTGGCGGCGGCCATGGCGCGTAACCCGGCAGCGGTTGCGGCAATGAAGGACGCAGGCTGGGAAATCGCGTCCCACGGGCTGCGCTGGATCGATTACCAGCACGTGCCCGAAGCAGTGGAACGCGCGCATATCCAGGAATGCATCGCGCTGCATACGAAGCTGACGGGGTCACGCCCGCTGGGCTGGTATCAGGGGCGTACCAGCCCCAATACCGCGCGTCTGGTGGCGGAAGAAGGCGGCTTTGTATACGACGCGGATTCCTATGCCGATGACCTGCCGTATTATGACCGCAGCAACGGCCGCGCGCAGCTCATCGTGCCCTATACGCTGGATGTGAACGACATGCGCTTTGTCGCGCTGAACGGCTTTACCGAAGGTGAGCAGTTCTTCAACTACCTGCGCGACACTTTTGATGAACTGTATGAGGAAGGCGCTGACAAACCGCGCATGATGTCGGTTGGCCTGCACTGCCGTGTGGCGGGCCGTCCGGGGCGTGCGCGGGCTGTGGCGCGTTTCCTTGACTATATCGCCACGCGCGAAAAGGTATGGGTCGCAACCCGGCTGGATATCGCCCGGCACTGGCTGGATGTGCATCCGGCATGAAAAACGTGATGGACCGGGTCAACGAGGCGTCCACAGTCCGGTTTGTGGAACTGTTCGGCCCGATATACGAACATTCCCCATGGATTGCCCAGCGTGCGCATGCCCATGGTCCCTTTGCCGACGTGGAGGCCATGCTGGCGGCCATGCGGCATGAACTGGACCGGGCGACGGATGCGGAAAAAATGGCGTTGATCCGTGCCCATCCCGAACTGGCGCAGCGCATGGGCGTGGATCCGACGCTGACATCCGCATCAGCGGCGGAGCAGGCATCCGCCGGGCTGGATCGCCTGACGCCAGATGAATTCACAACATTCCGCACCCTGAATGATGCCTATGCCGCAAGGTTCGGCATTCCGTTCATTATCTGTGTGCGCCGGTCGGACAAGGAAGGCATCCTGAACGGGATCCGTAACCGGCTGGACAATACGCCAGAAGAAGAACAGCAGGCCGCCCTGCGTGAAATTAACAAGATTGCCGCCCTGCGACTGGCGGATGTGCTGGCGCGGCTGGAGCAGGAACCATGAGCACCCTTTCCACCCATGTTCTTGACCTTGTTTCGGGCAAGCCCGCCGCAGGCATGGCGATCAGCCTGTGGGCAGGCCATGAATGCCTGTTCCGTGGCGTGACCAATGTGGATGGCCGCTGCCCGGAACTGGGTCAGGCGACAGGGGACATGCAGGCGGGATCATACCGGCTGGAATTCGCCGTGGCGGATTATTTCCGTACGCGCGATGTCGCGTTGTCCGACCCTCCGTTCCTTGATGTCGTGCCGATTGCCTTTGGCATGGCGCAGGTAGCGCCGGGGGAAAAGGGCGGGCATTACCATGTGCCGCTGCTGGTCTCGCCCTACGGGTTTTCGACCTATCGGGGCAGCTGAGTAGCGTATTTGTGACAGAATAAAAGTTTTTGGGTGTCGCCTTTATTCAAAAAGGCGGCGTTCTCCGAAGCCTGTTGAAAAAAGCTTCACCAGAAAACGTCTTTAACAAAAAAGGGCCGTGGCGTCTGATCCGCCACGGCCCCTTTTTTATTTCCCCATGGTGGGAGAAATGGATCAGACCAGCGCCTGCTTCAGGGCTGCAGTCAGTTCGGTCGTGGTGGCCTTGCCGCCCAGGTCACCCGTGCGCACGGCGCCCGAGGTAATGACCTTCTCGATGGCCTTGTCGATACGGGTGGCCAGATCCTGACGGCCCACATGCGCCAGCATCATGTTGGCAGCCAGCAGCAGCGACGTCGGGTTGGCCTTGTTCTGGCCCGCAATGTCGGGTGCAGAACCATGGACGGCTTCAAACACGGCGGCTTTTTCGCCAATGTTGGCACCCGGCGCAAGGCCAAGACCACCAACCAGACCGGCGGTCAGGTCAGACAGGATGTCACCAAACAGGTTGGTGGTGACAATGCAGTCATACTGCCACGGATCGGTCACCAGCTGCATGGCGCAGGCATCGACGATCCGTTCGTTCACTTCCACGCGACCTTCATATTCCTTGGCGACCTTGCGGCCTTCTTCAAGGAACAGGCCCGTCAGCAGCTTCAGGATATTGGCCTTATGCACCAGGGTGACGCGCTTGCGGTTGTTCTTGACCGCGTATTCAAAGGCATAGCGCACGATGCGGTTGCATTCCTTGCGCGTGGTGTAGCCTGCGCTGGTGGCGATGGCATGCGGGTCGTCACCGTAGGGAATGTAGTTTTCCATCGCCGCGTAATACCCTTCGAGGTTTTCGCGGAAGATGACGAGGTTGATGTTCTCGAAACGGCCACCGGGCACGATCGTCTTGGTCGGACGGACATTCGCGAACAGGCCGAACTCCTGACGCAGTGTCACGTTGATGGATTTGAAGCCGCCACCGACCGGGGTTGTCAGCGGGCCTTTCAGCGCAAGGCCGGTGCGGCGGATGCTTTCGATCGTTTCCTTGGGCAGCGGGCTGCCGGTGGCATCAAGAGCCGCGACACCACCAAGAGCCTTTTCCCATTTGAAGGGGGCACCAACCGCATCCAGGATCTCGGTAACGGACTGGACGATTTCAGGCCCGATTCCATCACCGGGAATCAGGGTGGCGGGAATTGTTTTTTCTGTAGACATTCTCGGACGTCTCCCTTTGTGCTTGCTACTGAAAAGCGTTTCAGCATGCACCGGCTTGGCGTACCCGGTTCGTTGCCGGGTGCCCCGTCGGAACTGGTTAAAAGTCCTAGGCCCCCCAGCCCCGCGTGACAATCGGGCCACCGGGCCATGGCCGTGGTTTTGCAGTCACATTATCCGGCGTTCAGCGGCGCGCATGCAACGCCAAGCCATGTGCGTTCCTGACTTCCCAGATGTGGGGCGATCATTTCAAAAACCCGTGCATGATAGGCGTCCAGCCAGGCAATCTCGTTTTTCTGCAGGCTGCCTGCGTCAATCAGCCGCCGGTCAAACGGTGCAAGGGTCAGCACCTCGAACTGCAGGAAGCTGCGCCCTTCCTCCGCCGTGGGGCACGGCTGGACCAGATGCAGGTTTTCCAGACGGATGCCAAACGCGCCGGGGCGGTAATAGCCCGGCTCGTTGGACAGGATCATGCCCGCATGCAGCTTTACGGGACGGAAAACGGGGGAAATGGTGGCCGGTCCCTCGTGCACTGACAGGTAGCTGCCAATGCCGTGGCCGGTGCCATGGTCATAATCCAGTCCCCCTTCCCACAGGGCATGGCGGGCAAGGGCATCCAGCGCGTGGCCGGTCACACCACGCGGGAAATGCGCACGGGCAAGCGCGATATGCCCGCGCAGCACACGGGTGAAGGCGTCACGCACTTCCGCCCCCGGTGCGTCGGGCCCGGTCCAGACCGTGCGGGTAATATCGGTCGTGCCAAAGGGGTACTGGCCACCACTATCAATCAGGTACACCTCGTTCGGTTGCAGCCTGCGGTTGGTTTCGGGGGTGACGCGGTAATGGATGATGGCCCCGTTCGGGCCGGAGCCGGAAATGGCGGGGAAGCTTTCCTCGCGGTAATCCGGGCAGGCCGCGCGGAAACGGTCCAGCTGGTTCGCTGCCTCCAGTTCCGCCGTATCCGTGGCGTTTTCATCCAGCCAGTGCAGGAAACGGCAGATGGCGATACCGTCCAGCAGATGGGCGCGGCGGCTGCCGTCCTGCTCGGTTGCATTCTTGATCGCCTTGGGCATCTGGCAGGGATCGCCCCTTCGGATGACCGTGGCCCCTGCATCTTCCAGCGTCTGCATGAACCAGACGGCGTTACTGACCGGGTCCACCTGCACGCGTGCGCCAGACAGGACGCGCAGGCTGGATTCCAGCGCATCGGGGGGGGCGATCGTGACATCCGCGCCCAGCCATTGCCGCGTGGCGTCGGAGACCTTGGCCGGATCAATCAGCAATGTGACGCGACCGGTATCATGCACGATGGCGAATGACAGGCTGAGCGGCGTGTACGGCACATCGCGGCCGCGTATGTTCAGCAGCCATGCGATCGAGGCCGGGTCGCTCAGCACCAGTGCGGCGTCCCCCGCATCGCGCAACCCGTCGGCAATGGCCGTGCGTTTGTCGTGACTGGACTGCCCGGCCCATTCCTCGGGCTGCGGCACGCAGGGCGTGCAGGGAGGGGCAGGGCGGTCGGACCAGATCCGGTCAACCGGGTTGGCGGGTAGCGCCACAAGTTCCAGCCCCGCATCACTGAACGGGCGCAGCGCGCTTTCGCTGATCAGGCGTGGGTCGTAGCCGATCCGGCAGGTCGCGCCATGTCGCGCCAGCCATGTGGCGGGCGGGACCTCGCGGATATGAAGCCGTTCCCATGCAGCGGCATCGACCTGCTGGTCCATCTGGGTGATGTAGCGGCCATCGGAAAATACGGCCGCCCGGTCCGGCAGCACCGCCGCCATGCCCGCACTGCCGGTAAAGCCGGTCAGCCATGCCAGCCGTTCGGCGCAGGGGGCGACATATTCACCCAGGTGCTCATCTCCACGGGACAGGATAAATCCGTCAACGCCCATCTGTTTCAGCACGGTGCGTAGTGCATCGGGGCGATTTGGGGCTGGGGGCATGAGCATATCCTTCGGGTGTAGGGAATCAGGCAACGGACATGATGCGGTACAGGAACAGAAGGTCCATCCACCGTCCGTATTTCGTGCCACATTCCGGCAGCAGGCCGCCATGCTGGAAGCCGAAGCGTTCATGCAGCTTGCGCGACGCGATGTTGGTGGAGGTGATGCCCGCGATCATGACATGTACCTCCGCCGCCTTCGCGCGGTCGCACAGTGCCTGCAGCAGTGCGCTGCCAATGCCACGGCGCTTGTAGGCCGGAGCGATGTACAGCGAATGTTCGACCGTGTGCCTGTAGCCGGAAAAGGGCCGGAATGTTTTCCAGCTGCTGTAACCTGCCACATGGCCATCGGGTGTTTCGGCCACCAGCACGGGAAACCCGCTGGCCTGACTGGAATGCAGCCAGTCCAGCCGGGCGGCGATGGTGGTTTCGTGGGTTTCCCACATGGATGTGCTGTTGCGGATGGCGTGATTGACGATTTCGACAATGGCGGGAATATCCGCATCCGTTGCATCACGGATCAGCAGGGGCGGCGTGTCAGCCATTGGGTTTGCGCAGGATAAGCGTGCCCCAGTCCCCTTCACGCAGGTGGCGTTCCAGTACAAGCCCATGGCGGCGATGGGCAGCCAGCACCATGCGCACCTGCGTGTTCAGCAGCCCCGCAAGGATGGCAGTGCCACCGGGCAGCAGGTTGCGCGCAAGGTCCGCCGCCATGCTGCACAGCGGGCGGGCAAGGATGTTGGCGAAGACAAGGTCATAGGGCGCATGATGACGGATGGCGGGCGTGGCCCAGCCATTGCCAAGGTGACAGTCCACCAGATTGGACAGCCCGTTCATGGCCGCGTTGCGCCGGGTCACGCGCACGGACCATGGGTCGATATCGGTCGCGAGTACGCGTTTGTGCAGCAGGGCGGCCGCGGCCATGGCCAGGATGCCCGACCCGCAGCCAAGGTCGAGGATACGCTGCGGCCTGCGATAGGCGACCATTTCCAGCGCGCGCAGGCAGCCACGGGTCGAACCGTGTTCGCCCGATCCGAAGGCGACGCCGGCATCCAGCGTGATGGTGATGCGCTGGGGGCTGGTGGTGCGTTCAAGGTGCGTGCCACGGATCGCGAAGCGTTTGCCCGCAAGCTGCTCGGGAAAGGATTCGTACGTGCGGGCCAGCCAGCCTTCGGATTCCGTGTGGCTGCGGTCCAGTTCCGCATCGACGCCGCTGGTCAGCGCCGCCAGGATCAGGGCGGCGCGCAGTTCGTCTTCCCCGCTGCCGGTATCCTTGACGCCTTCCACGCGCCACAGGGTCTGGCTGTCATCGACTTCAAAGATACCGATGGTGGCGCAGACGGTGGACAGGGCGGATTCATAGGCTTCGACCGCGTCCGGCGGGACGGAGACCGATATGGTTTCCAGTTCTGTGGCGTGACGCCGGGGGGAAAGGCTCATCTATACCTGCTCAACAAATGTATCGATCACCCGCTTGGGGCCTGCTTTTTCAAACGCGACTTCCAGCCGGTTTCCCTCGACCGAGGTAATCGTGCCGTAGCCGAATTTCTGGTGGAATACACGCACCCCCACCTTCATGCCTGACGTGGCGGTGGTGGACGGGGTTACGTCATGCACGCGGCGCGACGCCACCAGCGGGAAGGGCGTGCTGCCAAACACGGCCGGACGGCCAAGGAAGCTGCGCCTGCTGTTGGATGTATCGCCGCGTGTCTCGACATGTTCCCCCGGCAGTTCCTCGACAAAGCGGCTGGGAATGGCGGACTGCCAGTTGCCATATATGCGGCGGTTGGCAGCGTGGCTGATAATCGCCAGTTTGCGCGCGCGCGTAATGCCGACATAGGCGAGGCGGCGTTCTTCCTCCAGCCCCTTCAGGCCACCTTCATCCAGCGTGCGCTGGGACGGGAAGACGCCTTCCTCCCATCCCGGCAGGAAGACGGTGTCGAATTCCAGCCCCTTGGCGCCGTGCAGCGTCATGATGCTCATGCTGTCCTCGCCCGACCTGTCTTCGGTGTCCATGACAAGGGCGACATGTTCAAGGAACCCGCTGAGGTTTTCATAATCTGCCAGCGAGCGCACCAGTTCCTTCAGGTTTTCCAGCCGTCCGGGGGCATCGGGGGATTTGTCGGCCTTCCACATGTCGATATACCCGCTGTCTTCCAGCAGGTAATCAATGGCGACGACATGCCCCTCGCGCCCCAGCATGTCCCGCGTGGTGGCCAGCGTGCGCATGAGGGCGGCAAGCTGTTCCCTGGCCCGACCCTTGATATCGCCCGCGCCCAGCATTTCCAGCACGGCCGCGGTCAGCGGGATCTGACGTTCGCGGGCATGCATGTGCATTTTCTGCAGGCCGGTGGTGCCCACGCCCCGGCGCGGCACGTTGATGATGCGTTCAAACGCAAGGTCATCGGACGGCTGGTTGACCACGCGCATGTAGGCGATGGCGTCGCGGATTTCGGCGCGTTCGTAAAAGCGCAGGCCACCAACCACGCGATAGGGCAGGCCAAGGGTGATCAGCCGTTCCTCGAACGCGCGGGTCTGGAAGCCCGCGCGGACAAGGATGGCGATTTCCGCCATCGGGTGGCCATCGGCGCGCAGGCGCTCGATCTCGCTGCCGACCATGCGGGCTTCGTCATCCGAATCCTGTACGGAAATGACGCGGACCTTTTCGCCTTCCGCATCCTCGCGGCCGGGCTGAAGCGTCTTACCCAGACGTTCCTCGTTATGGGCGATCAGGCCTGACGCCGCCCCAAGGATCTGCCGGGTGGAGCGGTAGTTGCGTTCCAGCCGCACGACCTTCGCCCCGGGGAAGTCGCGTTCGAAGCGCAGGATATTTTCCACTTCCGCGCCACGCCACGAATAGATCGACTGGTCGTCATCCCCCACGCAGCAGATGTTCGAGGGCTGGCCGCCGCGGTGCGCCAGCAGCCGCAGCCACAGGTACTGGATGGTGTTGGTATCCTGATATTCGTCCACCAGGATATACCGGAAGAAACGGTGATACTGCGCCAGCACATCGGGGTGCCTGCGCAGGATTTCCGTCATGTGCAGCATGAGGTCGCCAAAGTCGCAGGCGTTTATCTGCCTCAGGCGCAGCTGGTAGTCGGTATAGATCTCGGCGCACCGGCCATTGGCGAAATCCGTATCCTCCGCCGCCGTAATGGCGTCAGGCACCAGCCCGCGGTCCTTCCACCGCTGGATCACGCCCATTATGGCCTGTGGCGGCCAGCGCTTGGTATCGATACGATAGGGTTCGAGGATCTGCTTGAGCAGGCGCAGCTGGTCATCGGTATCAAGGATGGTGAAGCTGCTGGTCAGCCCGACATATTCCGCATGGCGGCGCAGCATGCGCGCGCACAGGGCATGGAACGTGCCCAGCCACAGCCCTTCCGCCGGTTCACCCAGCAGGGCGCTGACGCGTTCGCGCATTTCGCGCGCGGCCTTGTTGGTGAAGGTTACGGCAAGGATCTGGTTGGGTCGCGCCAGGCCCGACAGCAGGATATGCGCGAACCGCGTTGTCAGCACCCGCGTCTTGCCCGTGCCCGCGCCGGCAAGAACCAGAAGCGGACCATCGGTGGTCTCGATCGCGGCCCGCTGTTCGGGATTGAGGCGGTTCAGGTAATCCGGCGCGCGGCCGGTTGGGATAAGGCTGTCCATCACGGTATCTTCTATAGCAACCCCGGCGCGGGGGAACCAATGCTATCAGTCGTGGCCAGGGGGAAATGCGGTGGGAAGCAGGGACGGCATGAAAACGGGTACGGGACCGGGCGGCCACAGGGCACGCATGCGCAGGCGCATCCGCACGGCGGGCGCGCATTCGCTGGCGGATTATGAACTGCTGGAAGTGCTTCTGTTCGCGGCCGTGCCCCGGCGCGATACCAAACCACAGGCCAAGGCGCTGCTGGCCAGCTTCGGCAGCCTGGAGGCCGTGCTGGACGCCACGCCCGCCGCATTGCGCGCGGCGGGGCTGGGGCCGCGTGGGGTGGCGGTGCTGGGGTGTCCCGCGCGTGTCGCGTGGCGTCTGGCCCATCCCGACCTGCGTGCGCAGGTGATGTTTACGGACATGACGGCGGTACTGGACTATTGCGACCGGCTGCCGGTGCATGAAACTGATGGGTGGCGGGTGTTCTACCTGGATTCCGTGCGGCATGTGCTGGCTGATGAGGTAACGGCCACCGGCCAGCCTGCCGACATGTGCCGTGCGGTGCTGGCGCGGGCGCTGGAACTGCATGCCGTCTCCCTTGTCGCGGTCAGGGACATGGACCGTCAGGCCCCGCCGGAGGGCGGCAGTCCTGCAGACCTGCGTTTCGGCCGCATGCTGCATACTCATGCCCGCCTGCTGGGCCTGACCCTGCATGACTGCGTGCTGCGCGGCGGCGGAACCAGCACCAGCCTGCGGGCCATGATCGTGGCCTAGGCAGCCTGCAGCCTGTCAGGCGTGGGGATGGGCCTCGGCTGCGGCAAACTGCTGGCGGATGGCGTCCAGCAGTTCGGATGGCTGGCTGACCAGCGCGTCCGCGCCTGCCTGCGTCAGTTCCTCCCGCGTGCCATATCCCCATAGTACGCCCAGGGCGCGGACGTGGTTGGCATGGGCGCCGCTTATGTCAAAACGCCGGTCGCCGATCATCAGCGCGTCCTCGCGGCGAATGTCATGTTCGCGCAGCACGGCGGCGATCAGTTCGGGCTTTTCGGCGCCGCTGTCATCCGCGCGGGCGCCGGACAGGCCATCAAAATACTGCACGAGATTGCGTAGGTGCAGGATCTTGCGCGCAAGATGGCGTGGCTTGGATGTCGCGACAAACAGCCGCACGCCCTCCGCCGACAGGGTCTCGATCACGTTGCGCATATGTTCGAAGACCGGGCTTTTGTGCATGCCTTCCGATTCGTAGTGCTTGCGGTAAAGCGCCATCGCTTCCTGCACCCGGTCATCGCCATAATGGGCGAGGATATGGGCGATCAGTTCCTCCAGCGGTGGGCCAACCACCCATGTCAGGTCAACCGACATGTCGGGTTCATGCCCGAGGTCACGCAGCACGGCATAAATGGACTCTACAATACCATCGCGGGACCGCACGATGGTTCCGTCCAGGTCAAAAAGTACGGTATGGTTCTTGTGAAGCAGCATGCAGGTTCATAACCTCCTTAGTCCTGAACACATCATGCATCATTCCGGGCGGCCTTGTCCTGAAATTGTTGGGAAATCCCCGTTTTGTCCGAACACAGGCAGTACGCGCCGGTCACGTTACCCCTTGGGGGCGGCATAAGCCGGGCGGATGACCATACCTTTCTGCAGGATCTGATCCGCACGCTGGACACCACCCACCCCGCGCCGGACCGGCTGGCTGCCAGCTTTCTGGCGCATTTTGGTTCGGCGGGCATGGCGCTGTCGGCGCATGTGGGGGGACTGGATGAAGTGGCGGGACGGGAAACCGCGCTGCCGCCGCTGCTTGCAGTGGCGCGCGAGGCGGCGCTGCGCCTGTACCGCGCCCGCGTGCGCCGCACGGACGTGCTGGCGGGACGCGCGGGGCTGGAGGCCTACCTGCAGGCCTGCATGGGCCATGAAGTGATCGAGCAGTTCCGGGTGCTGTTCCTTGATGAAGGCTTCCACCTGCTGGCCGATGAACTGATGGGGACCGGCACGGTCAACCATTCGCCGGTTTACCCGCGTGAGATCATGCGTCGCGCCCTGGCGCTTGGGGCAAGGCTGCTGGTACTGGCGCATAACCACCCCGCGGGACAGCCGGAGCCATCGCCCGCCGATATCGAAATGACACTGCGCATCGCCCAGATCGGCCGGATCATGCAGGTCACGGTCCATGACCATATCATCGTGGGCAATGGCCGCACCCACAGCTTCCGCGAGGCGGGGCTGCTGATCTAGCTATGTGGCATCCACCGGGCGCGCCAGCGGGCCAAGTGCGGCCTCTACGCCGAATTCCCCCGGCAGCGCACCCTTTGGGAACAGGACGTTCACATGCCCCATCTTGCGCCCCGGACGGGCTTCCGTCTTGCCGTAATGGTGGGCCAGCAGGCCGGGTGTCGCCACGATTTCAGGCCACAGGGCCATGTCATCGGGGCCGATCAGGTTTTTCATGACGGCGTCGCTGTGGCGGCTGGCCGGGGGCAGGGGCAGGCCGGTTACGGCGCGCACGTGCATTTCAAACTGGTCCACGGGGCAGGCATCCATGGTCCAGTGTCCCGAATTGTGGGGCCGGGGCGCGATTTCATTCACGCGCAGGCTGCCATCACGGTCCACGAACATTTCAACCCCCAGCAGGCCGGCCAGGTCCAGCGCCGAGGCGATGCGCCGGGCAAGATCGCGCGCCTGCGCCGCAAGCTCGGGCACGATTCGGGCCGGGGCCAGACTGATATCCAGAATGCCGTTGCGATGGCGGTTTTCGGTTACGTCAAAGGTGACGATATCGCCGCGTGCGTTGCGGGCGACCATCACGCTGATCTCACAGGCAAAGCGCACCATGCCTTCAGCCACCAGTGGATGGGGGCGCAGGCCGTCGAACGCGGCGTCCAGACCGTCCGCGTCATGGATTCGGACCTGTCCCTTGCCATCATAGCCAAGGCGCGTGGTCTTGAGGATGAAGGGATAGCCCAGTGCCTGCGCCGCCCTGTCCAGATCGGCGCGGTCGTGCACCCCCCGCCACGGGGCCACCGGAATATCGTTTTCCGCCATGAAGGTCTTTTCGGCGATTCGGTCCTGACTGATCCGCAGGATATGGCCTGCGGGATGGACCGGTCGGATGCTGGACAGCAGGTCCAGCCCGTCGGCGCTGATATTTTCGAATTCAAAGGTGATGACATCCACCGCATCGGCAAAGCGACGCAGGGCGTCATGGTCGTCATACCGGCCGAGGGTGATGGCATGGGCCACCTGCGCCGCCGGGCCATCGTCTTCCGTCGTCAGGATATGGGCACGATAGCCAAGACGGGCTGCGGCAATGGCCGACATGCGGCCCAGCTGCCCGCCCCCGACAATGCCAAGGACCGAACCGGGAGGAAGCTGCGTCATCGCACAGGTTCCTGCGCCACGGCAGCGGTCTGTTTCGCCCGCCATGCCGCGAGACGTTCCCCGAGGGGGGCATCCGACAGGGCAAGGATGGACGCTGCCAGAAGGGCGGCATTGGTTGCCCCCGCCTTGCCAATGGCCAGCGTACCCACGGGAATGCCGCCGGGCATCTGCACGATGGACAGCAGGCTGTCCATGCCCTTCAGCGCATGGGATTCGACCGGAACGCCCAGTACCGGCAACGCCGTCCATGCCGCGCACATGCCCGGCAGGTGCGCCGCGCCCCCCGCGCCGGCAATTATGACCGACAGGCCACGTCCCTGTGCCGATTTTGCATACTCCGCCAGTCGGTCGGGCGTGCGGTGGGCAGACACGATGCGCATCTCATGCGCGATATCCAGCGCGTCCAGCACGGCGGTGCCATGGCGCATGGTTTCCCAGTCGGACTGGCTGCCCATGATCAGCCCCACGCGCGGGGATTTCGTGCCGGAGGACGGAAGGGGGGGGTGGCTCACGATTGAAATACTCTTGTCTGGGTATCAGGCGATACTGTCGGGGATCATGCGGCTTTCCAGCCACGTGATCTCGTCCTTCAGCAGCAGCTTGCGCTTTTTCAGCCGCTGTAGCTGCAACTGGTCCGTTACCTGCAGGGCCATGCGGCTTATGACCGTATCAAGGTCACGGTGTTCGCTGCGCAGTTCGTGCAGCTTGCGAAGGAGGGTGTCCCGGTCTGTCAGCATGGCGGCTCATCTTTTAGGTGGACATGTCGTATCCTAAGCATATCCGCGGCAAAAGGCGAAATGCTCGGCATGCCTCCCGGGGGCTGCAATTTTAGCATGGAAATTGCCGCACGGTCTGGTCTAGCCTGATCGGGTTGTAGCAAAGACGCTGGAGGGTTCCATGTCGTACGAAGCACGTATCAACAGCCTCAAAACCCGTCATGCGCGGCTTGATGCCCGCATTTTCGATGAAGACCGCAGGCCCATGCCCGATGAGGGCGCCCTGCGGCGGCTCAAGCTTGAGAAACTTCGTGTGAAGGAGGAAATCGAGCGTCTGGCCCGGCTGGGCTGACACCGTTCCTGCCGCCCGGCGGGCCGGGCGGCAGGGGCCGGGTCAGATTCCGTGTTCGCTGTCGTCGTCCAGTTCCAGCGGCGGCGGCACGGCCTGGCCTTCGCGCGCCAGACGTTCGTTGGCAGCGGCCACCATTGCGTTCAGGTCCGTCTGGCTGCACAGGCCCAGTGTCACCGGGTCGCGCGGCTTGATGTTCGCGCTGTTCCAGTGCTGCTTGGTGCGCACCTTTTCAATGGTATCCTTGGTCGTGCCCAGCAGCTTGCTGGTCTGCTGTTCCGACAGCTGCGGGAAATTGCGCAGGATGAAGGCAATCGCGTCCGGCCGGTCATTACGTTTGGCAACCGGGGTATAGCGCGCGCCCTTGGACCGGCGGTTGATCGGGTTGGCCGGCGGCAGGATCTTGAGCCGGGATTCCGGGTCCTTTTCGCAGCGGTCGATTTCCGCCTGGGTCAGCTGGTGGTTGGCAATCGGGTCATAGCCCACGATTCCCTGTGCAACTTCCCCATCGGCAATGGCCTGTACTTCCAGGGGGTGCATTCCACAGAAATCGGCAATCTGGGTAAAGGTCAGCGCCGTCTTTTCAATAAGCCACACGGCGGTTGCCTTGGGCATTAAGGGCAGGGCAGTCATTCTCAGGTCCTACAGCGTGTGGCGCCACACGCAGGCACCTGAAAGGGTGTTTGAAACAGCCCCCTAGCGAAGTGGGGGCCGTGCGTACCTGCTGGCGCGCCAGAAACAGAAAACACTCGTGGAAGTGATATGACGGTTGCGGACCGTAAAGGTCAAGACTTCAATCCACCCACCCGGGATGTTTCGCATCAATAAAAACAGGGGCAGGCCAATGGCCCGCCCCTGCGGTAAAATACGGTGAAGGTGGAATTTTACGCGGCCTGCCGTGCGGGCTGTGGGGCAGGTGTCGCGGTGGTCCGGGCCGCAATCTGCCCGTCCATTTCACCGGTTGCGGGTGCAGGTGCGTCGCCTGACGCATCACTGCCCGCCATGGCCTGCCCCGATGAAATGGGAATACGACGCGGCTTGAGCGCCTCAGGCATGATCTGGCGTACGGCAATGCGAAGCAGTCCGTTGGTCAGGTCAGCCTTTTCCACCACTACATGATCCGCCAGCACGAACCGGCGTTCAAAGGCACGCGTGGCAATGCCGCGATACAGCATTTCCCTGCCCTGCGCATTGTCACTGACGCGACCTGACACGATCAGGGTATTGTCCTGCACCGTCAGTTCAATGTCATCAGGGCCGAAGCCTGCGACCGCCATTGTCAGGGTATACTGGGCGTCGGACAGTTTTTCGATATTGTAGGGGGGATAGGACGGACTGACCGGGTTCTGTGTCGCCGTATCGACAAGCTGGGCCAGACGGTCGAATCCTATGGCACTGCGAAACAGTGGCGCGAAATCATAAGCCATGTTTGAAACCTCCATGAAGCAAGGTCTATCGTCTTGTGGCCCCTCGACTGAGCGGACCACGATTTTCGGGTGATGCGCATGGACCCGCGTGGGCGTCCGGCGCATCCCAGACATGGGAATGCCCGGCCCCCTGTTCAAGGGACCGGGCATTTCCATAAACTTCAGACCTGTTCGGGAGGGCGGGGTGATCAGCCCTTCTTGCGCTGGCCCAGTGCACCGAACTTCTTGTTGAACTTGGCGACCTGGCCCCCGGTGTCCATCATGCGCTGCACGCCGGTCCAGGCCGGGTGGGACTTCGGGTCAATGTCGAGACGAAGCGTGTCGCCAGCCTTGCCGTAGCAGGAGCGGGTCTTGTACTCGGTGCCATCGGTCATGATGACATTGATTTCGTGATAGTCGGGGTGGATGCCGGATTTCATTTCAAACACTTTCGCGCTGGGCCCACCGATGCCGACCGGGGGCGTTGTATCGGCAGGCGTATAGACGACAAGCACCGGCAAGATCAACACCCGATGGCAAGAAAAGCCGGTTCCCCGGGTTTGCCGCCATGGTGTTACCCGCTTGCATCATATGGCGCGGAATGAAAAAGCGATATGACGATATATGGTCGTCATGATGTCGGGATATTGCTAGAGCTAGGGCATCTTCTATTAAATAAAGGATTGGCATCCATGGCGAAACTGCCGGATCACGTGCCCGAACTGCACGTCAAGGATATTCATGTACCCGGTTGGCTGGGGGAATTCCGCGCATTCCTGATGCGTGGCAATGTGGTTGATCTGGCGGTCGGTGTGATTGTTGGTGCCGCGTTCACCGCCATTGTGAACAGCCTTGTGAAGGACGTGTTCACGCCGGTGCTGGGCCTGTTGATCGGTGGTATCGACTTTACCAACCTGTTCATCACCCTGCGCGGTCCGCACATGGCAACACTGGCCGACGCGCAGAAGGCCGGGGCGGTCACGATCAATATCGGCCTGTTCCTGAATGCCGTGATCCAGTTCATCATCATCGGTTTCGTGATTTTCTGGGTTGTGAAGGCCATCAACCGCCTGACGGTGAAGAAAGAGGCCGAAAAGCCCACGACCCCGCCCGCACCGCCGCGCAACGAAGTGCTGCTGCAGGATATCCTCGATGTGCTGAAGGCGGAAGCGGCCCAGAAGTCGGCGGCACCCGCGCCCAAGGCCTGATCCAGATATATCAGACTGCGACAGGGCAGGACGGGCACCCGATCGGGTGCCCGTTTTTTTTGGCGTATCCATGACCGCCCTTGTGCGGGGGGACGGGACTGCCCAATATCCCCCGGTATGGTGAAGGGCTGGCTTATGACTGATATTACACGACATGTGCGCCGGGGGCTGCTGGCCCTGTCCATGGCGGCTGCGCTGGCGGGGTGTCACAGCACCCCACGGCAGGACATGTCGCACCTGTCGGCTCCGGCACAGGATTACCTGCTGATCACATCCTATTTCATGGCCGAAGGGGGCATGGTCAGCCGCCTGCAGGATGGCGGCCTGTCGGGCCAGCAGGTGTATGACATGGCGACCGCGCTCAAATACGGCAAGAGCATGCTGCTCGCTGCCCTGACCAAACCTTCGGGCAGGGCGCGCCGTGATGGCCAGCGCGCGGTGGAACTGATGGTCGCGTGCACCAACCAGCCCGATCCGTCCACCTTTCCCGGCGGAACACCGGCCCGCTGCCTGCCGGCCGGTTTTGTAGGGCCGGATGCAAAAAAGGGGCAGGCCCGGCCGCAATCGGCCACGCCCACCCCCGGCAGGTAAGATCGCCTCCGCTCCTCACGCATTCCGACGTGTGGCAGCGGTGGCTGATTATGTACGCGTGGGCGGCCGTGCGTCGCGGCGCAGGCGCTTTTCTCCCATCAGCAGCAGCAGTGGTGCCGCGATGAAGATGGAGGATGACGTGCCCACCACGATCCCGAACAGCATCACCCACGCAAAGCCCGACAGGCTGGCGCCGCCAAACAGTGCCAGCGGCAGGGCGGCAAGGAACACGGTCGAGGACGTGCCCAGTGTGCGGCTGAGGGTTTCGTTGATCGACAGGTCAATCAGTTCCGCCAGCGGCATGGTGCGGTATTTGCGCAGGTTTTCACGCACGCGGTCATAGACCACCACCTTGTCATTGGTGGAATAGCCAAGGATCGTCAGGATGGCGGCCACCATGACCAGGTCGAATTCAAAATGCGTGATGACCAGAAAGCCAATGGCCTTGGTCAGGTCCAGGATCAGCGTCACCACCGCGCTGACCGCGAACTCCCATTCAAAGCGGAACCAGATGTAGGCCAGGATCATCAGCAGGCTGATGCCAAGGGCCAGCATGCCGTTACGGAACAGTTCCCTTGATACCGAAGCGCCCACCGCATCCGCACGCAGCACCTGCGCGCCGGGCAGGGTGCCGATGGCATGGCGCACGGAATCGACCATGGCCTGCGTGCGTGCTTCATGGTCGGGTTCGCTGTCCGGTGGCGTATCAAGGCGGATCAGCACGTCATCCGGCCCACCGAAGGACTGCACGCCCGCCGCAGAGACATGCTCGGCTGCAAGTGCTGCACGGATGGCGTTGAAATCCGCCGGTCCCTGCGTGCGCGCTTCCACCACGATGCCGCCACGGAAATCCAGACCCAGCGTCAGGCCGGGGTGGAAGAACAGGATCAGCGAGGCAATGGACAGCACTGCCGATGTCGCAAGCCCGATAAAGCGGCCGCGCATGAAGTTGATTTTCGTGCCACGCGGCACGAACCGGAGAAGGGGACGATCAAACATCATTCGGCGCGCCTCAGACCGGCAGGGCGCTGGGGCGCGTGCGGGCATACCAGCGCACCATCAGCATCCGGGATAGGAGAAGGGTGGTGAAAAGGGTGGTCACGATACCGATCGTAATGGTCAGCGCGAAGCCGCGTACCGGCCCGGTCCCGAAAACGAACAGCATGACATGTGCCAGCAGGGCGGTGGCGTTACTGTCCACGATCGTGCCGGTCGCGCGCTCAAAGCCTGCCTGCATGGCCTGCAGCGCGCTGCGGCCGCGGGCCACTTCCTCGCGGATGCGTTCGTTGATCAGGATGTTCGCATCCACCGCCATGCCCAGGGTCAGCAGCATGCCCGCCATGCCCGGCAGGGTCAGCGTCGCCTCGAACAGCGACAGGATGGCCGTCATCAGCACCAGGTTGGCCAGCAGGGCAATGTTCGCGTACCACCCGAACCGGCCATAGAACAGCGCCATGAACGCGATCACCAGCACGAAACCGGCGGCAAGGCTGTAGCCGCCCGCCCGGATTGAATCCGCCCCCAGCGACGGGCCGATGGAACGCTGTTCGATCACGTTCAGCGGTGCGGGCAGTGCCCCCGCGCGCAGCAGCAGCGCCATATCGGTCGCCTGCTGGGCACTGAACCCGCCGGTTATCTGCCCGCTGCCGCCGGTAATGGCGGTGCGGATGACCGGGGCCTCGATCACCTTGTTATCCAGCACGATGGCGAAGCGCTTGCCCACGTTGGCGCGGGTGACGTCACCAAATTCCTGCGCGCCGGTCGAATCGAAGGTAAAGTTCACCGCCCATTCGCCGCTCTGCTGGTCAATCGAGGCGCTGGCGTTGGTCAGGTCCGCGCCATCCACATCCACGTGCGAGAAGACCGGCAGCTTGCTCTGCCCATCGGTCATGGGCAGCAGTTCCACGCCCGGCGGCGGCACGGAGGACCCGATGGCAGAATCCGCAACCAGGTGGAACGTCATCTTCGCCGTGGTGCCCAGCAGGTTCTTGACCCGTTCGGGGTCACTGATACCGGGCAGTTCGACAATGATCCGGTCATCGCCCTGGCGGGTGATTTCGGGGTCGATGGCACCGGTCGCGTCGATACGGCGGCGCACGATCTCGATCGACTGTGTGACCGCGTCATAGGAGCGCTGGCGTGCGGCTTCTTCTGACAGGGTGAGGGTGATCTGGCCACCCTCGGCCTGTTCAACCTTGAATTCGCCCGGCACGTTCATCGGCATGGCACGCAGCGCCTTGATGTCGGGCTGGGCCTCTTCGGGCGTGCGGGGCGTGAACGTCACGCCATGCGCGCTGGTGGTCAGGTTGCGGTATCCCAGCGAATTTTTCAGCAGGGTCTGGCGGGTTTCGTCCTGCAGTCCGCGCAGCCGGTCGGCTGTCACGCTGTTCATATCGACCTGCAGCAGCAGGTAGGACCCGCCCCGCAGGTCAAGGCCCAGGTGGATCTGCCGCCACGGCAGGGACGCCATGGGCTGGCGGATGACATTGGGCAGGCACAGCGCCAGCCCGATCAGACATACGCCAATGACCGAAGCCATTCTGAGCCGACTGTAATACATCATGACTTGATGGAAAGCTCCCTACGCCCGGCATGATCAGTGTGTATCGCGTGTGCGAAAATCAGTGGCGGGAACATGCCGGTCCGCGCCCGATGATGCAACCGCTGATCCGCCAGCCAGCCCGCATCCGTTGCCGTTTTGCCGCAATTCGCACGGCCCGTCATGCCGCGCGTGCGCCCGGCGGGGGTGGGCGCATGCGTGGCTGGCTGCTAATCCGGAAGGCAGGTTACGGACATGAACAGGCAGGAGCAGGGCATGACGCAGTCAGGAACGGGGTTGTTACGCGTCGGGATCGTGGGGGCGGGGCATTTCGGTCGTTTCCATGCGCTCAAGGTGCAGGCGGCCGCGCGGGAAGTGCTGACCGGCATTCATGACCCTGATACGGCGCGCGCGCGCAAGGTCGCGGTGGAGGCCGGTGGCGCGCCGGTCCTGTCCTATCCCGACCTGCTGGCCTGTTCGGATGCGATTATTGTCGCAGCCCCGGCCGAACACCATTTCGAACTTGCCCGGCAGGCCCTTGCGGCGGGAAAGCATGTGCTGGTGGAAAAGCCCATGGCGGCGACACTGGCGCAGGCTGATGAACTGGCGCATCTGGCGCAGGTGCATGGCGTGGTGCTGCAGGTGGGGCACCTGCTGCGCTATTCCGCCGAGCACCGTGCCATTACCGACCGGATTTCGCGTCCCCTCTATATCGAGGCCACGCGCCTTGCACCCTACAAGCCGCGTGGAACGGATGTATCGGTCATCCTTGACCTCATGATCCACGATCTTGACCTGGTGCTGTCCATCGTGGACAGCCCGATCGAAAGTGTCGATGCGCTGGGGGCTGCCGTCAGTTCGCCTTTCGAGGATATCGCCAACGCCCGCGTGCGTTTTGAAAACGGCTGTGTCGCCACCATTGCGGCCAGCCGCATTTCCCTCAAGACCGAGCGGCGGATGCGCGTCTTCTCGCAGGAAGGCTACCTGTCCGCTGATTTCATGAAGCGCGAACTGACCATGATCGGGCGCACGCGCGGCCTGCCGCTGCCGCTGCCGGGATCGGGCGGATTCCGTCGCGAATCCGTAACGTGGCGCGACCATGATACGCTGGCGGCCGAACATGCCGCCTTCGCGGCTTCATGCCTTGATGGCGCGCAGGTGCTGGTGGATGCGGTGGCGGGCCGCCGGGCGCTGGCCGCGGCGCTGGCGGTGACACGGGAAATCGCTGCCACCCGTGCGCGGATGGAGGCGTCCGGTCTGATCATTCCCCCCGGTCAGGAAGACTGAAGCGTCTCACGCAGCATTTCGAGTTCCAGCCACCGTTCTTCCGCCGCCGTCAGGTCGGCCTGTGCCGTTTCCAGCGCCGTGGTGGCGGCGGTGAAGCCCGCAGGGTCGCGCGCATACAGCCCCGCATCGGACAGGATGGCCCGCAGGCGTTCGATTTCCGCCTCCAGCGCCGCCATCTGCTTGGGCAACTGTTCCAGCGCGTGCTTGTCCTTGTACGACATCTTGCGCGATGGCTGCCGGGGTGAAGACGACGGTGCGACGTCGGTTCTGGCCGGCGCGGCGTCAGCGCGGTCCTGCCGGGGGCGGGCGGCCAGTGTCGCATCCTGCCGCTGGGCCAGCATGTCGCTGTAGCCACCGGCATATTCCACCCATTTCCCGCCGCCTTCCGCCATCAGGATGGAGGAGGCGACCCGGTCGAGGAAATCACGGTCATGGCTGACCAGCAGCACCGTGCCGGAATAGGCCGCCAGCATGTCCTGCAGCAGATCAAGCGTTTCAAGGTCAAGGTCGTTGGTTGGCTCATCCAGCACCAGCAGGTTGGACGGTCGCGCCAGCGCGCAGGCCAGCATAAGCCGCCCGCGCTCCCCGCCCGACAGCACGCCCACCGGCGTGCGGGCCTGTTCGGGGCGGAACAGGAAGTCCTTCATGTAGCCAATAACGTGGCGTTTCTCATCGCCAACCTGCACCATGTCACCGCCGCCACCCGTCAGCGTATCCGCCAGCGTGGTGTTGGGATCGAGCGAGCGACGCTGCTGGTCCAGTGTCACGACATTGAGCGCGCTGCCGATATTGATGGTGCCGGAATCCGGTTTGTCCAGCCCCGTCAGCAGGCGCAGCAGCGTGCTCTTGCCCGCGCCATTTGCCCCCACGATTCCCAGCCGGTCGCCGCGTAGGACACGCAGGTCCAGATGACTGACCACCGGGTGAGCGGGGTCGTAGGCGCGTGACATGTCTTCCGCCACCGCAACCAGTTTGCCCGACAGGTCGCTTTCGCGTGCTTCCATCTTCAGGCCACCGGGCTGACGGATGGCGGTGCGGCGGATATTGCGCAGTTCGGCCAGTTCGGCCACGCGGCGGACATTGCGCTTGCGTCGCGCGGTCACGCCATAGCGCATCCAGTCTTCTTCACGCGCGATCTGGCGGTCAAGCTTGTGGCTGTCGCGCTCCTCCTGCTCCAGCACTTCTTCGCGCCACGTCTCGAACCGGGCGAATCCCTGGTCCAGTCTGCGGGTCACGCCCCGGTCCAGCCACACGACCGAACGCGACAGCGTTTCCAGCAGGCGGCGGTCATGACTTATGATGACCATGGCGGAAGACAGCGACAGCAGTTCGCGCTCCAGCCATTCAATGGTGGGCATGTCCAGGTGGTTGGTGGGTTCGTCCAGCAGAAGCAGGTCGGGTTCGGGTGCAAGTGCGCGGGCCAGCGCGCAGCGGCGGGCTTCACCGCCAGACAGCGTGGCCGGGTCTTCCGTGCCATTCAGCCCCAGTTCGGTCAGAAGCAGCTCGGCGCGGTATTCCGGGTCGCCCGGTCCCATGCCCGCGCGGACATAATCCAGCGTGGTGGCGAAGCCCGACAGGTCGGGCTCCTGCGGCAGGTAGCGCATGGTGGTGCCGGGCTGGATGAAAACGGTGCCGTCATCGGCCTGTATCTCACCCGCCGCAATGCGCAGCAGGGTGGACTTGCCACAGCCATTGCGCCCGACAAGGCAGATGCGCTCGCCCGGGCCAACGCCGAAGCCCGCGCCATTGAGCAGCGGCGCGCCGCCAAGGGTCAGGGTAATATCCTGAAGGAGAAGAAGGGGAGGTGAGGCCATGCCCACTTATGTATTCTCAACCACTCCCTGCGCAAGGCCGGTGTGGGAGGCAAGGCTACTGCCGCGCCGCGTTTTCAAGGATGTTCAGGAATGACAGCCCCCAGCCAAGGGCCGTGCGGTTGGCAATGCTGTTCCAGCATGCTTTCCAGCGTTCGCGCCGTTCTTCTACCGACATGGCCAGCGCGCGTTCCAGCGCATCGGCCATCCCGTCATGGTCCAGCGGGTTGACCAGAAGGGCAGCTTCAAGCTGCTTGGCCGCCCCGGCAAGCCGCGAGAGGATCAGCACCCCGGGATTTTCGGGATCCTGTGCCGCGATGAATTCCTTGGCCACAAGGTTCATGCCATCGCGCAGCGGGGTGATGTAGCCAATGTCCGCCAGCCGCATGTAACCGGCCACGGTGGGGCGCGGGCTGCCGCGTGTCAGGAAGCGCAGCGGCGTCCAGTCGGCCTGTCCCTTATGGGCGTTCAGCTTGCCGATCTGGTGTTCCAGCTTGTTGCGCAGCGCCTGATAGGACGGTACGTCCGTCCGGCTTTCGGCCGCGATCTGCAGGAACGTGACCTGGCGTTCCCGTTCGGGATAGGTTTCCAGCAGGCGTTCATACCCGGCAAGGCGATGGTCAAGCCCCTTGGTCGGGTCCATGCGGTCCACGCCAAAGACCAGTTTGCGCCCCGCAAGGGAGCCGGACAGCCGGCGGAGGTCCTGTGACCCAGCGGCTGCCGTTGCCGCATGGGCAAAGGCCTGGGGATCGATTTCAACGGGGAATGTGCCGACGCGCACCCTGCGTCCCTCGAATGTCAGGGTGCTGTCATCTTCCGCCGTGGCGCCTGCCTTGCGGGTGGCGGCAAAGATGAAATTGGCCGTGTCGTCGGCTGTCTGGAAACCCAGCAGGTCCGCGCGCAGCAGGTCGCGCAGGAACGTGCCGCCATCGGGTGCCGTAGCCAGCATGTCGGGCGCGGGGAAAGGGGTATGAAGGAAAAAGCCGATGGGCTGGCGCACGCCGTGGCGGCGCAGCAGGGCCGCAAGCGGCAGCAGGTGGTAGTCGTGGATCCAGATCACGTCTTCCGCCCGCAGCAGGGGCAGCAGGTTTTCACAGAACCGTTCGTTGACCGACCAGTAGGTGGCCAGTTCACGCCGTTCGAAGTGGATGTGCTCGGGCAGGGAATGCATGAGCGGCCACAGCGTGGAATTGGAAAAGCCGGTGTAATAATTGCGGTGTTCGGCGGGTGTCAGGCCGATGGTGGCGTATTCCACCCCGTCCGCCTGCTGGATTTCGGGCGGCAGATGGGCCGCGTCGGGATGGCAGGTGCCGTTCCAGCCGAACCACATGCCCCCCTTGCGCGCCAGCAGGTCCTTCAGCACAACCGCGAGGCCGCCGGGCCGCAGCCCTTCCTTGGGAACGGGAACGCGATTGGATACGATGACCAGCCGTTTCATTCTGCCCTCTCTGATAAGCTGTCGCGTGGCGGATCAGCCCCAGCCGGTTATGCGGCCAGAACAGGCACCATACACGCCGGGCCATACGGGGGGGATGGCGCAGGCGCGGTACTGGCATGCGGATGTGTCAGTTCAGGGAAACGCCACCCGAAACGGCCTGATAGGTGGAGACGGCCAGTGTAAGTGGTTCAAATGGCTTGGTAATCACGAATGCCGGTTCGATCGTATCGCCCGTCAGCAGGCGTTCGGGGTAGGCGGTGACGAAGATGATGGGAATGTCCTGGTGCTGCAGGATGCTGGAAACCGCCTTCATCCCGTCGCCACCATCACCAAGGTTGATATCGGCCAGGATCAGGCCCGGCCTGGTTTCGCGCGCAAGCCTTACGGCTTCCGCCTCGCTGCTGGCGACGCCTGCAATGGTATGGCCGCACTGGCGCACCAGTTCCTCGATATCCATCGCGATGATCGGTTCGTCCTCGATGATCAGCACGCTGGTCTGGGCGCAGGAACGCAGGCGGGTGTGGGCGTCCCCCAGTATGGTGGTGGCCTGCGCGGGGGACAGGGAAAGGACACGTGCCGCGTCATTGACCGGCAGTTCCTCCAGCGATGTCAGGAGCAGCAGCTTGCGCCCCAGGGGCGGCATGCCGCCCGCCGTCTCGTCTTCGCGGCCATGTTCGGCATGGTGTCGGGATATCCACTGGTAAAGGCGCAGCCTCGGCGGCATGGAGGGATCGTCCACCGCCATGAGTTCGCGCAGGCTTTCGGCAACCAGCAGGTCACCACTCGACTGACTGCCACATAATGCGCGGGCGTACCGCCGGGCATAGGGCAGGGCGCGAAGCAGGTCTTGACGCCGTGATAGCGGCATGAGGCATTCATCTCCCCAGATAAACTGTTACACTCCGGATCATGACAGCGTTAGACTGTGCTGCAAGAGTTGAAGAGTAAACAAACTGGAATCAAGAATACCACCCGATCCGTCAGCGGTCACGCACTTGCGTGGGGAGATCCTGTCCCTTCTGCCGCAATTACGTGGTTTTGCCCGTTTTCTGACGGGGCAGGCCGCGCAGGCGGACGACCTTGTTCAGGAAACCGTGCTGCGGGCGCTGGCGGCACTGGACCAGTTTACCCCCGGCACCAGCATGAAAGCATGGCTGTACACGATTGCGCGCAATCTTTTTTATGAACAGGTGCGCCACGGGCGGCGCGAGCGCGATGTCATGTCCGACTACGCCCGCCGTCCCGACCGGCCCGAAAGTGATACGGGGGAAGGGGAGGCGGATGCGCTGCGCGACCTGGATGGCGCGATCTGGCGGCTGAGCCCCCGCCTGCGTGAGGCGCTGGTGCTGGTTGGCGTGCAGGAAATGACCTATGCCGAGGCCGCCCATGTGTGCGGTGTCACCGTGGGCACCATCAAGGCCCGCGTGTCACGCGCGCGCAGCCAGATCATGGAATACATGACCCCCCCGCCAGAAGGGGGATGAGGGAAACCGCGACATCATGCTCGCGTTTTCGTTATGTCGATGGATGTAACCTTTCGTCCCCCCCGTTCATTGCACCCGCATGAACGACATCAAAGGGGAGATGAACATGACCAACAGCTTTCATGACGAAATGATTGCAATCCTGCCCCGTCTGCGCGTTCAGGCCCTGTCGCTGACACGTAACCGCGCGGCAGCGGATGATCTGGTGCAGGACGCCGTGTGCAACGCGCTGGCCGCACAGCACAGCTTTACCCCGGGCACCAACTTTTCCGCATGGATGCACCGCATCCTGCGCAATCGCTTCATTTCCGATCTGCGCAAGAAGCGCGAAACCGGCAATATCGAGGATGTGCCCGCTTCCGCCATGGCAGGCAGCGGCGCACACGAGGAACGTCTGGTGGTCAAGGAACTGGTCGAGGCCATGAACCGCCTGCCCGCCGATCAGCGCGAGGCGCTGGTGCTGGTGGTGATGCAGGGCATGAGCTACGACGAACTGGCCGCGGCGACCGGCTGCGCCGTCGGTACCGCCAAAAGCCGCGTCTTCCGCGCCCGCCGCCAGCTGGCCACATGGCTGTATGGTGAAGAGCGCGACATTTCCACCGTCGAACTGCGCGGTGCGGTGCAGCGCCTGCGTTCGCGCATGGAGGCGCGTCCCGCGGCATCGGTCTGAATGGAGTGGATTCCCACTTTGAATTGCGGCGTGAATATGGCACTGACGGTAACGTCTTCACCGCTATCCTGGGACTTGCAGGGTGGGATACGGCCCTGATACGGGCAGGGATTGTGTGAAGTGGGAATTTACTTCGGGATAATGCGATGGCTCTGAAGGACAAGTGTCCTCCCAGGCAACCAGGAAAGAAGTCCATTAACAGATCGGATGACGCGTTCGAGCTATGGTTGAAGCGGGGGCTGCATCAGTTGTTCGATGATGTAACAAAAGAGCCAGTGCCCGAGGAACTCCTGCGTTTGATTGAGGAAGACCGGAAACGGACAAAATAACGGATGTCCGTGTTCCCTTCTTCCGGTCACGGCAGGCAGGTCCGTCACCGGAGCCTGTTCACCCGCGTCGGTCGCGTGTTCGACGCCGTGCGTGGCCGGATGATGGCGATCATCCTGCTGGCGGCCATGCCCATTGCCCTGATTGGCGCGGTACAGGCATGGCACAGTTACCATTCCACCCTTGAAGCTCCCGGTGAGCGGACCGACCTGACGGTATCGCGCATCGACCTTGAACTGCGACATGAGGCCGATCACCTTGGCTCCCTGCTGCAGGCCGTGTCCCGCATGCGGCTTGATGATGCGGGCCTGCGGCATATGCTCGAACTGGTGCAGTCCCTGACCGGGCGGCATTACAGCCAGATCGCCCTGGCGGATGACCGGGGCAACATCCTGACCGCCGTGGGACGGCAGGGCGATGCGCCTGCGCTGGGGGCGGATGCCATGCCCCGTTTCCAGGGTGATGTCCGGATGGTCGCGCTGACCGATCCCCTGACCCATGTGCCCGGCTATTTCCGGATTACGGTTTCCGCCGTCATTTATGATGACGCGGGCAGGCCCGCGCGTCCGGGGTACCTGACCGCGGTCATGCCGCTGTCATGGCGCAGTGCCATCCTGCAGGCCAGTGACCCGCGACTGGACCTGGTGCAGCAGAACGGGCCGATCCAGATATGGGTGGTGGACAGCCAGGCCCGCGCCGCGGCGCCGCTGTGTTCCGACTGCAACTGGGCTGCCCGCCCCCCCGACCGCATCATGCAATGGGCGCGCGTGACCCTGGCGACGGGGGGCGACCATGCGCACATCACCCTGCCGGAGGGATCGTTTTCCATCGGTCGCGTGCAGGGGGGCGTACATGTCCTGACCATGACGCGCCGCAACGCGGGGGAGCGGCATGCGGTGGTGATGTTCGCCATATCGCTGGTCAGTAGCGGGCTGCTGCTGCTGGCGGGGCTGCTGGGGGCATCCAAGAGTGCCGACGTGCTGGTGATTACGCCGTTGCGGCAGCTGACGGCATCCGTCAACCAGTGGCAGCTGGGGGGCATGTACGAAGTACGCTCCAACTGGGCCATGCCGCTGGAGGTCAGGCAGTTGGCCCATGCCTTCAGCAAGGCCACCCGCAGGCTGGCGCGGCATGAAAAGCGGCTGGAACGCGCGCAGGCGCGGCAGGAACTGCTGCTCAAGGAAATGCATCATCGCGTCAAGAACAACCTGCAGATCGTGGCGTCGCTGCTGAACCTGCAGGCCGGTCGCATCCGCCAGCCTGCGGCACGCGAGGAATTTGCGCAGGCGCGTGATCGTGTACGCGCGCTGGCCACCCTGCACCGCTATCTTTACGCCGATGGCGAACTGTACAGCCTGAACATGCAGAGTTTCGTACGCGAACTGTGCGGCCAGATCATGCATGCCATTGGTGAATCCGACGAAAGCCGCATCACGCTGGATATCCGCGTCGATGACCTGCTGATGGTGCCGGATCAGGCGGTGCCGCTGGCCCTGATCGTGACGGAAGCGGTCAGCAATACCATCAAATACGCCTTTCCCGACCGCCAGCATGGTACGCTGGAAGTTGGCCTGCGCGCGCTGTCTGGCGACCGGGCCTGCCTGTGGATTGCCGATAACGGCGTAGGTATGGCGGCGGCGCGCAATCATTCCGCGGCAGAGGAAGGGCGCAGCGGGATCGGCATGCAGCTGATCCGTGGTTTTGCCCGGCAACTGGGCGGCGAACTGCAGATGTTTGAGGAAAACGGGACCCGCTATGTCCTTGTTTTTCCGTTGAAGCAGCCCGAACAGGATGAAACATCCGCGTGAATCCATGCAAAAATGCATGGCAGAGTTATGGCGTGGGCAGATTCAGGCCATGGATGATGGCTGTCCCTGTGCCGTGTCCTTCGGTATAGGGAACGGTCATGAACGATGACAAGACAGTGATGAAGGCGTGGACGAAGGCACAGTCGCGTCTTGGGCGCCGGCAGGCCATGCCGGTTGTGTTGCTGGGGCTGGCCACGGCGGCCACTGCGGTGGGACAGGTCTGGTGCGTGGCCAACGTGCTGGCTTACGTGCTGGTCGGCGGCGGCCAGTCGGCGGTGACGTGGCCGCTGGCCGGGCTGGTGGTGCTGGCCATCATCCGCGCTGTCTTGCAGATGGGGTCGGACATGCTGGCCGCCCGTGCGGGCATGAAGGCGCGTGCGCGCCTGCGTGGTGGGGTGCTGGACGCCATCCTGCGCGGCGGGCCGGGCCTGCTGCGCCGTCATCATACAGGGGAGCTGGCGGCACTTGCCGTTGACCGGATCGAGGCGCTGGACGGTTTTTTCGCCCGCTGGTTGCCCGCTTCCGTGCTGTGGGTTGCGGCTCCGCTTGTCATCGGCGTCCTTGCCGCCCTGGTGCAGCCGGGTTCGGCGCTGATCATGGCGATATGCGGCATTGCCGTGCCCTTCGGGCAGGCCCTGTTCGGCATCGGTGCCGCAGTTGCGTCGCGCAACCAGTTCCTTGCCATGACCCGCCTGCAGGCGCGCTTCCTTGACCGGGTGCGCGGGATCGCCACCATCGTCCTGTCCGGCCGGACGGACGATGAAACGCGCAGGCTTGCGGCTGCGGCGGAGGAACTGCGCCTGCGGACCATGAAAGTGCTGCGGGTTGCGTTCCTGTCCTCGGCTTCCATTGACTGCGCGATGGTCGTGGCCCTTGTGCTGGTGGCGCTGCGCAACGGGGCGCAGCTTATGGCGCTGCATGATCAGGGCGTGCCGGCGACACTCATGGCGGCCCATGTGGCGCGCGGGCTGTTTGTCGTGCTGCTGGTACCGGAATTCTTCGCACCCTTCCGTAGTCTGGCGCTGGCCTATCAGGATCGCGCCCATGCATCGGGGGCTGCCGCGGCCATGCGGATACTGCCTGATGCCGCCACCGTGCGCACTGCCGGGCAGACGGTGTGCGAAACGGGACAGGGGGTCAGTGTCGCGTTCGAGCATGTGGGCTTCACGTGGGATCCCGCGCGCGGTGCGACGCTGGATGATGTTACGTTTACCGTGCCCGCGGGCCAGACGCTGGTGCTGTGCGGCCCGTCGGGGTCGGGCAAGTCGACCGTGATCGAAATGTTGCTGGGCTTCATCCAGCCCGAAATCGGGCGCATTACCTTCAATGGTGTCGACATGGCCACCATCCTGCCCGAGGCGCTGGTCGCCATGACATCATGGATCGGGCAGAAGCCGGTCCTGTTCGCGGGCACCCTGCGCGAGAATATCCTGTTTGCCCGTCCCGATGCCACGGATGCGCAGTTGCAGGCCGCCATCAGGACGGCGGCGGCGGACACCTTCATCGCCACCCTGCCGCATGGGCTGGACACCCTGATTGGCGAAGGCGGGTTTGGCCTGTCGGGTGGTCAGGCGCAGCGCGTGGCGATCGCGCGTGCCTTCCTCAAGGACGCGCCGCTGCTTTTGCTGGATGAACCGACATCCCACCTTGACCCGCAGACCGAGGCGGACGTGTTCGACAGCCTGCGTGCGCTTGCGGCCCATCGCACGGTTATCCTCGCCAGCCATTCTGCGGCGGTGGACGGGTTCGGGGGGCAGCGGGTGGACCTTGATCATGGCCGTATTGTCACCAGTGGGGAGAATGCATCGTGAAGTCCTCGGAAAACCGGGAATTCGCGCGGCAGGCGCGGCGTGAAGGCGTGATGGGACCGGTGCTGCAGATCCTGCACATATGGCAGCGCCGTGCCCCGTTGCTGACAGCGGGCGCGCTTCTGTCCCTGCTGGCCGTGCTGATTGGTCTTGTGCTGATGCGCGAGGCGGGCATGCGGGTCGCGGCCATGACGATGGGCATGATCGTGGTAACGACCGGGGCGCTGCGCATCTTCGGCAGTGCGCGGGTGATCCTGCGCTATACCGAACGCCTGGTCACGCATGACGCGATGTTCCGTGCACTGGCGGATGTGCGGGTATGGTTCTTCCGCAACCTGGCGCGTGGCGCGGCGGCCGGGCTGGGCTTCCGTCGCGCGGGCGATCTGCTGTCGCGGCTGGTGTCCGATGTCGAGACGCTGGACGGGCTGTACCTGCGCATCATCATCCCGCTGCTTGGCGCCTGTCTGGTGCTGCCGTTCCTGTTCATTGCCATCAACATGGTCAACACGGTGCTGGCGGTTGTCGTGGCCGGGCTGTTCGCGTGCAGTGTCTTTGGCCTGCCGCTGGTCGCCGCCATGCTGGGGCGGCGCGAGGGCGGACTGGTCAACCATGCCAGCGCGCAGTTGCGGATCGGCGTGCTGGACATGGTGGGGGGCTTGCGCGAAATCGCAACCTTTGGCGCGGAGGGCCGCATGCTGGCCCATGTCCGTGACCGTGATGATGCCCTGTACCGTGCCCAGATGAAGCAGGCGCGTATGCTGGCCATGTCAGGTGCCGTGTCCTACCTGTGCGGACAGGCGGCGGTGCTGGTGGTGCTGGCCGCGGCACTGGGAATCGGGCTGCCGCATATCGCGCCCCTGCCTGCGGCCGCAGTCCTGTTCCTGACGGTCGCGGCGTTTGAAAGCGTCGGGGGACTGACCCGCGCGGGTGCGCTGGCGGGCAGCATTACGCAGGCTGCGGCCCGTGTCGTGGCCGTAAGCGATATGCCGGAACACGCCCCACCCGAAGGCACCGAGCCCGCACCGGCGGGGACCGACATCTGCTTCGATCATGTCTCCTTCCGCTGGGACGCCAACCGTGCCCCGGTGCTTGATGACCTGAGCCTGAGCATCCCGGCAGGCCAGCGCATTGCGGTGCTGGGACCGTCGGGCGCGGGGAAGTCCACGCTGGCGGCGCTGCTGCTCAAGGCGGTGGCTCCCCAGGGGGGATGCATCACGCTGGGTGGCCGCGATATCGCCACCATCCGCGATGAGGACCTGCGCAGGCGGATCGCGTGGCTGTCACAGGCGACGCACCTGTTTGCCGATACGATTCGTGCCAACCTGCTGCTGGGGCGTCCCGATGCCACGGAAGCCGACCTCTGGACCGCGCTGGAACAGGCCCGGGTTGCGGATGTGGTGCGCGAACTGCCCGAAGGTCTGGACAGCTGGCTGGGTGAAGGTGGTGCGAGCCTGTCCGGCGGGCAGGGACGGCGTCTGGCGCTGGCGCGGGTGCTGCTGTCGCGCACACCCATCCTGATACTGGATGAACCGGCCACGGGGCTTGATGCCCGCACCGAGCAGGAATTCCTCCAGACCCTGAATGATGTCACGCAGGGGCGCACGGTTATCCTGATCGCACACCGTCTGACGGGTATTGAAAAACTGGATATGGTATGGCGTATTTCTGGCGGAAAAATGGTCAGTGCCCGGTGACAAAGGGGTGGCCATGCCAGTGGAAAGGATTGACGCGGCTATCCCCACAGGGCACGAAGTAGCGGAAAACCGGATCGGGCATACCATAAGGCTGAGAGCGATCCGTCTTGAATACCTGAATCAGGAGTAAATTCATCATGCGTCGCCTGTCCCTTCTTCTTGGTCTTGGTCTGCTGACAGGGTGTGCTGGTGGCCATCCGGGTAAATATGTCGTGTTCTTTACCGAGAACTCCACCCAGCTTGACACGCCGGCCCAGACCGTGATCACGCAGGCTGCACAGCGCGCCGTCTCGAGCCACGCCAACGTGCGCGTCGAAGGCTACGCCGCTGCCAGCCATGACCTGTCTGCTGATGAACTGCTGGCCATCGACCGTGCCAAGATCGTGGCCCGCCAGCTTGCGGTTGACGGCGTGGATGCCAGCCGTATCCGCCAGCAGCCGCGTGGTCCGCTGAACAATGAAAACGGTGCGCTGGCGTCGCGCCGTGTCGAAATCGAGGTTGGTGGACGCTGATCGACGGTCCTTCTTCTGATAATATGACTGCCCATGACGGCGCATCGCGCAATCCGCGTGATGTGCTGGCCGAGGTATTCGGCTTCCCTGATTTCCGTGGCCTGCAGCAGCAGGCCGTGGATGAGGTCATGGCGGGCCGGGACTGTCTTGTGCTCATGCCGACCGGTGGTGGCAAGAGTGTCTGCTACCAGGTGCCTGCCCTGGCGCGCCCCGGGACCGGACTGGTCATTTCCCCCCTGATCGCGCTGATGGACGATCAGGTGGCGGCCCTGCGCCAGTTGGGGGTGAATGCAGGCGCGCTGCATTCTGAACAGGAAGCCGATGATGCCGCCCGTGTCCGTGCGGACCTTATGGCAGGGCGGCTGGATATCCTTTATGTCTCGCCTGAACGGCTGCTGTCCCCTGGCATGCTGGAACGGCTCGGGCGGCTGACGCTGTCGGTCATCGCGATTGACGAAGCGCACTGCATTTCCGCCTGGGGCCATGAATTCCGGCCCGAATACCGCGAACTTGCGGCGCTGCCGCAGCATTTTCCCAATGTGCCCCGCATCGCCCTGACCGCCACGGCAGATGCGCGTACGCGCAGCGATATCCTCGATGCGCTGGCGATGCCGGATGCGACGGTGCTGAAGGCCAGCTTCCACCGGCCCAACCTTGATATCGCCGTGCGCCCCAAGACATCGGAACTGCGGCAGTTGACCGGCATACTGGACCGGCACCGGGGGGCTGCGTCCATCGTCTACTGCGGCAGCCGCAGCAAGACCGAGCGGATTGCCCGCTCGCTGGCAGGCAAGGGCTATGCCGCGCTGCCGTTCCATGCAGGCCTGTCACCGGTAGAAAAGCGCGCGGCCCTCATGCGGTTCCGCTCGGGGGAGCCTGTGGTGATTGTCGCCACCATTGCCTTTGGCATGGGGATCGACCGGCCCGATGTGCGCGCCGTCGTGCATCTGGACATGCCATCCTCGCCCGAAGGGTATTACCAGCAGATCGGCCGCGCCGGGCGTGATGGCGCGCAGGCCGAAACCGTGCTGCTGTATGGTGGCGATGACATGGCCCGCGCCCGGTACTGGCTGGAACAGTCCAACGCGCCCGAGGCCCAGAAACGGATCATGAGTGCCCGCCTGGAAGCCATGATTGCCCTGACCGAGACCACGGGCTGCCGCACGCAGGCGCTGCTGTCCTGTTTTGGCGAGGAACTGTCTACCGCCTGCGGGCACTGCGATAACTGCCGCAATCCGGTCGCGACGTTTGATGGCACGGTGGCGGCACAGAAGGTGCTTTCGGCCATCTATCGCACCGGGCAGCGTTTTGGTGCGGTGCATGTGGCTGGCGTGCTGCGGGGCAAGGCGTCGGACATGACGTCCCGCCACGGGCATGAAAAGCTGAGTGTGTTTGGCATTGGCCGTGATCGGCCCGAACCCTTCTGGCGTGGCGTGATCCGCCAGTTGATCGCGCGTGGCGCGATAAAGGTGACGGGCGAATATAATTCCCTTGCCCTTGAGGAGGGGCGTGCGCGTCCCATATTGCGTGGCGAGGAGCAGATCATGCTGCGCGAGGACGCGACCGAAGACCTGAAAGCGGCAGGCCGCGGTTCAGGCAGCGGGCAGCGGCCCCAGATGGTGGATCTTACGCCAGAAGCCGCCGCGCGGTACGAGGCGCTGCGGCAATGGCGGCTGGGTGAGGCGCGGGAGCAGGAAATTCCGCCCTATGTCATTTTCCATGATGCCGTGCTGCATGATATTGCACTGGAATGTCCGACCTCGCTGGACGAACTTGGCATGATCCGTGGGGTGGGTGGCTCCAAGCTGGCCCGCTATGGCGCCGCGGTGCTGGATGTACTGGCTGATGTCGGCGCCTAGCCCGTCACGCCCCCGCGTGGCGTGTTCTGTTTCATCGCGTAATCAGGAAACGGTTTTGCATGCGTTGCCCTTTTTGTGGAAATGACGATACGCAGGTGAAGGACAGCCGCCCGCATGAAGACGGCGCGGCCATCCGGCGCAGGCGCATATGCGGATCATGCGGGCAGCGTTTTACCACCATTGAACGCGTGCAGTTGCGTGACCTTGTGGTGATCAAGGCCGATGGGCGCCGCGTGCCGTTCGAGCGCGATAAGATGGCGCGTTCGGTCCGTATCGCGCTACGCAAGCGCCCGGTGGATGCCGACCGGATCGAACGGATCGTCAATGGGCTGGTCCGGCATCTTGAGGCAATGGGGGAGACGGATATCCCGTCGCGCGATATTGGCCGGCTGATTATGGAAACGCTGCGTGAAATTGATTCCGTGGCCTATATCCGTTTCGCCAGCGTGCATTGGGATTTCCGGGAAACCAAGGATTTCGCGGATATTCTGGATACGATTTCAGCATCCGTATCGGGGGATGCAGGCGAAGAGTTTTCCCCATCCGACCCGAAAGACAAAGATTGAACTGGACCCCGCCGCGCAAAGAGGCGATGAAACCCAGAATTTGCAGCAATGCCATAGCAGGAGTAACGCGCCATGACACAGACAGACGGTGACCGGCAGCCCAGGGTCCGTTCCCGTACCGCATCGCGTGTTGCAGCGGTGCAGGCCCTGTTCCAGATCGAACAGGGCAATGAAAGCCCGGAACGGGTCATAAACCAGTTCATGCGCCACCGGCTGGGCACGTCCGCGTCCGAACAGTGCGCATATGCCGAAGGGCAGGTGCCTGATGCGGATGCGCGCCTGTTCGGGATCGTGGTGCGGGGCGCCATGGCCCGGCAGGACCGTATTGACGCGCTTCTGCATGACATCCTGCCCGCCTCGTGGCCGCTGGCCCGGCTGGACCCGGTACTGCGTGCGATCATGCATGCCGCAGGTGGCGAGATGACCGGTGCGGACCCCGTTCCCGCGCGCGTCATCATCAATGAATACATGGATATCGCCCATGGGTTCCTTGCCGGGGATGAACCGCGCATGCTCAATGGCGTGCTCGATGCCCTGTCGCGGCGGATCAATGACCCGACGGGGCCCGTGGCGGATGCGGATGGCGTGGAAACGATAGTGGTGGATGAAGAAGCTCCCACCACCGATGCCGCGCCCGACACCAGGCCCGCCTGAACCCGGCGGAAGGGCATGACGGCCATGGGACAGGACACGCTGTCGGATAATGGCCTGCCGGCGGAATTCGGGTTCATTGCCCGTATTTTCCGCCCGCTTGCGGGAAATGGGGCGCTGGACCTGCGCGATGATGCCGCCGTGTTCATGCCGCCTGCCGGGCGTGAACTGGTCATCGCCGCCGACGCCATGGTTGAAGGCGTTCATTTCCTGCCAGATGATCCGTCTGATACCGTGGGGCGCAAGCTGCTGCGCTGCAACCTGTCGGACCTTGCCGCAATGGATGCGACCCCGCTGGGTTATCTCATGACGGTGTCCATGCCGCCCGAACGGGACGAGGCATGGTTCGCGGGCTTTGCCTCCGGGCTGGTGCATGACCAGAAACGCTTTGGCATTACGCTGCTGGGGGGGGATACCACCTCGACCTCCGGGCCGCTTGTTTTGTCCCTGACGGTGCTGGGGCATGTGGCGCCGGGGCAGGCGTTACGGCGCAGTACCGCCCGCGTGGGTGACGGCATATGGGTGACGGGCACCATTGGCGATGGCGCAATGGGCCTGCTGGCGCGGCGGGGGCAGGTGGCCGATCCCGATCATTTCCTGGCGCGACGATACCAGTTGCCACGACCCCGGCTGGGTCTGGAACTGGGGGATGTGGCATCCGCCGGGATGGATGTATCCGATGGGCTGGTGCAGGATCTGGGGCACATGGCGCGTGAAAGCGGGGTCGGTATCGTGATCCATGCGGATCAGGTGCCGCTTTCGCCCGCCGTGCGCGCGCTTGGCCCGCAATGGCTGCCCACATGCCTGAGCGGGGGGGATGATTACGAACTGCTGCTGGCTGTCCCGCCTGCGCACGAAGATCGCCTGCTGCGCCATGCCGCACGGTCCGGGGTGGAGGTGACGTGCATCGGTCAGGTGGTGGCGGGAAATGGCGTGCAGGTGCGCGACAGTGCAGGGCATGAGATGGTACTTGCTCGGCGTGGCTGGAGCCATGTGCCGGACGGGGGCTGAGGCCCGCCAGCCACGATCCGCCGTTCAGTCGGTCAGGGGACGGTCATAGACCCGGTAGCGTTTGCACGGTTCGGGTGTAATGCGTTCGATCAGGCGGCGCATGGGCAGGTTTGTTTCCAGCACCCAGCCCAGTTCGACCGTGCGGTAGGGCAGGCTGCGCCCGCGTTTCATGAGTTCGGTAATGGCGAGGGCAGGCATGATCGCGCCCAGTGCCGTACCGTCCAGTACGGAACTGACACCCAGCAGGATAACGCGGGCGGAATGGAATTCATGCCGCAGCAGGCGCTTGCCCAGCTTCAGCCACCCCAGTGGTGAGGGATCCCCGTTGAGGTCGGCGGAGATGTCGAACACATTGGGCACAACCAGCGCCACGCAGACCGGTTTGCCATCCTGTTCGATCAGCACGAAATGTTCTGGACGCAGGATGGGCTTCATTTCCACGATCATGGCCTGCATGTCTTCCCGCGCCAGCGGGATCGACCCCCAGTTGTTGCGCCATGCGTCGTTGTACAGCGTGCGCAGGATCTCCCCATCTTCGTCAATGCGGTCCATGCGCAGGCCACGGGTGGTGACATTGCCCAGCCGCCCTTCGCCCAGGCGCAGGCTGGCGGGGACAAGGTGGGCTTCCTCCGCATCCGGCCCTGTGCGCATCTGGTAGGCCACAAGGTCGCGCACCTTGGTACAGCCGCAGGCTTCCATCATGCCGGGCAGCCATTGGGGATGCCACGGCATGGCCACCATGGGCAGGGCATGGTGCCCCTCGATCATCATGCCGAATTCGCCATTGCTATCCAGCGTCTGCGGCCCGCGCATGAGCTTCATGCCGTGCTGGCGCAGCCATGTGCCTGCCGCATCCAGCAGGGCTGATACGACCTCCAGGTCGTCAATGGCGTCCAGCGCGCCGAAAAAGCCGACCGGTTCGCCATAATGTTCCATGGAAACCGGGTCGATCTGGGCGGATATGCGTCCCACCGCCCGGTCGCCCCGCATGGCCAGGAAATACTGTGCGCGGCCCAGACGGAAAAAGGGGCTCTTGCGCGGGGTCAGCAGGTCGCGCTGGGTTAGGTCCAGGGGCGCGACGTAACCTGGCAACCCGGCGTACAGGCGACGGGGCAGCTGGATAAAGGTGGTCATCTGACGAAAGCCGGAAACGGGAATGATAGTAAGACGATCGGTTTCGTTCATGACCGGTTCGTTGCATCCTGAACATTACCCGCATCGACCTTCATTCCGTCACGGAACGGGGCAGGCTATGCAGGCATGGGTTAAAAGAAGTGATTCGGTGGTCCGTCCTGTTGCTGTGCTGATGGCACAGAAGGACCCTTAAAAGGAAGATAGACAATGACGGTTCGGTCCGGTTCACGCATGGATGAAGGGGCATATGTGCTGATTACGGGGGCATCCAGCGGGATCGGGGCGGAACTGGCATGGCTGTATGCGGCCCGTGGGCGGCCGCTGGTGCTGTGGGGACGCAATGCCGAACGACTGGAAAACGTGGCCGCACGTGCCCGCAGTTACGGCGTCAGCGTGCATACGCGCGTGCTGGACCTGTCTGATGGAGCAGCGGCGATTGCAGCCCTGCGCGAGGATGATGACAGCCATCCGCTGGATATCGCCATCCTTGCCGCGGGCCTTGGGGACATGCGGCGCGGGCGCGACGTGGTGGAACGCGCGGAGGACGTGCTGCGCCTGGGACTGGTCAATTATGCCACGCCATCGGCCATGGCGGCTGCCGCGGCCGAGCGCATGGCCCCGCGCGGGCGGGGCCATATCGTGATGATCAGTTCCGTTGCCGCCTTCCATGCCCTGCCGTTCGCCGCGGCCTATTCCGGGTCCAAGGCGGGGCTGAAACGCTTTGCCGAGGCGCAGCAGATGGCGCTGGCCCCGTTGGGGATCGGGGTGACGCTGGTCTCGCCCGGGTTTGTGGACACCCCCATGAGCCGCCGCGTGGTGGGGGCCAAGCCCTTTCTGCAGACCGCGCCTTCGGCCGCGCGCAGGATCGCCCGTGCCGTGGACCGGAACCGGCCGCACCTGGTCTTTCCGTTCGTGTTTTCCGTGCTACGGCTGGTGGATACGCTGGTGCCGTGGCCGTTCAAGCGGCGGATACTGTCGGCCATCAAGGCCGACCAGATGGACTGAACTGCCTGCGGACGGGATATGGTCCGTATAATATGTTTTAATGTTAACCGGAACGATTGTGGCCATTTCGTGACATTTATCAATGAAATTGCGCGATAGCTGGTCTTGTTTTTTGGTCAGATGTGTTAACCGGTATGTCTGCGGCGCCTGAATTGCCTGCTCTGTTGCATGGAATGCATGGGGAAGGGCACAATCGCAGACTGTTTTTATTGTAATAGCGGGGCAAGGAGCTGCCGTATGGCCACGGAGCGTGACCGGACATGAAAGAGATCGTAGCAGTTGATATTGGCGGCACGCATGCGCGCTTTGCCATCGCCCAGGTTGATCAGGGGCGGGTTGTCACGCTGGGGGACGCCACGACCCTGAAATGTGCCGATCACGCCAGCCTGCAACTGGCATGGGAAGCCTTTGCCCGCGTGGTTGACCGTCCTCTGCCCAGGGCCGCAGGCATTGCCGTGGCCTGTCCGATCAAGGGCGATATCCTCAAGCTGACCAATAACCCGTGGGTCATCCAGCCCGCGTGGCTGCCGGTCAAGCTGGGTGTGGACGAACTGATCCTGGTGAATGATTTCGGCGCCGTGGCCCATGCCGTGGCGCAGGTGGGCGAAGACAGCCTGCAGCATATCTGCGGTCCCGAACTGCCGCTGCCCGAACAGGGTGTGGTTACCGTCGTGGGGCCGGGCACGGGTCTGGGGTCCGCTTATATCGTGCGCCGCAAGAATGGTTATTTCGTGTGCGAAACCGAAGGTGGCCATATCGACTTTTCCCCGCTGGACCAGCTTGAGGACCGGATCCTGAGCGTGCTGCGTCGTCGCTACCGGCGTGTGTCGGTTGAACGCGTGGTGTCGGGGCCGGGGCTGCTGAACCTGTACGAGGCGATTGCCGAAATGGGGGAACTGTCGGTCAAGGCGCGTGATGACAAGGCGCTGTGGACCATGGCGCTGGAGGGATCCGACCCGGTGGCCGCCGCGGCGCTGGAACGTTTCTGCCTCAGCCTTGGTACGGTCGCAGGCGACCTGGCCCTGGCGCAGGGGGGCAGCGCGGTCGTGATCGCCGGTGGCCTTGGGCTGCGTCTGGCCGAACACCTGCCCCGTTCCGGTTTTGCCGAACGCTTTGTGGCCAAGGGCCGCTTTGAAGGCATGATGGCGGAAATGCCGGTCAAGCTGATTACCTATCCCCAGCCCGGGCTGCTGGGGGCGGCGGCGGCCTTTGCCGAAGCCTATCGCTGATACGGCCTGAAGGGGCGTCCCGTTACTGGCGGGGCGCCCTTTTTCATATCCGGGATCAGCCGCGCCACAGGTGCCCGGGCATGGCGTCATAATGCTGGGTCAGGAAATCCAGCAGCAGCGCCAGCACGTCGCCCATATGCCGGGGATCATACCGGGCATGATAGGCGATTTCATGCATCGGCTGGTTGTTGATCATGGTGGCGACCAGAATCCGCTCGTAGCGGTGGCCGATGATGTCATGAATATATCTGTAACGGTTGATTGACCCCATCCGCCCGTTCAGCGGCCGTACGGACAGGCCGAGGGATGTCCTGTCCAGATCCGGGTCTTCCTGTCCCATGACGCCAATCCGGTAATCCGTGGCCCAGAACCGGGCTGCCGCCATGTGGTGCGCGGTGATCAGACCACCGCGGTGCAGCGTGTCGATCACGGGCGACAGCGACAGGGGCGCATCCTCCGCGTTGTTCCCGTCGGGTGGCAGGGCAGACAGGGTAGCGGGGCTGTCAGCGGACAAGGGGCTCACTTTCATGACTGCGTGTTACCGCATCATCTTCACGTCCGGAACGTGGGTCAATTGAAAGAGTAAGATTATCCCCGCTCCTGCATGAAAAAATATCATCCCTTCCGGTCCAAATGCTTGAGGGTCAAAAAGCCGGATAAAAAAACGGCATCACCCGGGACGGGGTGATGCCGTAAGGTTCCGTGGACAATGTTGGGAAATCGACGATCGGGAATCTGTCGGGCGACCCACGGGTAAAGAAACTGATAATGATAGTAATTATCATTATCAAGATAAAAATGGCATCTGCCCTGATTGTCCCGATGGTGGACCCGGTCCCGAAAACGTGGTGCGATAGCCGCACCGTCAATGCATACGCAGGGGACAGCATGGCTATTACACCGCTTGAGGTCGCAGCACGGCGGACAGGGGGGCGGCGGGGTGCTGATATCCTGCTGGAAATTTTGGAAAGTGAAGGGGTCCGCTACATTTTCGGCAATCCCGGCACGACGGAACTGCCGCTGATTGATGCGCTTCAGGGCCGCCCGGATCTGAAATATATCCTCGCGCTGCAGGAAGCGAGCGTGGTGGCCATGGCCGACGGTTATGCACAGGCCGCAGGGCGCCCCGGTTTCCTCAACCTGCACACTGCAGGGGGGCTGGGGCATGGCATGGGCAATCTGCTGAATGCCAGCGTGTCACAGACGCCGCTTGTCGTGACGGCGGGACAGCAGGACTCGCGACACACGATTTCTGATCCGTTGCTGTTCGGGGATCTGGTCAGTATCGCGACCCCTGCCGTCAAATGGGCGCAGGAAGTCCTTCATGCGGACCAGTTGCCGGTGCTGGTGCGACGGGCTTTCAACGATTCGATGGCCGCCCCGTCCGGCCCTGTCTTCCTGTCGCTGCCCATGGACGTGATGGAGGAAACCAGTGATGTGGATGTCGGCTCTCCTTCCATCATCAATCGCGATTCCATAGCTGGTGGCCTTCCGGAACTGGCGCGTGCGCTGGCGGAGATTACGCCAGGGCGACTGGCGATCATTGCGGGGGATGAGGTCCATGGCGCGGATGCGGCGGCACAGGTCGCGGCAGTGGCCGAAATCCTTGGTGCGCCGGTTTATGGCGCGTCATGGCCATCGCGTATTCCGTTTGCGACGTCCTGTTCGTTATGGGCGGGCAACATGCCCACACGCGCGACCGACATCGCCCACAGGCTTGCGGATTATGACGCGATCTTCGCGCTGGGTGGCAAATCACTGATTACCATCCTGTATTCCGAAGGCTCGCCCGTGCCGCCGGGCTGCGCGGTTTATCAGGTATCGGCTGATGCGCGTGATCTGGGACGTACATTCCAGACTCCGCTTTCGCTGGTGGGGAATATCCGTGCATCGCTGGACGTGCTGCTGCCCCTGCTGCAGCAGGCGACGCAGCCCCGCCGGGCCGAATTCACGGCGGCCCGCGACCATGTCATCGCCGCCCGTGCCAGCAGGCGTGCCGAGGCGGAGGGTCTTGTAGCCCGTCACCGCGATGACCCGGTCGTAGCCCCCTGTGTTGCCGCGCATGAGGTCGTGCGCGCCATTGGTCCCCGGATTGCCATTGTGGATGAAGCGATTGCGACATCGTCCTATACGCGCATGTTCCTCGATAGCGACTGGGCCGCGCAATATTCCTTCCTGCGCGGTGGTGCGCTGGGGTGGGGCATGCCGGCAGCAGTCGGGGCCTCGCTCGGGCTGGGCCGGGAGCCGGTGGTCTGCCTGGTGGGGGATGGTGCGGCACTGTATTCCCCGCAGGCCCTGTGGACGGCGGCACATGAGGGTCTGCCGGTGACCTTCGTGGTGATGAACAATCGTGAGTATAACGTGCTGAAGGGATTCATGCGCGGACAGACGCACTACATTTCCGCGCGGGAAGGGAATTTCCTGGCAATGGATCTGTGTAATCCACCGATCGATTATCAGGCCATGGCGACGTCCTATGGCCTGGACTCCCGCCTGATTACCCGTGCGACGGATATTGCCCCGGCGATCGAGGCTGCAATGGCATCCGGCCGTCCCAACCTTGTCGAGATCGTGATCAGCACGATCTAGAAAAAACGGCCCTATTCCTTAGCGCAGGGGAAAGGTGCAGCGGGTCGGCAGGGTATCGGCCCGCTCCCGCCCCGGGTCCACGCGCAGGGTCAGCCGCATGACGGCGGCGGCCAGATGCGCGCCACTGGTATGCATGGTCGTCTTTATGTCCACGCCATGGTTGTTATCCAACACCGCGACATTGCGCCCACGCCCCACGGTGCCTTCCGCCCGGACGGACCAGTATGTGCCATTGATGTCGGACAGGCGGGCAAGATTGTAGACCGTCCCTTCGCCCCTGAGCTTGCTGTAACCAATCCCGATCGCCCCACCGCCCGTAATCTTGACCGGATAGGAGTGTTCGCCAAAATACAGGCGTCCCTTGCCCCATGAATACCCGCCGGCAAGAGCCGCATCGCGCAGGGTGAAGCATAGCCTGGCCGTTGGCTGTCCCAGTGCATCCGCAGCCCATGCGGAAGAGGAGGCCAGTAGTCCTGCGGCAAGAATGACAGGGGCAGAGAGGAAAGCTGGTCGCACGGTATGTTCCTGCTACGATATGTCGGCTGGTAAAAACATATATGAGATCAAGAGGGCTACCGGCATCATTGACCGGCTGCGTTCTTTGTTTTTCAGTCGATTACCACCAAAAGGCAACCCCTGTCTGTGTCGGCCCCCATGGGCTGGACGCGTGGGAAAGGAGCGCAACCTTATGCACGCAGCAGCCATATCCATGAATTATGATCACCCTGCCTGCCGCGCCGTCCTGCGGCAGGTCAGGCAGCAGGCGCCGTTTGTGTACGGGTTGACCAACTATGTTGCGGCGACCCTCAGCGCCAATGTGCTGCTGGCGGCAGGGGCGGCGCCCGCGATTGGCGCAGCACCGGGCTGGCCGGCCGGTTTCGGGGGGCATGCGGGGGCAGTATGGGTCAATGCGGCGGGGCTGATCAATTGCACGGCACAGGATATGCTGGCCGCCGTGCAGGCTGCGAATGCCGCAGGGGTGCCATGGGTGCTCGACCCCGTGGCCATGGGGGCTGGTATCGGGGAATATGATGCCATTATTCGTGATCTGATGCGACAGGGGCCGGCCGTCATACGGGGCAATGCCAGTGAGGTCATGGCCCTGGCTGGCGGTGCGGCGACGGCGCGGGGGGTGGAAACCACGGCCTCCATCGCACAGGCAGTGCCGATGGGACAGGATCTGGCCCGTAATAAACAGGTGATCGTGGCGATCAGTGGGCCGGAGGACCATATACTCGGCCCTGATGGGCGTCACCTTGTCGTGCCGGGCGGTAACCGGTTGTTGACGGTCGTGACGGGGGCGGGATGCGCCTTGGGTGGGCTGGTGGCGGCCGGCCTTGCGGTGACCCCGGTGGAATCGGACAGGCTGGTCGCTGCGGCAGCCATTCATGCACTATATGCGCGTGCAGCTGAAATCGCGGCCCGGAATGCAGGCGGGCCAGCTTCCTTCGCGATCGGATTTGTCGATGCCCTGGCGCAGTTGCAAGACACCGACATCTCTGACGGAATCAGTTCATCATGATATATCCGCCATAAGGGAGACATGCGCGGCAATGACCTTCCACCCATCGGGAGTGCGGATCCATGTCTGGCTCTGCCGTCCGATCCGTTCACCGCCATGGCGACGGAATTCCAGGTCAACCGTGCCGGCATCCGTGCCGATGGCGGTAATATGGCGTCGAAGCACATCGCGCGGGGGCGATCCCCCCGTCCGGTTGCGGCGGAACGCGGCGATTTCATCAAACCCGTACAGCGTTTCGCCGACCCCATACCGCACGGTTTCCGGCCCGTGGTAAAAGAGCGCATCGAGTTCCTGAAGGTTATTGTCACTCAGCGCCTTTTCATAGCGATCGGACATGGCGGTCAGTTCCGCGACGGTTTCGGGACGGTTCAGGACAGGGGACATGGTGTTTCCATAAAATGTGATGGTGACGTTATGCCTTGGCTGCAGGCGCTGCATGGGCACCGTTTTCCGTTACATTTATAACAGCTTCATCGGAAAACGATACGACTTCCGAAGGTGCGCGGCTGGCCGCTTCGTTCGTTTTGCGGGCCAGATCATTAGTCACTGTTTTCAGTTCCGCGACTTCAGATCTGACATCATTCAGTATTTCCATCAGGGCTGCATGATCTTCTGCCGCACGCCGGTCGGTTCCCCGGCTGAGTACCGCATTGCCCACCATAAGGGCGGGGAGGGCAACCAGCTGGATACAGTTGCTTATGTAAAGCAGCGTATTCTGCCATGCAGGCGCAGCCAGCGGGATAAGCGAAAAGACCAGAAAGGCATAAACGCACCAGATGCTTCCGAATATGATCGTCATGCGCACGGCCACATGATCGTTCACTTCATGAAGAAGGGAGGGTTTGGTCGAAGGATTCGGCATGGGAACCTGCTCGTAGCAATATGGTGTAATAATTCAGGGGTATGTCCCAGAATCTGTCCCGATGCGTCCATCTTAAAATGGATAGGATTTATGCCGGCAGGAGAGGGGACAAACGGATTCTGTCCGTCCGACATGTTTTTCTCAATTCCTGCAGGCCTCAGGAATGCCGGTTTTCTGTGGTTTTTGGGTTTTGGCGTGTGACGGTTTTCGTTTTTTTGCATTTTTATGATTGACGGTA